>JAHFBP010000018.1 GCA_023249975.1 bacterium
ATCCATTCACACCCACAAAAAAAACTTGGCTATTGAGGGCAATAAGGCAATTTCAAAACGTTTTTTGATTGATGCCGTTGCAGATCAAAGTTTTCCAGAATGGCTCATGCAAGAAGACCTTGTCGTCGAAAGACTCTGCAATGAATATCGACTTCAGGGTTTTTTTGATCCCTCCATAACATACACCTGCAGTAAACACCGATCATTGTTCCATATTGAGGAAAATCAACCGTTTGCCATCACATCAGTCAAAATTAGTGGCACCGATCGCGAGCCTGACAATGCTCAAAATCTCATGTACTGGCAAGAATTACTCAATCTAGGAACGTATCATGAAAAGCTCATCAACAAAGGCCGAAAGCTTTTGAGAGAGGGTTACATCAAAAAGGGTTATTGGGACATTGAGATATCCCCTGCCAACATCGTAAAAGAAAGCGTAAACACGGGACATTTGATCATGAGCGTTACCTACGGACCGCAACGTGTTCTCAAGTCGGTCATCTTTAAAAACTATACGCCAAAAAAACTTTCCCTCTCAACCCCCCAAAAACCATACCCCCCTTTAAATCACCAAATGATTACCCAACAACGAGAAGTTTTATTGGCTGAACTTTATGAACAAGGGTACTGGTATGCCACACTCGACTCTCACTTGACTGAAGAGCCCCCCCTACAAGACGGATCCATTCCCATGAATATAACCTGGGACATCAACAAGGGAAATCCCATCTCGTTTGGAAAACTAATTGTCAGGGGCAACACCAAGCTCCCCTTTTCAACCATCAAAAACTCATGCTCATTTTCTGAAGGCTATTCTTGGAATGACGCCTATCTCGAACAAACACGAACCAAGCTTTCTCGCCTAGGGGTATTTGGGTATTCACAATTGACGCCCTATGACCTGACCCAAAAGGAAAGTACTAAAAATATTATTGTTACCGTTTTTGACGATGAACCATTTGAACTGAGACTGCACGGCGGACTTTTGCTCTCTCGAAGTGACGCCATTATTCAGCGTAATAGTGGCCTAACGGCAGGAGGCACCTTGATTGTCAAAAATCCCCTTAACAAGGCGGATAAGCTCTTACTTGGCATGGATTATGAACGATATAATAAACGAGTTAATGTCGAGTACCACCAACCTGGTTGCCTGGGCTTGGCGGGAGAATTTTACACAACGGCTCATGCAAGTCGCTCACTATTTCCACTCAGCATCATTGACAACTCTGTTGCCTGCGCCATCGCACATTCTGGCATTCAGGCGGGCATTACGCACGATTATTCTTCACATATTCATATGAATTTCTCCAGTGGATGCGAATGGATAAAAACCCACGATGCCGATAACCATCTTCAACTGGCACCCCACTTACTGGACACCTTGCAACATCGGCTGTTTTTTGAAACCAAGATTAAGGCCCACTTCTTGCGGGAAAATGAAAAAGTTATTCAGGGATTTGCAACTCAAGCCACTTTGCATCTAATAGCCCCAACTAGCTCCAATTTGGCAGTTCCTCTGTGTAAATTCATTATTGAGCACACGTACTTCAAACCGTTAATTGACCCCATCACTTTAGCTATAAAAATCAGAACAGGCCGCATCTGGGGCCAAGAATTGGAAAACATCATTCCACTTGATCGATTTTTTTTGGGCGGAACCCAGTCGGTCCGAGGCTATATCCGAGACACACTCCCACCCCTGAAGCAAATCATGCCTGAGGGACACAAAGAGCCCTTGTATATTATCCAAGGGGGCAGAAGCATGGTTAACCTCAGCCTGGAAGTACTGTATCGATTCAAGAAAAATCTTTCACTTTTAGCCTTTTGTGACGCCGGCAGACTGGGCAAGACCCCTTTTAACAAAACTGCTGGCCAATGGTATCCGGCATCTGGTCTTGGATTACGGTTTCACACCCCCCTGGGATCACTTAAATTTGATGTCGGATGGAAGTGGGCTAAGGCCTATTCTGAGGAAAATTCATACAATTGGCACCTCAGTTTTGAGGGGAATTTCTAGCGGATGGGTATACTTTACTTTTGAATTTAAGAGCCCTATACTACTATCGACTTCATGGGGGTTTAAGCTCTTTTTTAACCCGTATGTAAATATTCGTTCCTGTCCTTATTACGAACAAAAAAGAGGCCTTGGTTATGCACAAAAGCAATGGAAGTATTCTTGATACATTTAAGACTGAAGCAGCTTGTCACCTACCCTATGGAATTTTGTCGGTAGCACTTGCTCTTATTGTGACAAGCATTTTGTCATTTATCGTTTCTGGAAAAGATATCAGCCGTGAAGCTGGAGTTCTTTTTCACTCATTGCATTTTACCCATATCCTATTTGCCAGCACCGGGGTTGTTTTAACCTATCGTAAATATGCTCGCAGCATCATCGGATCAATTATTGTTGGCACACTTGTTCCTGCAGTTTTCTGTTCGTTATCCGACGCTTTTTTGCCCTACATTGGTTGCAAAATATTTGGCATCAATGTTCATTTTCACTGGTGTTTCCGTGATCACCTTTCATCAATTCTGCCTTATTTAACAGCTGGAATTGTGTGTGGTCTTTTGATAAGCAGCCGTGCCTCAAAATCAATGTTTTCGCATTCAGTGTTTGCTCATTTCTCGCACAGTTTTGTCAGTGCGCTTGCTTCGCTCTTTTATATAATTAGTCATGGATACATCAACTGGCACCATCAAATGGGTTTTATGTTTGTCGTTTTATTGGTAGCGGTAATTTTACCATGCACCTTGTCTGACTTAATCGTTCCTGTTTTCTGTGCACATGTTGGCAATAATGGATCTAACTCCAATTTGGAAGATTCGGATAACGACATTTGCTGCTCAGAAGACCATGAGTCTGAAGAAGACGACAACGAGCAGGAGTAGCTTTTTATGAAACACTTGCGTATAGAAAATGTTGCAAAATATTTTGGTGATGAAGTTATTTTGGACAACCTAACCCTGGACATTCCAGGTGGCCAATTCTTCGCACTTCTTGGACCCAGTGGTTGCGGTAAAACAACATTACTACGCCTTATTGCAGGCCTTGAGGCCGTTGACAAAGGCTCCATCTTTTTGGGTGACGAGGATATTACCAATGTCCCCATTTATGAACGCAAAATTAATACCGTATTTCAAAATTACGCGCTCTTTCCTCATCTAACGGTACATGAAAATGTATCTTATAGCTTGAATTTGCGTGGTGTTTCGCGTGAAGAAACTAAAGAAAAAGTGTATCAAGTTCTCAAAAGCGTACGTCTTTTGGGCCATGAACATAAATCAATCAGTCAGATTTCTGGTGGACAACAACAGCGCGTTGCGCTTGCAAGGGCCCTTTTGGGAGAACCTGAAGTATTGTTGTTGGATGAACCTCTTGCGGCACTTGATCAACGACTGAAAGAACAAATGCTCATCGAGCTGATTGATCTTCAAGAGCGCTTGGGAACCACATTTATTTATGTTACTCACGACCAAAACGAAGCCCTGACGGTTGCCGATCGTATGGCTATTTTGAATACAAGTGGCCGCATTGAACAAATGGGACCCCCAAAAAGTGTGTATGAATTTCCTACATCATGCTTTGTTGCCAACTTTGTAGGAAAAACAAATATCATCACCGGCAAACTTCACTTGAATGATCAACATGAGCTTGAACTCGAAGTTCCATTAATTGATCCTCTTAAAGTTTACACTCAAAAACGTAAAAACTGGATGATTCCTGGATGTCATGCATTTTTGAGCATCCGACCAGAAAAAATTAGAATTACCAAAGAAACACGTGATGGCTTTTCCAACGCGATGCAAGGCGTGGTAAAAAGTATTATTTATTACGGAAGTTCAACTCAATATGGTGTTGAAGTCACTGGATCGCTGTTAATCAAAGTTTTACAGCAAAACAAAGAACACTTTCCTACCGAAACTATTAATTATGAAGACGTGGTCAATCTTTATTTTCACGACAAAGACTCTGTTCTCTTGGAGTACTAATGGAATGGATTTCTATGGAATGGGTGCGTAAAGTTTTCAAGGAAGAATCGCCATTTATTTTGGCATGTCCCGCCCTCTTGTGGCAGACACTTTTCTTTTACCTGCCAACTACACTTTTGCTTGGAATGGCCATTTATCCGGCACTTCCATACATCAAGGATTTTCTCATAACGGCATCACCGTTTGAATTGATCAACCTTGTATATCTCAAAATCATTCTCAATTCCATTGGCTTTGCAGCACTCACCACGGCAATTTGCCTCGTGGTTGCCTATCCGATTGCATACTTTATAGCGTTTCGAACACAACGATTACGTCCAATTTTATTATTGCTCATCATCTTACCCTCATGGACAGGAATTATCGTACAAGCTTATGCATGGTTTTTCATCCTCCAACGTGGTGGATTGTTGAGCCAATCAATTTATGGTTTGGGACTCAGCTCTTCACTACCTCATCTTTTGAATAACAAATTTGCGATTCTGTTGGGGATGGTGTACTGCTTCCTACCCTTCATGATTTACCCTATTTACAATATTTTTGAAAAAATTGAGAAATCACTCTTGGAAGCTTCTGCGGACCTTGGGGCCACTAAATTCCAAACTATTGTTCGCATCATCGCTCCCCTTTCAATTCGTGGTGTTTCAGCAGGCATTTTATTGGTATTTGTACCCGCATTTGGTGAATACGCCATCATTGAGCTTTTGGGTGGATCAAAAACCTTTTTGTGGGGTAATTTGGTCGTAAGTAAATACCTTTCTTCTCATGATTACAGTGGTGGCGCAGCAGTCACAGCGCTTGGAATTATTGTTTTAATTTTGATAATGGCTTTAGCTTTCCTACTTTTCAAATTTCTTAGAATTTTATTACGACTGGCATCACAAGAATACTACACCTCTCCACAGTCTCTTCATGAGTCATTAAAAGATAAAGGGAATCACGATGGTTGAACGAAAATCACTCTTTTCCCGCTACATTTATCCTCTTTTAATTGTGATGGGTTACACCTTTATTTATTTGCCCATTTTTGTATTGATTATCTTTTCATTCAATAAATCAAAAATCCCTGTTGAGTGGACTGGATTTTCACTCAAATGGTATGCAAAACTTTTTTCATCATCAGAAATTATCAATGCATTTAAAAATTCAATGATCGTTGCACTTGCGTCATCATTTTTGAGCGTTATGATTGGAACCTGTTTGGTCGTCAGCAGTAAATGGTGGCGTAATCAATTTATTTTTTCATTCTTTATGCCCAATTTATTTGTACCAGATATCATTGTAGCTATCGGCATCTTGAACCTTTTTAGCATTCTCAAAATTCCACTTGGACTGGGTAGTCTGATTGTAGGACATACACTTATTGGGCTTATTTTTGTGATCCAAATTGTCAAAGCCCGATACCTAGAAATAGATCCTTTTTTAACTGAAGCATCACTTGATTTGGGAGCAACGTATTATCAAACCTTCAGACTTGTGCTTTTCCCTTTGCTCAAATCTGCAATTGTTCCTGCCGCGCTGATTACCTTCACGCTTTCACTCGATGATTATTTAATTGCGCTATTTTGCTCAGGCCCAGAAGTTCAAACTTTATCTGTGTATACCTTTGTGAGCATCAGAAGCTCACTCGATCCAACCGTTAACGCCCTTGCCACCTGCATGCTCGCAATAAGTAGCATTATTGTTATCATTGCAGCGGCATTAAACTTAACTAATCAGGTCATTAAGCATGATTGAAAATCACACATCCCAAGGATCTTACTCACGTAAGATCATCATTGCCCTTGGTTTTACTACCATGATTAGTTTCTTTTTATATTTGCCTGCGCTTTGGAGCTTTTTCACCAAAAGTGATGCCATTGCTGTTAATTTTTATTCATATGGAGACGCATTTGAAAATGCCACATTCTATGAATTTACCAAAGAAACTGGCATCACGGTTAATGTCAAAGTCTTTGAGTCTAATGAAGAACTCTTGGCTCAGTTTGAAATCAATGGTGGCAGCTCTTATGACGTTGCATCCCCATCAGATTATATGGTCGAGATACTTCATGAAAAAGGACTCATTCAAGAAATCAACACTTCATTACTCACTAACTACACCCAACTGGACAACCGACTCTTAAATCGTAACTTTGACCCAGGCAACAAATATTCCGTTCCCTATGAATGGAGTTATTTTGGGCTTGGATACGATAAAAGATTTTTTGGAGAAACGTTGCCTGTAGAAAGTTGGGCCATGATTTTTTCCGATAAATTACCTGGCATGGAAAGAAATTTTAAAATATGCATTC
>JAHFBP010000019.1 GCA_023249975.1 bacterium
TGCAAGCCCGATCAGTCCGATGATTTCTTTATAAAATGGATCGCCACGCGCCTTGAATTTTACAAATCCATTGGAGTTGATATGGACAAAATCCGCATCAGACCGCACGCACAAGACGAATTGGCTCACTATTCCAAAATGTGTTCTGACGTTGAATATGAATTCCCTTTTGGCTGGAAAGAACTGGAAGGGATTGCGCATCGCTCAGATTACGACTTGCGTCAACATGCCCAATTTTCAGGCAAAAATTTATTGGCAATCGACCCACAAACTAATGAACAATACCTCCCTCATGTGGTGGAATGCTCTGTTGGCGTGGACCGATTATTACTCACTCTGCTCTTTGATGCGTATCGCGAAGATGAAATTGATGGCGAAAAACGTGTGTACTTGGCCCTTGCCCCACATATGGCACCGGTCAGTGTAGCCGTAATGCCCCTGACCAAGCATCAGGACGAGCCCGCGATGAGAATTTATCATCACTTAAAGCAGATTTTTGATACCGTCCAATTTGACGATGGCGGATCAATTGGCAAGCGCTACCGCCGCCAGGACGAAATTGGTACGCCATTTTGTGTCACCTACGATTATGACAGCGAAAATGACCATTGCGTAACCGTCCGCAATCGCGACACTTTGGTTCAAGAACGCATTGATATCAAAAATCTGAGCACCTATTTGCGCGAAAAGATGGCTCAATAATATTATCAAATAGGGCATATTTGGGGTGCCGGTACGTAAAAAACAGCACCCTTTGCCTGATTTCAAACTTTTTTTGATGAAATTCTCAATCACCAGTATTCTTGAGTTATGAAGCACTGAACACGTTTTTTGGTGCTCATTATGTATATTTTGAATTTTTATCACAGGCTCTGTAAAGGGGCTCTGTAAAGGGGCTCTGTAAAGGGGCTCTGTAAAAGGGGCTCTGTAAAAGGGGCTCTGTAAAAGGGGCTCTCCATGAAAAAGCTTTTACTTCTCTCATTTATTATCTTTAGTAGCACTAAGGTTCAATCTATTTCAGAAAAAAGTGCTCTTAATCTTTATGCCAACATACCAACTGCAGTATGCATTCTTTATCTTGTGGCTCATGAAACAATTAACAAAAAAACCGAATACAAACTGAACCCCCAAGATACCCCAGTCCAAGATTTTTGGAGATACCATAAAACTCTTTCATTTCCCATAATAGGTGGAGCTCCTCATTGGATCCCCGCTGCTGGTATTTGTAGTTTTTTTAAGAGTAAGCTTATTGAACTGAAATACGAAAATGACAGGGGAAATTACACTGAAAATGCAGATATTGCCAAGAAGATAAGCCATCTTTTAATGGTCACATTTGGAGTGGTGGGCTTATACAGATTACTAACAAATGTTGGCGCAACTTCTTGTGTTGAATTCGCCAAAAAAAAGAAATTGGCCATCAACCACATGTCTGATCAAATTCTATCAATCCACCAGCAAATTACTCAATTAGGCGAGACCCCAGAACGTATAGAACAACTGAGAAAGCTTGAAGCTGAGCTGAGCAAAATCAAAAAAACCACATACTAACCAACTCTTGTTGCACCCGAAGTTGGACCATTGCTCAACGCCATGATACCCTGAATCAATATCAAAACCCAGGAAAAAAACATGACCGCACGACGATTTTATTTAGCATCGCTCATGTACAGGCTCACTCATTGGCCTCATATACAAAAGCGCTCGACATCCTGTCGCACTCTCGTTTTGACAAACCAAACTCAGAAGCTATTTGTCGCCATTGCTTCACAGCCGCGGCAACTTCTTTAATGATCAAAAGAGCTTCTTTTTTTTGTAATCGAAATTCTATAGCAGCATTCATAGCCACTTCTAATGAGGCAGCATTTTCATGCAAATCAATCGATGTTGTAAGAATACGTGGGGCAATTTCTGCAGGTGTTGGATTAATATCATATGCGGGGGATAGCCGCCACCCCTTGTGCTGCTCATAAATAAAACCATGATTGCGCAAATGGTCATCTGTATTGCAAACCATGATTGTAAACACAATTCGCCTCCACAGCTCTTTCATATCCTCTTCTGGAGATGCTCCGTTTCGAGCCAAAGCATAGACCATTTCTAAATAACTATGCTGCTCATTATCACGGGCTCCAAGCATGCTCATTGCTGAAAGAAACGGAATACGCTTACCATCTTTGCGATCAAACCTACTGATTATTAAGACAGGCTTTTCACAAATCATTTCTAGGCGATGCAAAGGTACATTTATCCCTGCCTTTTTGGCTAAAGTTAAAGTCACCGCTTCCCAAACAACAACATTAAACCCATCATCTTTTTTGGAAAATTTAGCAATTGCAAGACTCCCATCTTTATCACGCACAGAAGCTTTTGGGCGTGCACCACCCAGTGATGACCCAGGAGCTAACAGCAGCCTTAAATCTTCTGCACTTTCGTTGTCAGCAATGAACCGCTCTGTAGCTGACAACAATTTAGGCAGATCGACCAACGGAGGAATACTCATCTTGTGTTTGGGAGATAGAAATACACTTTCATCTGGGGATACTGAAAAACGCAAAGCGCCTTGGCGCGCTTCATCATTAACTCCAAGGAGGTAATCAATCTCAAAAAGAGTTCTGGGCACACGATTTTGCTCTTTGGCCCTTGCCGCTTCTGCGCGACGCATAAGAACACGCCCCCAGCGATCTGGAGCAGAATCACCTATGGCACCAAACAAACTCATCTCTTGCCCTGTGTGAAATGCACCTTCTGTCAATTGTAAGGCTGGATCAAGCGCAAACTTATCAGGATGATCAAGCCATTTTTTATCATACTCGAACGAAGCGCTTTCTTTATGTCCCCTCACATGAAACCAGAGCTTTCCAATGCGTATGTCTTCACCGGAGAGTGAAATTGAAACAATAACTTCTTTACTACTCATCATTTTCCTCATTTTTTTTACGAGGCATGCGAATTCTTTGAGGCAATTTTTCATCCTCAAGTCTGCGTCCAATCAAATCATGAGCACTATCTACCACATCACCCAAACGCCGCTCCATCCCCAAAACAAAAAGTACTGACGCATAACCACCCATTGAGACGGCAGGGTCCCCTTTTTCAATTTTTCCAATGGTTGCTCGCGACACAGCGGCACGTTCAGCCATAAGTTCTATGGTGATACGGCGGCGACGCCTGGCATCATTGATATCTTGTCCCAACTTACCTAAAGCCCTTATTGCAGGAAAGGGCAAACTCTTCATATTTTTCACTTAACCCTCTAGTATGAATCACAATACAACTTAATGACTAACATATCAAACATTAAGACTAGAATCCAGAGATTGCGACACTTTGGTCCAAGAACGCATTGATATCAAAAATCTGAGCACCTATTTGCGCGAAAAAACGGCTCAATAATATTATCAAATAGGGCATATTTGGGGTGCTGGCACGTAAAAAACAGCACTTTTTGCCTGATTTCAAACTTTTTTTGATGAAATTCTCAATCACCAGTATTCTTGAGTTATGAAGCACTGAACACGTTTTTTGGTGCTCATTATGTATATTTTGAATTTTTATCACAGGCTCTGTAAAAGGGGCTCTGTAAAAGGGGCTCTGTAAAAGGGGCTCTGTAAAAGGGAGTCCTATGAAAAAAATTTTACTTTTCTCACTTATTCTCCTCAATTTTAATAATGTCGAGGCAGCCACAGATCACGAATTGTTAGGTATTGATGAAAATGCATCCGCTCTTAACGATTGCTTAAAACGATTATGTCTCCATATTCCCACAAATATCTTTTTTGAAGGTATTGCTTATTATTATCATAAAAAATATGCCTATAAACCTGACGCCAAAGATTCTTCTGTTCAAGATTTTTGGAAATACTACCAATCTTCTTCTGGGAACCAAAATTACAACCTTTGGCGAAAAGATTTTAACAACACCCTTGATTTCATACAATTTACCTATGACAATAAAATGGACCCGGATCATGCTTTAATAGAGCATTCGTGTAATGATGTTGTTACAACAGCCTACCCCAGAAAGCAAAAGCTTGTGATGATGATGCCCATGATTATTGCTTCTGGCGCTCTTTGTATACATCGAGCCATTAACGGAATACGAAAAAAACGTACATGGGATCGTGAATGCCTTGAGAAAAAAAACAAAGCGCTCAATGAAACATTCGCCCAACTTCAATTAATCAAAAAACAAATTGCAGAATCTGGCTCAACCCCAGAACTTGAAGCC
Organism: bacterium; assembly: GCA_023249975.1. Classification (GTDB taxonomy): domain Bacteria; phylum Babelota; class Babeliae; order Babelales; genus JAHFBP01. Next base: position 4,232 of record JAHFBP010000019.1, read on the forward strand.
GAAGCGAAGTTAATTGAAACTGAAAACATCAAAATTGAAAACACTCTCCTTAAAACAAGCGCACGTGTGGTAGTAATAAACACTGTAATGACAGGTTTCATGTTACATGGGTACCGTGATCTCTTAGGTTCAGTTATTAAAAAATAATAACCCCTTTGCTTTTTCTGAAACTAATTAAGATTCTCCCTCATCAAACAAAGCTCCTCTGAAAATTGCACTTAACTAAAACTTTTGAATTATAACATGGCGTTGGACCATTGTTCAGCGCCATGTTATCCTGAGCCATCATCAAAACCTCAGGAGAAGAACATGGCCGCACGACGATTTTATTCATGGATGAAGGAGCGAGCAGCTGCACCAACGGCAGGTCGCTGGCTGGCCATATTTTTTGTTCTTGAAATGTTTATCCTTGTTCCCCTGGACCCATTGCTCGCATTTTACTGCCATGAACGCGCTGACAAAGCCTGGTGGTTTGCCGGAATTGCAGCAATTTCCTCAACAATTGGTGCGCTGATAGGCTATGCATTCGGCCTTTTTTTGTGGGATATCATTGGGCCGTGGATTATTGGTTTTGTCCTGTCACAAGAAACGTTTGATATGTTTGTCACGGGATACAAACATTATCAAGGCTGGGCTGTTTTTGTTGGCGGAATTCTCCCCATTCCCTTTAAGGCCATTACGCTTTCTGCGGGTTTTTGCCAACTTTCGATCATTCCTTTTATGGTTGCTGTTTTAGCAGCACGCAGCGTCAGATTTTTTGCCATCGCAGGCATAACTGTGCACTGGGGACCTCGAATTAAAGCCTTTTTTCAACACTACTTTAATCCTGTTTCAAAAAAAGAGTTATAGGGAGCTTTGTACGACTCATACCGGGATAATGCAAAAACAGACCTTTTTCCCTAAAAATTGGGGTCTCAACCCAATAAATAACCGCCTACGTCCAAAAACGGGACCTTTTGCCTGGTTTTGAAGCTTTTTTTGATGAAAACCTGAATCACCAGTATTCTTGAGTTATGGAGTATTGAACACGGTTTTTGGCATTAATTATATGTGATTTGCAATATTCACACGTAGCGCCATAAAAAAGGCTTTTTATGAAAAAATATTTACTTCTGCTCACACTTATCTGCTCTACAGCTTCAAATGCAACTATTGAAGAGCTCCTTACAAGCCTTAAACTTCAACCTGGTGCATCTTATGTTGACATTCAAAAAGCTCAACCCGTAGAGGATGCTGCTCAAAAGGCTCAAAGACTTTTGCTTCATAAGAAGGCTTCTGATTTGAAAGAGGCATCAGATATGTTATTAGCAGAATTTTTAGGGGCGACTGCAGATCAGCTTTCTGCTTTGGAGGATAGTAAAAAAGATACCCTTTTTAATGATCTGAAACCTTCAATTGTCAGAAAATATGGCACGGGGTTATATGATCTTTTCTATAATGCGTCTTCGTTTTTTACGAACAATACATCTGCTATAGATGATATATATGAGCCAGCAGATCATCTCAAAAAGATTAATCTTACTCCACAACTTACCCAGCAATTGAAAGATGTGAGAGACAAGATTCAACAAGGCTATGATAATTTAGTTTTAAATTCTATCACAGAGCACGTTAACAATCGCCTCATCGGCACTCTTTTACTGTGGCCGATTAAAAAACTTTTAACATACGGTATCAATAAACAATCAATTCCTCTTGTTGATAAAAAAGACAACAATCTTTTGATGCTCGCAGCCGTAAGCACCCTGAAAGAGTTTGTGTTATCGGGTATGCACCTATATAACTGTACTGATACTGGAGCCCATTTCCTAAAAAAGAAATTACAAAAACTTCCGCATGCTGAGGATGCTCAAAAAAACGATTGGACTTATCTGTTGTCAGCGGCGAATGATGAGACACGACCTATGTTACTACCTATGCTCGATCATATTAAGAGCTTATCCGAAAAGTCGATTGAATAATTGCGAAGCTCATAAAGTGCTTTAAAATAACGTTGCACAGTCTAAAAAACCCTTTATGAACTTCGCAATGAAAATGATACCAGATTTTATAA
>JAHFBP010000003.1 GCA_023249975.1 bacterium
TTGGTGATGCGTCGGATAATATTAAAATCAGATCCTTCGCGTGCGATCGTAATCAAACGCTCAACACGACGCTTAATCTCTTTAGCCCGAGCAGTTGTGGTTTGCAAAACCCCATTATTTACAAAGCTAATAATTTGATTTCGTATAACTGACCTGCGATGGTCTTCACACATATTAAGCTTGGGGGTACCATTTTGGTGTTTCATTACTTAATTTCCTTCTTGCTCACTAATTGCTCGTTTAAGATCAAGTTCTTTGATATTCATACCAAAACGCAACTTAAACGCTGATAAAATATCTTTAACTTCTCGTAAAGATTTACGACCAAAGTTTTTGATCTTAAGAGCTTCTTCTTCCGTCAAGTTCACAAGATCAATCACGCGATGAATTCCAGCACCAGCAAGACAATTATGTGCTCGGACTGAAAATTCAAGTTCTTCGATAGGTTTGAGGAATAATTCAACAGGAAGTCCACCCATCGATTTACTTTCTTCACCAACACTCTCAGGCGCAGCTTCTTGAGACTCTGTTGAAATTTCATTAAATGGAATTTCTGTCGCAACAAGAAAACACTCGAGTTGTGAACGTAGAACTGACGTTCCATAATGCACAACATCCTGAGGAGAAACGGTTCCGTCAGTATAAATTTTAAGAAGTAAACGGTCGTAATCCATGTCTCGGCCAACACGTGTTTTTTCAATATTGAATTCAACACGTCTGACAGGAGAGAACATTGCATCAACGTAAATACGGCCATCTGGCTGAAGAGCTACTCCATGCTCCCATTGAGCAGGAAGATATCCACGTCCATTCTCAACAAAGAATTGAATCTCAAGATCACCGTCATGAGCCAAATGCGCAATAATGTGATCTTTGTTCAATACTTCAAGATGCTCGTCCGTTTCAATATCTGCAGCTGTAACAACACCTTCACCCTTTTTTACAAGGCGCATTGTTCCTGGCAATCCCGTTTCGTTTTTAACAACGATACCTTTAATATTAAGGATAACTTGTAGCATATCCTCAACAACACCCTTGAGTGTTGCAAACTCGTTGTTAACACCTTTAATAACAACAGACGTAACAGCAGCACCCTCAACAGCCGAAAGCATAACGCGACGAAGCGCATTACCAAGGGTTACCCCAAAACCTGGCTCGAGAGGTTGTACTACCAATTCGCCTGACTTATCAGACGAAACAGAACCTTCCCAACGAATGGTCGGAACCGTCAACGGCTGATAGCTTTTCTTCTTATCCTGCATATTCCTTCCTTACCCCAAACATAAAAAGAATTGTCGCTTTGAACAACCGCATATCGCTCAACCACCTTGATATTTCATCAAAACAATTCTGAATATCAACTTTAACAACCGCTACTTGGAATATAATTCAACAACAAGATGTTCTTTTATGTCGACGGCAACTTCACTTCGCTCTGGAAAACGCAGCACTTGACCTTTATATTCACTTTTCTTCAACTCAAGCCACGCTGGAACTTTCACCCCAATGTTCAACCGTTTGTTGATAACAGTTTCAACAAAGCCCTTCTTTTCAAGAGTGCCATCTTTAAGTGAAACTAGGTCACCTGCTTTGACAAGACTTGAAGGAGAAGACACTTTATGTCCATTAACACGTATGTGTCCGTGAACAATCATTTGTCGAGCTTGTGGTCGAGTTGACGCTAACTTAAGCGAAAACACAACGTTATCAATACGGCGCTCAAGGAGAGAAAGCAAGTTCTCACCGGTAGCTCCATGTTGACGTTGAGCTTCAGCAAAAAAGCGTTTGAATTGTTTTTCACGCAATCCGTAAAAATTTCTGCCTAAGTTCTTTTCAGCCATCTGTTGACCATAAGTTGATGTTTTTTTAGCACCACCTTGTTTGCCACCAGTCTCACTGTTCTTTTTATCTTTTTCTTTAACGTTCGTAGTATCCCCTGCGACTCCGCGGGGTGAACGTTTGGCACCTTTACCTTGTGCCGATGAAGTTCTGGTTGCCATTCAGTCCTCTACGCCTTTCATACACGATGCCCACCAGTCCATCAATCTCTTTATAAAAGAGCATTGAGCTGCAGACATCCAATACAGTTCTATCTACAAATAATCGCTCACTAAACGCGACGCTTTTTCGGCGCGCGACATCCATTGTGAGGAAGTGGTGTGACATCTCGCAAAAGCGAAATATTTAAACCTGATGATTGGAATGCACGAACAACAGAATCTCTTCCTTGTCCAGGCCCTTGAAGGTTAACTTCAACTGACCGCACACCCATTGCCACTAATTCTTTTGCCAAATTAGTAGTAATTTGAGTTGCTGCAAAAGGCGTTCCTTTACGGGCACCCTTATACCCAAGATTGCCTGCACTTCCACGCATCAACACATCGCCACTCATCGTTGTAACAGACACAAGCGTGTTGTTAAACGTAGCTTTTACATGAGCAGCAACCGTTTCGATATTACGAGGCGAGTGCTTTTTAGTTGACTTCTTATACGCCATGTATTGTTCCTACCGAGTCAAATCCCGTTCTTATTTCTTCGCAATTTTCTTACCAGCAACAATATTGCTTGAACGACGAGGTCCTTTACGTGTTCTTGCATTTGTTTTTGTTCGTTGTCCACGTACAGGAAGCGATCGCTTATGACGTGTTCCACGATACGAACCGATTTCTTGCAAGCGCTTGATGTTAAGGGTTACTTCTTTACGAAGACCACCTTCGGTAACATAATTATCAATGATTTCTTTTTGAATGCGAGCCACATCTTCATGCGATAAATCTTTAACGCGCTTATCAAAATCAATCTGTGATTTTGATAAAATCTGACGTGAGCTGTGCAAACCGATACCATAGATATACGTTAAACCGTACTCTACTCGCTTTTCTTTAGGAAGATAAACGCCTTCTATACGTGCCATAGCTTATTAACCTTGTCGTTGTTTATGGCGAGGGCTCTTTTTACAGAGGACCCTAACAACCCCTGATCGCTTGATAATCTTGCAATCAGAACAAATTTTACCAACTGAAGTACGAACTTTCATAACTATCTCAATCTATGTACGATACCGAACAATAATGCGTCCTTTTGAAAGGTCGTACGGAGAAAGCTCTACCGCTACCTTATCGCCAGGTAATAACTTAACATAGTGTACACGCATCTTGCCGGACACGTGGGCTGTTACCATATGGCCACCTTCAAGTAAAACTTGAAAAAAGGCATTTGGTAAAACCTTTTCGACAACACCATCAATAACTATTGCATCTTTTTTACTTTTCATTGCCACCAATAGCACCCGAAGATGGGCGTGTTAAAATTTCCGCACCAACATCCGTTACAGCAATTGTATCTTCAACATGGGCACCAAGAGCTCCATCTCTGGTTCTCACTGTCCATCCATCTTTGTCAAGGTCAACCTGGTACCCTTTTTCCGTTAACATCGGCTCTATGGCAAGGGTCATGCCCGATCGTAAAATCGGACCTTCTCCAGGCTTACCATAGTTAGGGATTTCAGGAGACTCATGCATAGACCTTCCGATACCATGACCCGCATAATCGCGAATCACTCCAAACCCGTCAACCTCTATTCTTTTTTGAATAATTGCTGAGATATCAGAAAGCCTTACTCCTGGTCGAATATGCTTAATCGCAAGATCAAGTGCCTCTTGGCCAGCTTGAACCATACGACGAGCAGTATCACTCATAATTCCAATAGAGAAACTACGAGCCATATCAACACAGTAGCCCCGATAGGCTCCAACTACATCTAGTGTAACAAAATCACCATTTTTTAAAACCACATTTTTCGAAGGTATCCCATGAATGACCACATCATTAACTGAAATGCATGATGCATGCTCATATCCAGCATACCCCTTACATACGGGAACAAGCTCCCTGTCGATCATTTCACGTTCGATGATCCCATTAAGCTCAAGAGTGCTCATTTCTGGTTTTACCAAAAATAATGCTGCTTGAACCACCTCGCTCAGACGTTTTCCGCCCTCACGCATCAGTTGCAGCTCTCGTTTGTTCTTTATTTTGATCATCAAAAGGCCTTCCTTAACTCACAGTTGCAATAAATGATGAAAAAACCTGATCTTCACTCTTATCAGAGACATTCAAACTGTAAATAGCTGTGCCTGCTTCTTTGTAAAAACAAAGAAGCCCATTCAAGTGTTTTTTATACACATCAAGACGCTCAGTAATCACAGCTGGATTGTCATCCACTCTTTGTGAAAGCTTACCGCCACACGCATCACATATTCCCTCTTGGCGAGGCTTTAACGTCATACGTGAGTAAATAGCTTGGCAGGACTTATTTGTGCACACCAAGCGATTAGATAAGCGATCAATCACTTCTTCATTTGAAATCTCAAATACCAGGAGCTTAAAATTGTAATTTGGAATGTTTTTACTCAAATCCGATAAAAAACATTCAGCTTGACCAATAGTCCGAGGATAGCCATCAAGGATGATTGGTTCACCTTTTGCATGCTCATTAAGCCATTCCCAAACCATCTGACAAATAATTTCGTCGGGAACAAAGTGTCCCACAGAAATATATTCATCAATTTTTTTTCCCAAAACAGTTCCCTCTTGCCGATGTTTACGACAAAGATCTCCTGTTGAAAGCATAAAAAAACCAAGTTCATGACATGCTCTACGAGCAACCGTTCCCTTTCCTGCGCCCGGAGGCCCAAGAAATGAGATGATGTAATTATTAAATGATGTCTTACCCGCGACCATATCTTCCCTTTAGCCGTCCCTTGCTCAAAAATCCTTCGTATTTGCGATCAATCAGCGCAGCTTCAACCTGTGCTGATGTATCAAGCGCAACCCCAACTGCTATCAACAAACCTGTTCCACTAAAGATAACCGGTGAAGAAAGAGCCTTAAGGGCTATGTCTGGAAAAATCGCCAATGAGGCAAGATATATCGAACCAGGCAAGCCAACACGCGTTAAAAGGTATTCAATAAATTCAGCCGTTCTTCTTCCAGGTCTAATTCCAGGAATAAAACCACCTGATTTTCTTAAATTATCTGCAATATCATCAGGTCGATATTGAATGCTCGTATACAAAAAACTAAAGAATATAATCATAAGCGCAAAAATCACATAATAAGCAGGAGATCCGTATTCAAAAAGGCTTGCCAACATTTTAATTTGTGGGAAAGACCCTTCTGATTTACCTGAAATCCAATTAATTATGGTCATAAATGGCGTTAGCATAAAGGTTGCATAAATTACTGGAACAACACCAGCAGAGTTAAGTTTGAATGGAATATACGAACTAACACCACCATATACGCGCTGCCCAACAACTCTTTTTGCATATTGGACTGTAATGCGCCGTTCACCTTTTTCAAGGAAAACAATGCAACCCAATAAGACAAGTAAGAAGAGAACAATAGCGATCGCAATAAGTGGATCAATACTGTTTCCCATCACACCGCCAACCAATTTAAGTATTCCCCCAGGCAAACCCGTGACAATACCTGCAAAAATAATTAGTGAACTTCCCTGACCAATTCCATACTGATTAATTTGCTCACCGAGCCACATAACCAATTGAGAACCAGCAGTTAACATCATAATGGTCGTTAAGCGAAAGCCCCAACCAGGGACCAACACTAAATTACCATAAAATGCTTCGAATGTTGTCAAAAGAACAATACTATAAAAGATACTCAGCACAAAGGCCAAATACCGCGTATAGTTATTAATCTTTCGGCGACCATACTCACCTTCCTTTGATAGTGCCTCAAGTTCGGGGACTATCATCGAAAGAATTTGAATCATAATCGATGCATTAATATATGGACTAATGCCCAACGAAAAAATCGCTATGTTCTGCAAAGCACCACCTGAAAACAGGTTAAGATACCCCATAAAACCACCCGATGTAACGTTGTTCATCAGTTCACCCAATGCCACCGTATCAAATCCTGGAATTGGAACATGAACCCCAAACCGAAAGACTGCCAAAACTCCAAATGTAAAAAAGAGTTTATTACGCAAATCCTCTATGAGGAAAATGTTTTTAACATTACGAATTGAGAAGAACACAAGCTTACTCCCCTCCTAAGACCACCTTTCCGCCGGCTTTTTCAATAGCTTCGCAAGCTGATGCACTCACGGCATCAACCTTTATAGTCAAGGCTTTAGTAAGTTGTCCTTTTCCAAGGACCTTGATCTTAACACCACGTTTTTTGACGAGGTATTTTTCACGCAAAGAAGCTTCATCAACTACTTGATCAGCTTCAAACATGCGTTCAAGATCAGCAAGGTTTACAATCGAAACAGGGGTTGCAAATGGATTGTTAAAACCACGACGCGGAATGCGACGGGCCAACGACATTTGTCCACCTTCAAAAGAAGGTTTAATTTCGGATTTTCCACCTTGACGTGACTTTTGTCCATTGGAACCTCGACAAGAAGTTCCTCCGTGATCGCCACCGCGACCAACACGTTTACGGTTTTTTGATAATTTTGGCAGATTACTGAGCATTGACATGTACTTCTCCCATAAGCTCATTAAGGTCCTTGCCTCTCAAGCGAGCAATATGCTGTGCTGAGCGCAATTTTTGCAAGGCACACAATGTAGCACGAGCAACGTTTCCGTGATTAGACGAGCCAAGAGCTTTTGCAAGTACGTCCTTAACGCCAAGTGCTTCAAGCACAGAACGAACAGCACCACCGGCAATCACACCCGTACCTTTTGAGGCTGAACGAATAATTACATTACTCGCTCCATGTTGGGCTTGAACATCATACGGAATTGTCGTTTTGTAAAGAGGTACTTCAAACATTTCTTTACGTGCTCGACGGAACGCCTTTGAAATAGCTCCGGCAGGCTCACGACTTTTGCTCGATGCAATACCAACACGACCTTCTTTGTCACCAACAACGACGAGGGCTGAAAAAGCAAGCCTACGGCCGCCTTTGATAACCTTTGTTACACGTCGTACTTGGAGAACTGTTTCTACAAAATTATCTTGTTGTTCAAACTTGCCGCTCTCACGTGGTGCCTGGCCGGCACTTCCCGTAGCAGCTCTCTTTTTTTCAGCCATTATCACCTATTCTTATTTTCTCGTGCCATCACAGCTCGTTAAATACTGACTCCGCTCTCACGCAAACCTTCAGCAAGAGCCTTAACGCGACCATGATATAAATGTCTACCACGATCAAAACAGAGTGCACCAAGCCCCTGCTCAGTTATTTTTTTACCAAGCGCAACACCCAAGGCATGTGCTTGATCTACTTTTTTGCTATCTTTTTCGAAATCTAATGTAAGCGTAGACATCGATACGAGTGTTTCGTGCTTCAAGTCGTCTATTACTTGAACTGACATGTTCTTACTGCTCCGAAAAACACTAATACGTGGCAATCCACTCTTTTTTAGACGATTTCGCACACGACATTCACGTCGTTGTACGCGTTTTTGTAATCGTCGATTAATACTCACAACAAAACCCTCTCTTAACAAGCATAAGATCTAGCCTTATGCCTTAGTCTTTCCAGCTTTACGAATAATTCTTTGACCTTCAAACATGATTCCAGTTCCCTTATAAGGCTCTGGTGGACGCAATCTACGAACTGCATCACATGTATTGCTTAAAAGTTCTTTATTTGCTGCTCGGAAAAGAAGGTCTTGGCCTTTTTTCTCTTCAACAACAACACTCACGCCTTCAGGCAAATCAAATTCTATTTTGTGACTAAATCCCAAAGAAAAATTGATTTTCCTTCCAACAAGCTGACCTTTTAAACCAAGTCCTACGATCTTAACTCTTTGCTCAAAGCCGGTTTCAACACCCTTAACCTTGTTAGCAATAAGTGCACGATGAAGACCCCAAGCTCTTTTAAGCTCTGCGGTGTTTTCATCAACCGTAATTTTCAAACACTTGTCTTCTTGAACGATGTGAACACCTTCAGGAAGAATATGTGTTTCTGTATGCTTCAAACCTTTGATCGTCAACATTTTGCCGTCTATTGTGACATTTGCTGATTCAACAGGGATTGGCTTTCTACCGATTTTTGACATGGTGCTCCCCTACCAAACGCGACACAATACTTCACCACCGACTGAATGCTCACGAGCTTTACGATCGGTTATAACACCAATATTGGTTGTTATAATAGTAATACCCAATCCGCCTACAAAAGGCTTCAATTGTTGAGCACCTTCATAACGACGGCAACCAGGTTTACTTACACGAGTAATTTCATGAATAACTGACTCGCCGCTTACATATTTAAGACGGACAACAAGTCGATCATCTTCTTTCATAAAGTCTTCAATGTAACCTTCGTCTTTTAAGACTTGAGCTATTTGAACCTTAAATTTAGAATATGGGGTCGACATTGAACGTTTGTATATGCTGATCGCATTACGAATCGTCGTCAAAAAATTACCAACTATATCTATCGACATTATTTACTCCGCTCTACCAACTTGCTTTTTTGACGCCTGGTAAGATTCCCATCACCGCAGTATTTCTGAAGCAAATCCTACACAGATTAAACATGCGCATAAACCCACGCGGTCTTCCACATTCTTTGCAGCGATTACGATGCTGCGTCATAAATTTTGGAGTTTTGTTTGCTTTTACAACAAGCGCTTTGCGTGCCATATTTACCCCTGCACTCCACCTTGAGAATTACTATTGCGAAATGGCATTTTGAATTTTTTAAGTAACGCAAAAGCCGCTTTATCATCACTTGAAGATGTATGAATGGTGATATTCAATCCACGAGATGAATCAACTTTATCATAATCAACTTCTGGAAAAATCATCCAATCTTTGATACCAAGATTATAATTTCCTGTGCCATCAAATTTTGTAGGCACGCCCTGAAAATCCCGAACTCCAGGTAGTGCGATATTAATTAATTTATCAAGAAAATGATACATAGCACGGCGACGCAATGTCACCTTAACACCAATATCAACACCTTCACGCAACTTAAAACCTGCAATCGAATTACGCGCTGCAGTTTTGATTGCTTTTTGACCAGCAATAAGCTCTATTGTTTTCTTAATTCCATCAAGAACCTTACTGTCACGCGAAGCTTCTTTTACCCCAATATTAATAACAATTTTTTCAATACGTGGGACTTGCATAATATTAGCAAGACTAAGCTCTGTTTGGAGCTCACCCTTTATGTTTTTATACATTTCCTCTAAGCGCGACATCATAACGTATCCTGTTTAAAATTGAGCCCCTGTGCGGTGGCTTGCCCTAATCTTCTTCCCATCTTCACTCACAACTGTGCGAATACGGCAGCCTTTTTTTGTATCTGGACATGCCGGCATTACTTTACACAATGGCAAAAATGACTCTTCCTTGGTTATCATACCTTTTTCATTTTTTGAACGAGGTTTGATATGTCGTGTCACAATTGAGATTCCACGAACCTTAACCAAGCCATGTTTCTGATCAAGTTCAATAACAGTTCCCTGTTTGCCCTTATCGCGACCAGAAATAATGACTACAAGGTCATCTTTTCTTATACGATTCAACATTTTATTTTTCTACCTCTAACTATATAACTTCAGGTGCGAGCGACAAAATTTTGGTAAAGCCTTCGGCCCTGAGTTCACGAGCTATAGGTCCAAAAATACGCGTACCAATTGGCTGCTTATCTTTGTTAACAATAACTGCTGCATTCTCATCAAATCTAATGTAGCTACCGTCATTACGACGAGCCTCTTTGCGAGTTCTGACTACAACGGCAAAGTGAACTTCACCCTTTTTGACAGTTCCGCCAGGAATGGCTTTTTTAACTGTAACCTTCACAAGGTCACCTAGATATGCAAAACGCTTACCTGTGCTTCCAACTATGTGGATAACCTTGAGTCCCTTGGCTCCGGAGTTGTCTGCAACAATAAGTTTAGTTTCCTTTTGTATCATAGTCGCTTACCCTCAAACAGACGCGCTGTTATTAACACTCAAAAGCGTCATGTGCTTGTCACGAGAAAGAGGACGGCACTCAGCGATTTTTACAAAATCACCACATCGTGCAGAATTATTCTCATCGTGAACTTTGTACTTCTTTGTTCGTCGAATGATCTTGCCAAATTCCGGATGTCGGAATGTATTGGAGACTTCTACGATAATTGTCTTATCCATTTTATCAGAAACAACGCGACCTTCAAAGCTTCGCTCTGTTTTTTTAATGTTTTTTTCAATTTCTGCCGAATAGGCCATCACTCATCTCCACTTATCATGATCGTTAAAACTTCATGCTGCTTTTGTTACCAAGGCAGATGAAGCCGCTTTTTGGTTCAAAAAGGTCAAACCACGCGCAATATTTTTACGAACTTTTGAAATTTGAGAGTAATCTTTAACCTGCCCACTAGGCAAACTGATCTTCAACTCAAAAAGCTCTCTGCGCATGTCTGCTATGGTCTTTTCTAACTCAGCTACGCTCAAATTCATTAATTCTTGTTTTTTCATCTTTTCACTTCACGTCAGCTAGGATACTGCACAGAGTCTTCTGCGCCTTTTTCAACAAATCGTGTTTTCATAGGAAGTTTATATTGGGCTCCCTTTAAAACTTCTTTTGCTGTTGCAAGATCAACGCCGCTTACTTCTACAAGTACGCGTCCACGTTTAACTACAGACACCCAGAACTCAGGCCCACCTTTTCCTCCACCCATACGGACTTCGGCAGGTTTTTTCGAAATAGGCTTATCAGGGAATACGCGGAAAAAATATTCTCCGACCTTCTTTAATTTACGGCTCAATGAAATACGAACAGACTCAATTTGACGAGACGTCAACCAGCCTGGTTCCACTGCAATTAATCCATAATTTCCAAAGAAGACCGTGCGCGCACCTTTTGACCAGCCACGTCGGTTACCTCGATGAACCTTACGGTATTTTGTCTTTTTTGGCATCAACATGGCTAACCCTTACTTCAAATCACCTTTGCAAACCCAAACCTTCACGCCAACAATCCCATAGATTGTTTGTGCTTCAGCGAGCGCATAGTCAATATCAGCACGCAAGGTATGCAATGGGACTGACCCAAGACGTAACCACTCTTTACGAGCAATTTCCGCACCACCAAGACGGCCTGAACAACAAATTTTAATACCTCGAGCGTTTGCACGCATTGCTGTAGTACCAGCTCGTTTCATCAAACGCTTAAAGTTTGCGCGACGAACGATTTGATCAGCAATTCCACGTGCTATCAACTGTGCGTTTATTTCAGGATCTTTTGCTTCCTGAACAGACACATCAACATTTTTGCCAAATTTCTTTTGCAAATCTGCTTTAAGTTGCTCGATTCCTTGACCTTTTTTTCCGATCACAACACCAGGACGTGACGACTCGATTACAAGTCTAATGTCTTGACTAGTTTTTTCGACTGTAACTTTAGCGATGTCAACGCTATCAAGACGACTCTCAAGATACTTACGTATATTAAGGTCTTCGATAAGTTCATCACCATACCCTCGCTTGGCAAACCAACGAGCGCTCCAGTCCTTGAAAGATCCTAGTCTAAAACTTAACGGATGTACCTTTTGACCCACAAAGCACCTCTTTAAAGCTTATTATGGCTTCTTTTTCATGTCTAATACAACTTCAATACGACTTGACCGTCTTCGCAAAACTTTCCCACGGCCACGAGCGCCAGGTTTAAAGTAAGTTGTGTACGGCCCTTGATCAACCTTAACTTGAGAAACATACAAGCCATCTAAAGAGGTGATCGTCTCATCTTTGCTTCGCGCATTAGCACACGCTGAAGCCAAAACCTTTAAGAGCGGAACTGCTCTTTTAATCATACATGCACGAAGCCACTCAAGTGCCCGATCAACAGACTTTCCTCGAATGCCATCGGCAAATTTACGTAGCTTGTATTGCGAAACGTAAACGTTTGTATCTTTCGCCGTTGCTATCATGACAATACGCCTATCTTCATTTTTTTATTATGTCTTTGCTTTTTTACCGCCAGACTTACTATCGGTTTTGCCGGCAGCTTGTCTTTGACCACTATGCATACGGAAAGTTCGCGTTGGCGCAAATTCACCAAGCGCATGACCTACCATATTTTCGGTCACAAAGACCGAAGCAAATTTCTTACCATCGTGCACAGCAAACGTGCTACCCACAAAATCAGGAAGTATGATACTGTCCCGACTCCATGTCTTGATAGGAGTTCGAACTCCAGCTTCTTTAGCTGTTTCTACTTTCCGTATCAATGACTCTGCAACGTATGGTCCTTTTTTAATCGAACGTGACATTTCTACAGACCCCTATTTACTACGACGTTTTATAATCGCAGAGCTCTTGCGACGACGTGTTCTAACACCCTTACAAGACTTACCCCACGGAGTTGATGGATGAGAACCAGATTTGGATCTACCTTCACCACCACCATGTGGATGATCAACAGGGTTCATAGCCATTCCACGCACAGAAGGTCTGAATCCACGATGTCGCGTTCTTCCTGCTTTACCTAAAGACACATTTCGGAAGTCGGCATTGGAAAGTGTTCCAATAGTTGCCCAGCTATCCAAGCTTACCGTTCTCATTTCACCAGAAGGCATCTTGAGAACAGCTTTACCATCTTCTTTTGCAACAACTTGAACGGTTGTTCCAGCGCTTCGAGCAAATTTGCCACCACGACCAGGAACAAGTTCAACGTTATGCACAAAGAAACCAGTTGGAACCTTGCTCAATGGCATACTGTTTCCGACATATGCATCAGCATTCTCACTCGCAAGAACTGTTCCACCAACCTTCAATCCTTCTGGACTGATAAGATATGATTTTGCACCATTGAGATATGAGATCAAAGCGATTGGCACATTTCTGTTTGGATCATATTCAAGAGCAATAACATTGCCCGGAACTTCTCGATTACCAAACATAAAATCTACCATACGGTATTGTCTTTTAGCTCCGCCACCACGATGTCGAACCGTGATACGTCCATGATTATTACGACCACCACTTCTTGTACAAGGTCCAAGCAAAGACTTTTCAGGTTCTTTTTTGGTTAAATCCTTATTAACAAGAAATTGTTGCGCTCTAAGTGAAGCATTGCGCGGCTTTCGAGAAACTATAGCCATAATTACTCTCCCCCGCTAACTGGGCCACGAGAATCTTCTCGTTGCACAGCGTTCATGTTTTCACCAGGCAACTGTATTGTGTAGCCAGGCTTAAGTGATACATACGCCTTTTTTCCACTTGGACGAACCCAACGTTTTTTGTAGGTACCCGTTTTATGTGGAGTTTTGAGTGTGCGAACTTTTTCAACCTTCACACCCCAAATACGCTCAATAGCTTTTTTGATCATAACGCGGTCAGCAGATTTCTCTACTTCAAACGCCAATGTTCCGCTATCTTGCATAAGACGATCACTTTTGCTCGTTCTTATAATTTTTTTAATTATTGCGTACGGACTTAGTTCCATCGTTCAACCATAGACTTAAAGAGTTCAACATCACGCTTGAAGAAAACCCATTTTGCCATCCGTGCCATGTGAAAGGCATTTGGTTGATCAAACGAATAAACTTCTACGTTAGGTAAGTTACGAAATGACAAAAATGTGTGTGAATCTTCAAATGGCAACAATACCATTACACGTTGATCTGCACATCCTATGTTCTTCAGCAATTGCAGAGCGGTCTTTGTTGAAGGATTTACGCTGTCAAATGTTGCATCCAAGCAAATAACATTGCCTGCTGTAATATATGTTGACGCCATCCATCCAAGTGCAGCTCTTCGTTGCCCTTTTCCAAGTTTTAATTGTCGTGTACGTGGTTGAGGCCCAAATATAACCCCACCCTTTCTCCAAAGAGGAGACTTGATACTACTTACACGAGCGCGGCCAGTTCCCTTTTGGCGCCATGGCTTTCTTGTTGAGAAGTTAACTTCTCCACGAGTTTTACAGCCAACTGTACCTTGTCGCCCGTTTTGACGAGCAACGCGTACCGCTTGGGCATGGGCAATGGATAAATCATTAGTCTTCACTACCTCTACAGAGAGTGGAGATTGCTGCTCACCTTGTCCATTATATACTAAAATTGTACTCATGTACTATTCTCCCCGAGTCGCATTAATAATAATGAGAGAGTCTTTCTTTCCCGGGACGGCACCTCTAATAAAGAAGCATTCGTTTTCTTCGTCAATTCTAAGAACTCGAAGATTTTTAACCGTTATTTGTCGATCTCCCATGTGTCCAGGAAGCTTTTTACCCTTACAGACTTCTGATTGGGTTCTACTAGTTCCAACAGAACCAGGCTTTCTATGAAAACGTGAGCCGTGTGTTTTTGGACCGCCAGCAAAATTCCAGCGCTTTACCACACCTTGAAAACCAGCACCCTTAGAATTACCCGTTACATGAACATCTTCGTTCACTTGAACAGCTAAATCTTTAAGAGTAAGAGCTGTTCCAAGCTCAGGAGCTGCTGCTCCGTCCTTAAGAGGAACCTCTTTAACATGAAGAAAGTAAGTCTTCTTGCTTTTGAGCCACTCATTATCAAACGGAAGACCGCGATAACGATCACGAACCATACCAACCTGTATCGCAGAGTAACCATCTTTTTCAGATGTCTTTACTTGCGTTACAAATAATCCGTTTACACGAATTACGGTAACAGGATGTACAACTCTTTGATCGTCAAAGATCTGAGTCATACCTATTTTTTTACCAAATATTTTTGCGAGCATATTATATCTACCTAATGTATCTCAACATCAACACCTGCAGAGAGGTTGAGTTTCATAAGCGCATCCATTGTTTGTTCTGCTGGAGAAACAATATCTAGAATACGCTTGTGTGTTACCAACTCGAATTGATCTCGAGCTTTTTTGTTTACATGTGGACTTCTCAACACCGTAAAAATACGACGTCGGTTTGGGATAGGGATGGGACCCAAAACAAGGGCCCCAGTTCTTTTTGCCGCTAATACAATTTGCTTCACAGCGCCATCAAGTAGCTGATGATCGTATGAGCGAAGCATAAGGCGCATTTTTTGCTTTTTCATTAGAAAAGTTACCTTTTGCTTACTCTATGATTTTGCTTACTACACCGGCACCAACAGTTCTGCCACCTTCACGGATAGCGAACTTAAGTTCCTTATCCATAGCAACAGGTGAAACAAGTTCAATAGTGAGAACAAGGTTATCACCTGGCATTACCATTTCACGTCCTTCAGGAAGTGTAATAACGCCGGTTACGTCAGTAGTTCTGAAGTAGAACTGTGGACGATATCCACCGAAGAATGGGCTATGACGACCACCTTCTTCTTTAGACAAGATAACAACTTGAGCTTCAAATTTCTTATGAGGAGTGATTGAGCCAGGCTTTGCAAGAACTTGTCCGCGCTCAACGTCTTCCTTTTTAACACCACGAAGAAGTACACCAACGTTATCACCAGGAACAGTTTCTGTAAGTTCCTTGTTAAACATTTCAAGTCCAGTAACAGTAGTTTTAACCGTGTCTTTAAATCCAACGATTTCAACTTCTGAACCAACCTTGACGATACCTTGTTCTACACGGCCTGTTACAACAGTTCCACGACCAGAGATCGAGAAAACGTCTTCAATAGGCAACAAGAATGCTTTATCGGTGTCTCGAGCTGGAGTTGGGATATAAGCATCAACAGCGTCCATCAATCTCATGATTGATTCTTCACCAAGATAATCTTTATCACCACGAAGAGCCTTAGTAGCCGATCCCTTAATTACAGGAATGTCATCACCAGGGAATCCATATTTGCTCAAGAGCATACGGATTTCTTCTTCAACAAGCTCAACAAGTCCTTCATCATCAACCATGTCACACTTGTTCAAGTAAACAACGATTGAAGGAACCCCTACTTGGCGAGCCAAAAGAATGTGCTCACGAGTTTGAGGCATCGGGCCGTCTGCGGCTGACACAACAAGAATTGCACCGTCCATTTGAGCGGCACCGGTAATCATATTTTTTACATAGTCAGCGTGACCTGGACAGTCAACGTGAGCATAGTGACGCTTAGATGTTTCATACTCAACGTGAGCAGCTGCGATAGTAATACCACGAGCGCGCTCTTCCGGAGCTTTATCAATTTGGTCAAAGGCAAGCTTTTGCGCCCAACCCTTTGATGCCAACACATTGGTAATAGCCGCTGTTAGCGTTGTTTTACCATGGTCAACGTGACCGATTGTTCCCACGTTTACGTGGGGCTTATTTCTTTGAAATATACCCTTTGCCATGCTCGGCCCTTCCTAAGCAACAATAACAGCTTTACGACTTTTGACTTACAATAGTTTCTTGAACGTTCGAAGGAACTTCTCGATATTCCTTGAACTGCATTGAAGAACACGCACGCCCCTTGGTCATCGACCGAAGTGCTGTTGTGTATCCAAACATTTCAGAAAGCGGAACTTCAGCTGTAATGATTTGATCACCACACTGAGACTCCATTCCAAGAATTCTTCCACGCCGTGAATTAAGGTCACCAATTACATCACCCATATGATCATCAGGTGTAGTCACCTCAATGTCCATAATAGGCTCAAGAATAACTGGACTTGCGTTCTTCATACCCGACTTGAATGCCATTGAAGCTGCAATCTTAAAAGCCATTTCTGATGAGTCAACATCATGATATGAACCTTCAAGCGCCACAGCTTTTACGTCAACAACTGGATAACCCGCAAGGATACCCGCATCAAGCGTTTCTCTAATCCCTTTTTCAATCGCTGGAATAAATTCTTTTGGAATAGTACCACCAACAACTTTGCTCTCAAATTCAAATTCTGAACCACGGTCAAGTGGGAACAGCTCAAGCCATACGTGACCATATTGACCACGACCACCAGACTGCTTAATAAACTTACCTTCAGATTTGACAGACTTTCTTATCGTCTCTCTATAGGCAACTTGCGGCTTACCGACAGTTGCTTCAACTTTGTATTCACGCTTCATGCGATCAACAATAATTTCAAGATGAAGCTCACCCATTCCACGAATAATCGTTTCACCAGTTTCAGCATCAAATGAGAATCTGAATGAAGGATCTTCTTGCATCAATTTACGCAAAGCTAGTGACATTTTTTCATAGTCAGCCTTGCCTTTTGGCTCAATGGAGACACTCACAACTGGCTCTGGAGATGTGATAGACTCTAGCAACACTAGATTCTTTTCATCACACAGCGTATCGCCCGTTGTAACATCCTTAACACCAACAACTGCTATGATATCACCAGCAACACCCTTGCTAATTTCTTCGCGATTGTTTGCATGCATCTTAAGCAAGCGACTCACGCGTTCTTTTTTACCACGGGTTGCATTGTAAACATATGATCCAGCTTCAATAGTACCTGAATAAATCCGCGTAAATGTCAGCGAACCAACAAAAGGATCCACCATGATCTTGAATGCTAAAGCTGAAAATGGTTCATTATTATCTGGTTTGCGAAGAACTTCTGCCTTAGTATCTGGATGAATCCCAACAACAGGCGGAACATCAAGCGGAGAAGGTAGATAATCAACAACTCCATCAAGAAGAAGTTGAACACCCTTGTTCTTGAATGCCGATCCGGCAAAAATAGGTGTGAACTTTTGAGCAACTACACCTTTTCGAAGTGCCGCTTTGATCTCATCAACAGAAACTGCCTTACCGGCCAAATACTTTTCTGCGATGGCATCATCAAAATCACATGCTTTTTCAAGAATAGCTTCATACGCTTCATCAGTTTGATCTTTGTATTCAGCAGGAACCTCTTCCCATGTAAACTTAGACCCCATAGATTCGTCATCCACAAAGGCCGCCATTTTCTTGGTCAAAACGTCAATGATTGCATGAAAGTTTTCTTCCTTGCCAACAGGGATCTGCATAGCAAGTGGATTACTCATCGGCAAGCGATGCTTAATGCTATTTATAACATTAAAATAATCAGCACCAACTCGATCTAACTTATTAACAAATCCAATACGAGGAACTTTGTGTCGATTAGCTTGACGCCATACAGTTTCAGTTTGAGGCTGAACTCCACCAACACCACAAAAAACACCAACCGCTCCGTCAAGAACACGAAGCGAGCGCTCAACTTCAATCGTAAAGTCTACGTGGCCTGGTGTATCAATAATATTGATCTGATGTTCGTTCCAAAAACAAGTTGTGGCTGCAGATGTAATGGTAATTCCACGCTCTTGCTCTTGCTCCATCCAGTCCATAATGGCAGCGCCTTCATGAACTTCACCAATTTTGTGTGAAACACCTGTATAGAAAAGAATACGCTCTGTCGTTGTTGTTTTACCAGCATCAATGTGAGCCATGATACCAATATTGCGATATTTTCTTAATGGAACGTTTAACGGAACAGCCATGATTTTTTATATACCTCTACCATGCATAATGAGAGAATGCTCTATTTGCTTCAGCCATACGATGAACGTCTGATTTTTTCTTAACAGCGCCACCACGACCTTCAATTGCATCAAGCATTTCATGACCCAATCTCAAACCCATGCTTTTGTCAGAACGCTTTGATGCGGCTTCAATGAGCCAGCGATACGAAAGCGCATTAGCACGAATATCACGAACTTCTGTTGGAACTTGGTATACACCACCACCAACACGGCGTGAACGAACTTCTACAGCCGGCTTAATATCAGCAAGCGCCTTCTCGAAAAGAGCAAATCCCGCTTTTTCATTGCCAGCCTTCTTAACCAACATATCCATTGCATCATAAACGATACGCTGAGCGATGCTCTTCTTACCGCACTTAGTCATAACATTGATAAGTTTTTGTACGACTGGTGACTTAAAGCGTCGATCAACGCCAACATCACGAACAAAATTTACTGAACTGCGACGTGGCATCTATTTAGCTCCCGCCTTAGGACGTTTTGCTCCATAGAGCGAACGGCTTTGTTTTCTACCTTCAACACCGGCTGTATCAAGTGCTCCACGAACAACGTGATACTTTACACCGTTCAAATCCTTTACTCTTCCACCGCGCACAAGAACCACTGAGTGCTCCTGCAAATTGTGGCCTTCACCACCGATATACGCAGTGACTTCTCTACCCGTTGTAAGCTTAATACGGGCAACTTTTCGAAGCGCCGAGTTAGGCTTTTTAGGAGTCATTGTATAAACGCGTGTACACACGCCCCTTCTTTGTGGGCATGAATTCAGCGCTGGAGCCTTGGTTTTTTCTTTTGGCGACGTACGCCCCTTGCGAACAAGTTGATTAATTGTAGGCATGCTATCCATCCACTATCATCATTAAAACACTATTATACACCCACGGACCCAGAGAAACTCCAAGCGCGAGACGAAATTTTCTGATTTCACCCACCTAAAGGATTGCTACAGAACAGAATCACAACACCATGGGAGAGTACAATCAGTCTACCTCAATTGATAAGTTTTTCAAGTAATAATAACTATCAAGCACGCAAACACCCCTTTCCCTCGCCACTATTTATCATAAAAGAAATTATTAGTCGCCTTAAAACAGTGGACAGAAGCCCCTTGCGATGATACGATCGCCTTCAGTGTTTTGCAGGAAACCCTGCTGTTTTACGTCATTATTTTAACAAAAAGGAACCATTGTCATGGCTTGGCAACCTATCGTCCCCCTTCTCGGTAAGTTTTTTGCGGCATTAGGTGCAATGGTCGGCTTTGGGGCCCTCATTGCAATTCATGAATTTGGCCATTTTATATTTTGTAAGATTTTTGGCGTCAAAACCCCTACATTTTCTATAGGAATGGGCCCTGTTATTTTCAAAAGACGTTTTTGGGACACCGACTTCTCCCTTTCACTCCTCCCCCTTGGCGGATATGTTGAAATGGCCGGATCGCACGAACCTGGTCAAGGAGAGCAACTACAAGCGCATGATCGAAGCGAAACCTCTTTTCAATCAAAGCCTTACTGGCAAAAAATGTGCATCATGTTCGGCGGAATCTTCTTTAACCTTGCAACTGCTTTTATCATTTATTTTGGGCTTTTTTGGCACGGAATGCCTCAACAAACCACTAAATCCATGACCATCAGCAGCTTTGTTGAAAAACACACCCCCGCTGAAAATGGCGGCTTGAAAGTTGGTGACAAAATTGTTGGCCTAGGTGGAAAAAAATTCTCTGAAGAAAAAACAACCATCGACGCAATTCTCAAAAACCTCCAAGGCCATCCAAGCAAAGCCATGAACTTTACGATTATTCGGGATAAATTTGAAAAATCCCTTTACGTTACTCTTGGACAAAAAGAATCCGCCAATGGGCCGATTGGATCGCTCGGAGCTGCATTTGAACTTGAAGCTGGCGAAACAATTTATGAAAGCTATTCCTTGGCCGAATCATTAACCCACACAATCGCGACCATGAAGGCACAAATAATCGGTATCTCTAGCTTTATCAAACGCGCCTTTGTTCAACGAGACCTTTCCAGTGCAGGCGGACCGCTCATGATCGCGTCACAAAGCTTTAAGATGGCGAGCAGTGGCATTAAACTACTTTTAATGTTTCTCGCCTATGTAAGCATCAATTTGGCGCTTTTGAATGTTCTGCCCCTAGGAGCTTTGGATGGCGGACAAATCTTATTTTCGACCATCGAATTTGTAATCAGACGAGAATTGCCTGATATGTTCAGAATCGCGGTTAACGCAATTTCAATTTTCCTTTTCGCGCTTTTATTCTTTTTCTTAACCTACAAAGACATCATGCGAATTTGGCTGGGTTCATAAATTTAATACGTATTTTTGAATGCAAAAAGACCCGGATTTTTTGTCCGGGTCTTTTTATTTAATAACTTAATAATGTGCTAAAACTAACGTGGTTAGAATTAACTTATTTAGTGTTAACTTGAGCAAAGTGTGGATGTTCATTTCCAACATAAAGCTTAAGCTTCAACATTGATTGTCGACCAAGAGTAGTCTTTGGCAACATGCCTTTGACAGCTTCTTGCAAAATGCGTGTTGGATCTTTTTCCATAACTTGAAGCGCTGTTCGTTCTTTCAAACCACTCTTCCAGCCAGAATATCTTTTATAGATCTTGTCTGACCACTTGTTACCAGTAAACACAACATTTTCGCAATTAAGAACAACGACATAATCACCACCGTCGGTATGAGGCGTAAAAGAAGCCTTATCTTTACCGCGAAGTCTATTAGCAATTTCTGTTGCAAGTCGACCAACAACTTGACCCGTAGCATCAATAACATGCCACTTTGGATCTCTATCCTCTTTTCTGAGGAAAAACGCTTTATTCATATCCATGAAAACTATTCTTTCGCTCTATACACACGCAGCTCTTGAGCACACGAAATGAAGCTTGTAATCAAATAACCAACTATCTTTGCACATATACGGATCTTTTTTATGGGGATAGCCTCTTACCTATTCAAGGCCCTTGCGGGATGCCCAAGCCCTTTCGGTCTCTTTCCAGACGCATCTGTAAAAACCTACTGGGACCCCGCAATTAGCTTACGGGATTTTCCGAATCTGGTCAAATTAGATCTTGCAGCAACCTTGATCATGTGGTATCCCTACCAGGCATTTGATTTTGACACTTGTATCTTCAGAAATTACCTATTTCATAACTTGAGGGCTTTTTATGAAAAGAAATTGGATCAAATCAACGATCACGCCGCTGTTGTTGATAACTTTATGCCTTGTGATCACGTCCTGCACCCAAACTGAGAAAGTCATTCACACCGCCCACCTAACCGCTGGATGGTACCCCCACAGCCCCTCTGAATTGCAGGATGCCATTGGAAAATATGATCAATTTGCCACTAAAAACCTCTCCATCCCATTCTCGGCCAACTCGATAAAGGCTTTAATCGTTCCCCATGCTGGTTATCGGTATTCAGGACTATGTGCTGCTTCAGCCTATGCCAGTCTTTTGAAAAATGGCAAAAAAAATACAGATATCACCTCTGTAATGATCATTGCGCCAAGTCACTATCTACCCGTTAACGGTATCGCCTTGCCCAAATTTACCCACTACAAAACACCCCTGGGAACCATCCCCCTCGACACACAGGCCATTGAGCAAATGAGTAAAAACCGGCTTTTTTCTATTTTTGATGACGCCTTTACACAAGAACACTCTATCGAAGTTCAACTTCCCTTTTTACAAGAACACATTGCCTCATTTAAGATTATTCCAGTAATCATCGGCTCAATGGCAACCGTAAATATGACAATCATGGCCGAAGAATTGAAAAACCACGTGGGGCCCCATACCCTTGTTGTGGCAACAACTGACCTGATCCATTACGGCCAATCATATAAAAACACCCCCTTTAAAGAAGCCGTTTTTGACATGATTAATTATTTCAACCGAACAGCCCTTGAACAAATCGCGAATCAATCAGCTACTGGGTTTTTGAATGTCGTCAAAGAAAATGGACTGAATCTCTGCGGCAAACATGCCATCGCACTTTTACTCAAAATGTCTGAACTCGGCGCTTTTGGTCAGGTATCACCCTCCCTTTCATGCTATTACAGCTCGCCACAAATAATAGGTAAAGACACTTCTGAAAATATCTCTATCAAAGATTTATTTGCGCCATGCTCAGATGAACAATCGAGTGAGTCTGTCAGTTATGCTGCATTTGTATTCTCAACAACCCCTCAACAAGGACAACCTGCCAGCATGCGCCTGACTAATTTTGAAAAGCTTTCGCTTTTGGCATCATCGCGCAGAATATTAGAAAACCACTTTTCTCCTGAATTTGGTGAAAGAAGATTAAACGAAGAACTTCTTCTCCCCATGCCGAGTCCCGGGCTACAAGAAAATACTGCGATTTTTTCAACACTTACCTCTAATAATGGTGAGTTAATGGGATGCATTGGAACATTTGATCGCAACCAACCTCTGATGCGCATTGCCCCACTGATAACCAAATCAGCTGCCCTGAAAGATGCGCGCTTTGAACCTCTTCAAGCGTCTCAATTGGCTCATACTCACATTTCACTTTCTGTGCTCAGCGACACAAAGCCAGTCAAATCTTATCGAGATATTATCTTGGAAAAACATGGCATCATCATGAATAAAGACGGAGCAAGTGCAACATTCTTACCTGAAGTTGCGCCTGAAAATCATTGGACCCTTGAAAAAACGCTCTCTGAACTTTCACTCAAGGCTGGCCTTGAACCTGATGCCTGGAAAGAAGGGGCTACCTTTGAAGTCTACGAGTCATATAAAATACGTGAATAATGTTATTGTTGGTATGGGCCTGGATAGCTAAGCACCCAGGCCCACCTTTGACTATTCAACGCAATAGCGCTCAGCTATAAACTTTTCTATCTCATCTGAGGTTTTTGGCAACTCTTCACTCAAGCAAACGAGTCCATCATCTGCCAAAACATAATTGTCCTCAATTCTGATCCCAATACCTTCTTCAGGAATATAGAGCCCTGGTTCGATCGTGAATGCGTCGCCTGATCTGAGCGGAATGCGCGCATCGCCAACATCATGCACATCAAGCCCCAAAAAGTGTCCAATGCCATGTATGAAGTATTTTTCCAAGCCATGTTTTTCAAAAAAAGCTCGTGCGATATGGTGTAATGATTTTTCAGGTTCTTGTGTATTGACCAAATACATACCCGGTTTGACACATTGTTCTACATGCTTTTGGGCAGCAAGAACAATTTCATACAACTCTTTTTGACGCGGCGTAAACAACCCTGAAACAGGGAACGTTCGTGTCAAGTCTGCTGCATACATTCCAAACTCAGCGCCAATATCCACAACCGTCAATTCGCCATCACACAATTGAGCCGTTAACCTGGTGTAATGCAGACGAGTTGCATTGATACCTGTTGCTACTATTGTTGGAAATGAAGGACCAGAGCAGCCCAGCGTAGTAAAAATCGCTTCAATTCCCGCTTTAAGGTCGTATTCAAATGCCCCAGCCTTAATGGTTCGTGCCACAAATGTCTGTGCTGCCATTGTTGACTGTACGGCTTCAAACATCATTAAAACTTCAGCCTCACTCTTTGAGCGGCGCATATCATGCACAATGCCAGAAATATCAAAAACTCCGGACGGCTGCACAGGCAGCACATCAAGAATATCCCCGACAAGTGCCATTTGAGGAACATATCGCTCACCTCGATGATCATGCAAAACAAAAAGCGAAGTCTCACCGTCTATGAATTTTTCCAAATCATCTGACACACCCTTGTAATGAGCAGGATCGAACAAACTGCTCAAAACATAACCAGGGATTTGGCTACCTAAAAATGATATTGAAGAATATGCTTTTTCTAATTCAGGATCGATTGAAGGCGATCCTGCATAGAGGTGATCCCCCGTCCAAGCACCACGATCAGCCTGATAGGACGGTACATATAAAATTTGTCGGCCATCTGAAAAAACACACAAAACCAAGCCTGGCTCAGTCAAACCCGTTAAATAATAAAAGCTGCTTTCTGGGCGAAATCGAAAACGGTGGTCCTCAAACCCCGATGAAAAAATGGCTACCCACTTATTTCCATCGGCATCCAACTTGATACGTTCAATTAAATCTGATCGTTTTTGATTATGAAATGCTGCATCAATCCTCATCTCTGCCTTTCTCTCTCTTAAGACACATGTGTCAAAATATTTAGATCAGATTCACATTAAATTGGCCGAAACTTAAAATGGTCGACGCCCCACCAGAGCCTCATGAATAGTCACTCGATCCATAAACTCCAAGGATGACCCCATCGGCAAACCATTTGCAAGCCTCGAAACTATCAAATCTTGGTCTTGTATTTTTGAATAAATAAAGCTGGCCGTTGCTTCACCCTCTGGAGTTGGATTGGTTGCAAAGATAATTTCTTGGATAGTGCCACTTTTACAACGCATAATCAATTGATTGATAGAAAGTTGATCAGGGCCGATACCTTCAAGTGGACATAATACCCCACCAAGAATGTGATATCTCCCTCTAAATTGCCGAGTTCGTTCAATCGAAAACATATCCTGCCACATCTCAACAACACAAATTACTTTGGTTTCTCGAGAGTCATCAGAACAAATTGAGCAGACTTGTTGCCCCTCGACCCAATTGAAGCACTCCCGGCAATTTTTAACATATTGCTTTGCCTGCTCAAGAGCCTGACACAGTTGATCAATTTTCTCAGGCTGGCTGGTCACAATATGCGTTGCCACACGATAAAGGTTTTTTGACGCAAGATACGGAATCTTTTGCAGCTCAGTCAAAAGTCTCTTAAGTGAGGGTAAATGATCAAATGACCTACTCATAACAAACCAAATTACGCATAATACATTTTTTTAATACGTGCTTCCATTATAGAAACAAGGTTTCCTATGAAGAAATAGAGTACTAGTCCTGCAGGAAGCCTGACAAAAAACGCAATAGCAATAATTGGCATAATCAAAGCAGTTGCTTGCATTTTATCGCCAAATAGTGCGCGCTGGACGTACAACATAGAAGCACTTGCAAGAAGCGGCAAAAAGTAATACGGATCTCCCGAAGAAAGGTCTTTAATCCACCCAATAAATGAAGCTTGATACAACATTACATTATTATTAATCATCCAGAGTAAGGATATCATAATAGGCAATGTTATCGCTGCTGATAAAAAGCCAAACAGTATCGTACTTCCGCGCGAGATATTATGCTGCTCATACAACTTACCTGTTTCTTCCATTTGACGAGCAGAATCCCCTTTATATTTAAGATTAATTGCATCAATTGTGGGCTTATATTTTGCTTCAAATTTAGCTAATTCTGCACTGCGCTGGCTTGACTTAATCATAAAAGGCATCAGGGGAATTCTAATGAGAAGTGTTAATAGTATAATCGCTAAGCCATAATTTTTAACTAGTGAATACAACCAATCAAGTAGCCAAAAGAGTATGCGCCCTATATAGGGGAACCATCCACCATGCAATGAATCAATCAAACGTGCATCAACGGCCATCATTTGTTGATAAATTTTTGGTCCAAGATAGAACGATAGGGTAACATCAGCTTCTTTAGAAATTTCACAACCTTCAAGAATTGTCACCAATTCAGCCTTATCGCTTCGTTTATAAAATCCACGGCGAATAAAGTTTTTCTCGCTACCAATAAATGCATGCGTAAAATACTTATCCTGAGCTCCCATCAGCAAGGGGACGAGCCATCCAGAATTTTTCTCTTCACTCGAATCAACATCAATCGTCTTGATTGTTTTTTTATTAACACCCAATATCATGCCCGACACAACGTCATCAGGAACCTGAGAAACAAATGGTCCTGGAACAAAAATACGTGGTATTATTCCTTTATTCATATGTTTTTTAGGCCTAAATGTGACCTGAAGATCAAGTCGGTAGTTATGATCAAATACATGATAAGACTTAGTAACACTCACCAAATCATTGCTTCCCACAAATTCTATCGTGAATCTTCCATCTTCGTGCTTGTTTGCCGTGTTTTTGTAAACAAGAGGCGTCTTTTCATCAAATGCTATGAGAAATGCACCTTCTTCTCTATTTTCGAAATCAATTTTTGGCACAATTGTTTCAAGCGGTTGGCCATCAGGACCGACATGCTTTAAAAATTTAATCTCATTTAAAATGGCACCCCTGGTTGAAAATACATATTCACAGTTGTTCGTTGTAATCGTCACAAGCTCTGGTTCAGCCTTGGTCTGCCTTTCATCAAAAGCAACTTCTCGATTTAATGGCTTGGCTTCTATTTCATTAACGGGAGCTACAAAAACTTGGCCAGCAACTTGATGCTGATTATTTTGTTCTGATCCTGAGAAAAAATAATTTGAAACTAAAAGATATATCGAAGTAAAAACAAGCACCCGAAGCACCATCGAAAGGTATTTATTCATATCACACCAAACATAGAAAGATAACAGAGACAACAACTTGACAACAATTGGCTGACGATCACCCAAGAATCCACGCAAATAGTACCATAAAACTAAATCTCTAGCCACTCATAACTCAAGCTAAAATCCAAATTTCCATGTCAAACTGTTCCACCCGACCACCCCTTTATGATACAACCAATTTCAGGGGCAAATTACCTTGCACTATGAGGAACTATTATGCAAAAAAGACCGTTAGCTCAAAAAACTTTTCGAATTGGAGACCTAGCTGACAAGCTCGAGGTCAAAAAATTTGTTATTCGATTTTGGGAAAAAGAATTTAGTCTCAACTTTGAACGCTCTGATGGCGGCCAGCGTTATTACACCCACAAAGACCTGGAAACTTTCCAGACCATTAAAGATCTTTTGTATCACCAAGGCTTTACTATCCCAGGAGCCCGACAACAACTTCACAGCAAAACATCATCAGCCGCAGCGCCTTTAGTCCTGAGCCTGTCGAAGGGCCCTGACAAATCAACTCCTGCACTATCCCTTACATCACTAGTTCCAACGATATCAGCAGCTCGCATTCAACCTCCAGTTCAAACACAGGCCCCAATTGCGCCACCCATAAAGGACGACTCAAAAACAAAGCTTCTCCTTGAGTCGATTAAACAAGAACTTCTTAAGCTTAAAAAGCAGCTTGAATAGCTCACCTTGTTGCGTTGATTGAGCAAACTAGTATCATTGAGAATATCTGATGTTGTATTTTTTTAGATAACTCACACCATGAACCTTACCGGCATTTTGGTTGTCAATAAGCCTGTTGGCATTACCTCATTTGATTGCATTAGGCACATTAAAAAAATTGTTGGAAAAAAAGAAAAAATTGGTCATGCCGGCACACTCGATCCATTCGCATCCGGCGTTATGATTATTGCCATCGGGCGCGATGCCACACGGCAATTGACGCAATTGACCGCTGCCAACAAGCGCTACATTGTTACCGCTCGACTGGGCCAGCTGACTGACACCATGGACAAAACAGGCCAAACCATCACCGACGAGCAAGCACCATGCCTGACAAGTTCAGATTTAGAAAATGCAGCTCACGCCCTTATGCCATCCTATGAACAAGTCCCTCCAATGTATTCAAGCCTGAAGCACAAGGGGCAACCGCTTCACAAATTGGCTCGCCAAGAAAAGCTGAGCACAGAGGCGTTGGAAGAAATTGTTCAAGATAAAGCTCGCGAAGTTCACATTTTTGACTTTGCTCTTGAATCGTTTGAGCCGCCCTTCTTTTCATTTTCAACCACTGTATCCAAGGGCACCTATATCCGCAGCCTTGCCAATGATATTGCGCAAAAATGTGGCACTGTTGCTACCTGCTATGAGCTTCAGCGTACGGAAGTTGGGCAGTTTTCACTCAGCCAAGCCTGCAATCTTCATGATTTGCAAACCATTGATGATATCTCCCACGCACTCATTCATCCCTAATAAATGGGGAGCTTAAATGCTCCCCTATAATTTTTTTAGTACAACAGGCTCATTCGAGCAAAAACATCACCAGAATAAGGCGCTGATCGATCATTGTCAGAAAAGTTAAGACTCGCACCTACTGCATACTGAAACTGCTTGGTGTCTTTTTCTTGATACCAAGCCACTCCTGTAAAAATAGTATGAAATTGTTGTGCTGGGTGGTTCAGAACAAGATCTTTATGATTAATAGGCACATAATTCCCAGCATTATTTACAAAAGCCTTGGTTGAATCATATCCGGGACATATTAAATTGTAGGCGCCATCACTAAAGCTATCATCTTTGAGACGGTTACTTTCTTCCTGGCAATACAGAAACAGGTACCCCACATTAAATTCAAAAGATTTCCATTCATAAACGCCATTAACATGCATTTTGACCATACTCCCTGGCTGCACAACAATCTCTTTAGGCAAAATATTCGCGGCTGGAACAAATGGATTGGCTGCATTGATGGGGCCCTGCTTGTTTTTCACCGTCAACAAGTATTTCCCCCAGGAAACGCTCTTAATATCAACCATGCGATTTTCAACCGCACTCATCCCCACATGCCATATCGCGCCAGCATCGAAATACAAAGTATCGTTTTCGCGATCAAAAATACGCCAATCGATGGCAAATCCAACACCCAGTCGATTATGATTTCTGCCAACCACTTCTTCAAAAAGATTTTTTGCCGTTGGTTTAGTGCCTATCCCTATCCGAGCAGCCAAAACACCCGTAAACAAATATCCATCGCGCTTGACCATGTCATACAAAAATTCAATATCGATATCAGATAATCGAGTACAAGAATGAGACTTGGTTGCTATTTTCCCAAACTCTAGTGCTTGCTGAAACGACGTTGAAGTGCCTTTGAAATAACTTTCAAGCGTCATGGGGGCTACGCCCTGAACGTCATTCATAAATTGGGCCTGCAAATTGCGATTATTGTTAATAATTGAGGTTCCCAATTTAACCGTAACGCCCCTGCATACACATCCCATATCAGCAATCATATCCAAATGAACCGCAAGCGTTCGCTGTCTTGGCTCGAGCACAATGTATCGAGAAGCAAAACTGCCCATCGGAAGATTTGTTCCATTGCTTGCACGAATGATTGAATTAAGGCCAACCGTATCACTCGCACCAATTCCCACCCCATCTGCAAAATTGATCTTATTGCTTTCAGCAACACCCAAAAATTCTCCAAGCGACTGGGGCCTCATGGTTTGACTGTACGATGGCGCAATCATAAAGCCAAGTCCGATGTCATTACGTTGTTCAGTCTGCTGTGTATTTTCAGAGACCATACGGCGCGTAAGCACCTGAGATATTACTTTGTCACGATCATGCTGGGTGTTTAAAAAGCTTCGATTGGTGTCATTATCGGCAGAAAGTTGTCCGCCAAGTGTCCAGGCCAGGACAAGTACCACATATTTAATTTTCACGTAACTTCTCCCCTTGTTCGATTTTTCAGAAACTGAAATCTCTCAATTTACTTTGATGACCACAAAGCATATCGTTCTTTTTCAGTCTCGCAATCTCAAACACAGCATTACGTCACAAACCATAGGGGTAATCGCTGTTAAAAACAAGAATTCATCCTCTTGAAATCCAAGGACCCTCTTTATTAAACTTTTAAATGGAAGGCCTTGATTATCTCATTTTCGAGGAATTTGTATGAAAAAACACATTCAAATACTTATGGGGCTGTGCATCGCGTTTGGATCAGCCAACAAAGCAGACGCTCTTTCTTTTCAAATCCCAACCAACTATAAACTTAAAGACATCACAGTTTCTTATCAAAACCCTGGTGGAACCACCCTGCCAAGCGTCACAGTTCAAGCCAGTGACTCTAATCAACAAAAAGAGAGTGGCCAAGAAACTGGCGCAAACTACTACCGTCAATATTCGACAGAGGCTGCAGCTGCTCGCTCAATCAACATGACAAAAACAACCAACATATTGGGAACCCCCATAAGGGCTCTTTATAATCCAAGAACAGGAAAAATTAACATCAGATTCAATAAAACACCTGCTGCAGTCAGCACTGGTATGACAACAGTTCCCGTTACCCTCAAAGCCGAGTAGATTTAGCATTTTAATAATTGAATAGATGAATATAGACAACAAAAAAGGGGACCCAGAAAGTCCCCTTAATTTTTTTTAAAGATCGATTATTTACCGACCTTTTTCATGATCTTTATACAAGATCGAACAAATTTTTGTGAAACACGTTTAAGAAAACCAAGGCCACGAAGAAAGTCTACCAATGTCTCCATTTGCGCTTCATGCTTCATACCTTTTTGCCACGGTAAACCACAAGCACCTTTTGCTTTGTCGGTCTGTTCTTCGGCAAAAATAACGCGCATGCCAAACGGATCCTTAACGGTAAAAGATCGGACCCCTGTCATGTCAAGCCTAAGAGGCCCAACAACGGGAACACCCTTTTTTCTGCAACGATCATGGTATTTATCCAGCCCTTTATTGAGCTCAACTCGTACCGCAACACCGCGCCCTACGCAATGTTTAACCATTCCAAATTCAGCGAGTTCTTCAACCTCTGGTGTCCGGAAAACAATATGACAACGCCCCTTGCGAACCTCGGCACGACGGACATAATGCCCTGCCGTGTCATCAATTAAGATTTCGGCTAAATCAAATGCTAACTTTTCAGTATAGAACTTGACCGCCTTTTCCACAGATTCAACAAGAACAACTGTCTTGCTCGTCTTAAACATATCCCCATCCCCTAGCGCGTATCCCTACATCGCATCAGGACAAGTCCTCCCCCACAAGCGCTTGCTAGTTTTGGGCAGTCTTAATTTTAAGCGCAAGACGCTTTGCAATGCGAGCAGCGGTGTTAGCTTTAACAACGCCCTTGCCCTTAGCCTTCGCGATGCGAGACTGTGCCATTACAAATCTTTGCTTTGCTTCTTCAATCTTCCCGTCAGTGAGAGCAGCGATAACTTTTTTTATTGCTGTTTTCATGATTGAAAGTCGTGAAGAATTCCTTAACGCCTTCAGTTTACTGGTGCGGGCATCTTTTTTGGAAGCCTTTAGATGAGCCATTCTTAGTTTTCCTTACTGCAAAACTGACTATTTGAAAAATTTAAACAACTTTGTGAATAAGACCAGCCTTTACACATTTGGTGCAAACTGATCCACGCTTAATCTCGCGTTGTCCAGGATTGGTAAAACGCATCATATGAACGTTTGGGTAAACCCATTTTCCAGTACGATTATTAGCATTACTCACATTATTAGCCGTACGCGGCCGTTTATCGCATACGCAACATACTTTTGACATGATGCTCTAGAGTCCTTTTAAATATAAGCAAAACACACAGCCTATCAATCTTCTTTAGATTACAGGTAAAATTCAATCTCGACAACTCCAAATCGCGGTTAACCTGGCTTTAATCCTTAGCCAAATCAGACCCCGAGATGCTGTCAAGTTCACTGTCAAGCCGATCAGATCCGGCCTTATCAAGCTCAGAGCCCCCTTTTTCAGAAGGTGTAAACTTGAAACTTTGACGTGGTTCTAGGCCTAATAATTGATAAACTTCATCTGACAACAAGGTTTCTTTGTCCAAAAGAGCCTCTGCCAATTTATGCAGTTTATCGATATTTTCTCTCAAAAGTCTCTCACCCTTTTCTCGGCATCGCCCAATAATCTTACTCACCTCTTCGTCAATTTTACGGGCTGTATCTGGAGAATATTCAGGTTCAGCACCCATTCCGTAGTTTTGACTTTCAAAGGTAGTTGGCCCTAAATCCGACATTCCGTACTTACAAACCATCGCCCGCGCAATGCTACTTGCCTTTTGCAAGTCGCTTCCACAGCCAGTTGTTTGATCATTGAAAATCATTTTTTCTGCCAAAAGACCACCAAGAGCTACGACAATCCTCGCCTCAAGTTGGCTCATTTTGTGCGAATGCTTATCAACTTCTGGCAACGACCATGAAACCCCAAGCGCTTGTCCACGAGGAATAATTGTCACTTTGTGTAAAGGATCAGTTTCTGGTTGCAGCACATTAAGTAGGCTATGTCCTGATTCATGATACGCCGTTTCTTTGCGATCTTGCTCAGACATGACCATACTCGTTCGTTCAATTCCGAGCGCTATTTTGTCACGAGCCTGCTCAAAATCATGCATATCTACGTCTTTTTTACCAATCTTTGTCGCAGCAAGAGCCGCTTCATTAACCAAATTTTCAAGATCCGCACCACTGTATCCCGGTGTTCCACGAGCAATTGTCTCAAGATTCACATCGTTGGACATCATAATTGCCTTGCTGTGAACTTCCAAAATATGAACACGGCTCTTAATATCTGGGAAGGGTACTTGAATCGTACGATCAAATCGACCAGGACGCGTCAAAGCCTTATCCAAAACATCAGCCCGATTGGTTGCCGCAAGAACAATCACAACGCCTGGTTCAGTTGAAAAACCGTCCATTTCAGCAAGCAACTGATTGAGTGTTTGCTCACGTTCATCATTGCCACCGCCCATACCAACACCGCGTTGACGGCCAACAGCATCGATTTCATCAATAAATACGATACATGGAGAATGGCGGCGAGCTTGTGCAAATAAATCACGAACCCTAGACGCACCCACCCCAACAAAAACCTCAACAAAATCTGAGCCACTAATTGAAAGGAATGGACAGTTTGCCTCACCAGAAACCGCCTTGGCTAGCAATGTTTTTCCGTTACCAGGATCACCACTAAGAAGTACGCCACGTGGAATCTTGGCTCCCAATCGTTTGAATTTTTCAGGGTTTTTCAAAAATTCAACTACATCCTTAAGTTCTTCTTTAACTTCAGGAATCCCTGCAACATCAGTAAATCTGACATTAATGGTACCTGGTGCAAAAAATCTGGCGCGACTTTTCCCAATATTGAAAAGCTTCCCAGCTCCACCTTGCCCCAAACCACCTTGTGAATTTCGATAATACAAATATGCCATAAGCCCAATAAGGCCAAATAACATGAGCAATGTCACGTAATAATTCGACATCCCCTGATGATCTTGAGCTTTTACTTCAACTTCAACTTGGTGCTGATCAAGTGTGCCCATCAAACGATCAGACTGAAGCACGGTTGTTTCAAACGCTTTGCCATCTCGAAATTTACCGCGAACACTTTGGTCCGCAATCGTAACTGTTGCAACCTTGTCCTGCTCAACAGACTTCATAAATTCTGTGTATTTGAGAGTGCTTATCTCACGATCAGAGCTATTGTACCAAGCAAGGTACGTTAATGATAAAATCATGATCGAAAAAATAACGAGGAGTGAATAGGCCACTCTTCCCTTAGGCTTGCGATACCGCTTCATATGATCACCATATATTTGTTAATTACTATGATTCAATTTTAGAACATAAAAACTGTTTTTATGCCCTACTTACCAATAGTTTAGCGCAATGAAAACAACAATACCAGAAAATCAGACGTGCCAATACCCCTAAGCCCGACACAATTGGCGCGCCGTCCACGCAGGAAAACCCTTCTTCTCAGGGCCACTGGTAATACAGCGAATTTCCCCATTAAGAAAATTGAGCACCGCTATTTGATTTTCTCGTATTTTTTCTTTATTCACAAAATCATAGACAAACGCGATGAATCCGCCATTTTCATGCCATTGAGGTTCAGTTTTATCGCCCGCTGAAAAGGTAATTTGTTGGGCCCGACTTACCTTCCCTTTTTCAATGCGATCAAGGCTCACGTAGAATAACTGAAGGGTTTGATTAACCGGACGACTAAAAATCACCGCATTATTTTTTGCGCAATACGATGGACAAGCGGCATAACCCCCCTCGGAAATCCTCACGGTTTTTCCAGTAGACCGATTCAAATAGTACAATTGTGGACTTCCACTCCCTCGATCTGAGCAGTACACCAAATTTCCGTTGGGCAAATAACACGGGGAAACATTGGTTGCACCATTATGCGTCAATTGCGTCAATTCAAACTGATCATCCTTTTTTTTCTTTTTTTCATCATACAAAAATAATTCGGTATTACCCTGTTTTGTCGTCATGCACAACACACCGCTTTTCCCGTCCAGAGAGGGCGAAAATTGCATATTCAAACCAGGAAACGAGAAGCAACTACCACTGAGCCCTGTTTTCACGTTCATTTGCCTCAGCTCATGCTTTGACCCCATCGCTTCGGAAAAAAACAAAACTGGCGCCTGAGTGTGCCATGAAAGGCCACACTTGGTTCCCGTGGTTGCATTAATAGTTTTGCGTATCTGAAACGCTGCATCACTCATCATAATCTTACTGTTTTCGCACCACGCTAATGTACTCGTGCACATGCCACCTTTGCCCGTCAGTTCAGTTAACAGCCAATTGCTCAATTCATGGGCCACGCCAACAGGAGTCTGCACTGAACAAAGATTAATTCGTTCTGCCACCACTTCATCATTCCATGTTTGTTTTGCCACCACACGAATTTTACACGTGGCTTTATCTTGAGACGCAAGAGGCTCCAAATTGATGACCAAATCAACCCCTTTATCAAAAAAAGGCTTTGATGCACCCTGCATCACATCTGCATCAACCCCGGCAAACTTTGCCTTGAATTGCCCTGTGAACGAAAGGTCATACGAGATAATGGATGCTACTTTTTGAGCAAAATCACTGCTTTTTGAAAATTGAACAAAACACCTGGTAACACCCGCTTTATCCGGAGACGATCCAGCAACAATCTCTACCGCCTTGGACTCTCGCGCAAGAACCAACCCTGGCTTGATGTGACACTTCGTAGTTGGTTGGCAAAAACTCAATGTTGCAATCGCCATCATAATCCCATGATATAAATTCATGCGCTTCCTCTTTATTGCCTAAAATCAATCGTTACAGCCTTGCCTGCCAATGATGCCTTAAAGCGAAACTTTTTGATCACTCGAACAATACTCAGATCATAAATTTTAACAGCAGAAGGACTGATAATTTCAAAATCTTTAACTAATCCAGCCTGATCAATATGAATCACCATTCGGCACTCAGTTCCTTTTGGCACACCTAATGGTGGTCGCCACCAACGCATTACCTCTTTTTGAATTTCTCGATGCTGCAGCATCTCACGCCTCTCAGCCTTGCTCAGTTGCACCACAGGCTCTTGTACAACAGGCGCTAGGTCCTGTTGCTTTTGTATAATTTGTTTCGGTTCATCTGGTTGCCCAAAAGACTGATCCATTTGATCAATAGGCTTTTGGGCAGATGCAATTGCCGTTGTTGGTGAAGGAGCACCTTGGTTAGCCGACAAAGATTCTGACTCGACAGGCGCTGGCTCCATAGTTTTTAATTCAGCGACTGGCGCATCTTGAGCAACTTTTTTTGCAACAGGCAGTCGCTGTTTCGGCATAGCCTGAGATGTGGTTTTGCGTGCTGAGATAAAAAAGGCCTCATGATCTCCCGAAGAGTGCGCACCCAACACCAAAAAACGTCCCACACTGACATCATTAAAGGCCCAAAAAACAGCACTGGCAAACATTCCCAAATGAACCACCAATGAGATGATTCCACCAAGCAGAACAGGCCTGAGCCGACGATTAAGTGGTTGCGGCTGAAGCCCTTGTTGACATTGCGACATACCGAACACCTGATTGCTTGAGTTCATCTACTATTTCTATAACACGGCCATAAGACAAGGTTTTGTCGGCATGGACATACACGGCTCGATCTTCATACGTTCCAATGGCATCTTTTACCACGGTGCATAAGGTGCCATTATCCACAGGATAACTATTGAAATACACCTTATTGTCTTTACTCAAAGTAACGACCAACTCCTGAGCCCCGCCCACCTCTTTGCTTTGCCCCTGGGGAAGATCAACCTTAATGCCATTTTGCACCATAGGTACTGTTACCATAAAAATAACGAGCAAACACAATGCCGTATCAATCAAGGGTGTAAGAACAATTTCTGGAACCTGCCCATATTCACGCGACCTTTTGCGACGTCGATGCATTAGCTCCCCTTTGAACAATTACTTTGAATGATGCTCAATATGCGCTCTTGAATCAAAAACATTTTGCGCTCAACTTCACGCAATTGATGTGAAAGATAGTTGTAAAACATTAACGCAGGAATGGCCACAATCAGTCCGGCCAAAGTCGTCAAAAGTGCTTCTGCAATTCCCGGAGCGACTACCGCTATGTCCGCGGTCTTTTGCTGACTAATCCCCACAAAGGCGTGAATCAAGCCCCACACCGTTCCAAAAAGACCAATGAGTGGTGAAACGGCCGCACAGGTTCCCAATACCGGGACATATGACCAGCTTTGAGCAATTAACTGGTCAACTTCATGATCAGAAGAAGCTGCAATACGATCGCACACAACTTCAGTAGCACTGCCGCCATGTGTTTCAAGATCCGCCATCATATATGACACAAGTCGTCCACCCATAGAGTGGGAATGAGTCTTGCCAAGCTCAACCAATCCTTGAAGGTTTTTGACCGTTCCAAGCTGAAACAAAAACTTATTGAGGTTGCGCTTGCGCTCACTCAAATCCAAAATTTTGGCAATTGCCACCGCCACACAGACCACAGAAAGAATGAATAAGAAAATCAGAATAATCCACGTCATAACGTCAGACTGGGACAGTAACTGCCAGGCAGGAGTATCGAACAACATACAAAAATCCTCAAAAGTGCCACTTTTCTAAAGCTTCCCGAGTATATCCAAAACAAACGGGGTAATAAAGTGCCCAGGGATTTATCTTCAAGTATTTTTATCTAAGCAAATCTAGAAAGTCATATTCTCCAAGCATTGACTTATTTCAGATAGGATTAGTACATTAAATATAATGGGCACAAGGATCACGATCTGCCAACACTAGCCCTATTGCAATTTATC
This sequence comes from bacterium, assembly GCA_023249975.1. GTDB lineage: Bacteria > Babelota > Babeliae > Babelales > JAHFBP01. The sequence continues at coordinate 37,171 of JAHFBP010000003.1, forward strand.
AAAAAGGAGCTTAATTATGATTGCTAAATATTCACGACACACTGCAACATTTACCCTTATTTTGATGATTGGCATGATATCACCCATTCAACCAATCGACATCAACCAAGACAATCTCAATAAAGCCAGAGAAATGGGCACTGATTTCTTAAACCAAATTCCTGCTGAAATGAAAGCTGACTTGTTGAGTAGGGTCCCTAGCACAGACAAGACTAGGGGTTATGCCAATAAATTCATGAGTGCTCTAGATACGTTCGATAAATTTAAAAATCCAACTGCCCCCCAAGCAGAAAATGAACCTCTTCCAGAAAGTACTCCAACAGAAAGGTCGGGTTTTTTGCCGTTATCTGGGGGAAATCAAGAAATGTCACCCATCGAACAAATTCAATCTAGTGAATTAGCTGCAATGGCGGCCGAAGTGGCCGAGACTTCAAAAATTGCTCAAATTAAAAAAAACGCTGCATTAGAGGCTGACAAATTTGCATCAGAAACAAAACACAAGTTCTTTAACGCTATCAATGCTCTTCGCGATCAACTACAAAGAGCCCAAGATTACGCCCAAACAAAAATGGGTTATTAATTTTATAACTTAAGGGGTCTTAATTATGGTCAACAAATATTCACTACGCGCAGTAAAATTAGCCGTAATTTTGATGTTGCTGCCGATACTTACTCTGCAATTGAGCCCCCAAGAAGTCCCACAACAAGACGAATTTAATATTGAACGGGAAGAATCTTTATCAGAGGCCTCAATGACCGACGAAGCTGATGCTCAATTAGCCGCCGATAATGAAGCAATTAAAAGCGCAATTGAACAAATCCTTATAGAAGCTAAAGAGCGTGAAGAAAAAGCTTTGAAAAAACTAGTCATCATGGAAGAAGAACACACTCAACACATCGCAGAAATCAATGAAGAACTTGCAATACTATACAGAACAGACCCTACAAAAGACATGAGCCGTTTTAGGGCCTATCAAAAACTTGTAAACCTAATCCGAAGGTTCTTTGGCACGTCCCCGATAAAACAATCTCTGTCGAAGAACGAACCCAAGACATAAGCGTGCCCCCTGGCATGGTGATCCTGATTTTTTCATCAGTCTTAATAGTTTCTGAAATAAACAGCTTATAGGTAATGGCACAAACAGCCGATCCGCATGATTTGGTTATCCCAACCCCACGTTCATAAACTTTCATGCCATATGTATGATTTTTATCAGATAAAGCGGTTACATGCTCAACATTACAACCCCCTTCAACGGCAGACTGAGCCATAATTGCCAGCGTTTCAAAGTCCTCAATTGCATTGTCAAAGAAGATAAGATGGGGATTGCCGATATCAATAAAAAATCCCTGAAAGCCATTGATGGATTTTTCCCCAGAAACCGATGGCACTATTTCAATCAAGGTTTCTATGCAATCGCCTGATCGCCAGGCCTTGATGCTGTTAATACCCATCATAAAACTTATCTCTTCTCCGGAAACCTGACTTAATAAATAATCGGCCACGCAACGGGATCCATTACCCGAAAATCCACCATTTGAACCGTCGGCATTGAAAATGGAAACTTTAAAATTTGAAGACCTGTGTTTTTGAACAACCAGAACTCCGTCGGCACCGATACCGATTTTTCGATCACATAAATTTTTAATAATTTGAACATCGGGGACAAATACCTGTTCACGAGTATCGATCAAAATAAAGTCATTACCCAACGCATCATATTTGTGAAACTTCATGTGACGACTTAACATTATTGATTAAACACCTTATCAAGATATGCCCGTCCAGAATCGGCGCACATGGCCACGACATAATCAGACGGCTTGAGTTGGCTCGCATACCCAATGAGTGCATCAATCACCCCGCCGCTGCTCGGTCCCACCAAAAAACCCTTGTTTTTGGCAAGCCAACGAGACCGGTCAAATGAAGCCTGATCCGAAACAGGAATAATTTGGTCGATCACAGATGCGTCAAACAATCCTTCATGCGGATGATCTATACCAAGCCCTTCATTTTTATAGGGCAAGGGAAATTCACGCGAGTACGCCGAATTTTCTGCATCAACTCCAATAATCTTAATATTCGGATTTTGTTCTTTTAAGTACCGCCCCACTCCCGTAATAGTGCCACAACTTCCCGCCCCCACAAAGAGATGGGTCAGTTGGCCATCTGTCTGCCGCCAAATTTCTGGGCCAGTTGAAAGATAATGCGCCTGGCTATTCCAAGCATTGAAATATTGATTCGGCATGAATGATCCCTCAATTTCAGCCGTCATTCGAACTGCAACAGAATGGCAATCGTCTGGCTCAGCATCTCCGCAAACATCTTTACACACTTGAACCTGAGCTCCATAGGCCCGCAAGGTTGCCACTTTTGCCGAACTGGTGCGCTCGGGAACCGTAATAATAACTCGATATCCCTTGATGGCGCCAATCATAGCAAGTGCAATTCCCTGGTTGCCAGATGAAGCCTCGACAATGGTGCCACCAGCTTTGAGCAAACCTACTTGCTCTGCTCGTTCAATCATGTACAACGCAGAGCGATCTTTGATGCTTCCACCTGGATTGAGATACTCCAACTTTGCCATTACGTGTGCATCAATCCCCACATCCAGCCCAACAAGAGGAGTGTTGCCTATTGCGGAAAGTAAATTTGGCAGTTGCATCCGCCAGCGATCAGTCCCGCCTTTGTTCAAGTCTGACACATAAGGAGGCTTTTGATTTTGCATAGTTGAAATACCTCTGCCGCATGTAAATTTTCCTTTTCGTTGAGAATTGTTATTATATCGCCGCTTATTGATTTTTTAAAGATTCGGTCAGATTTCAGAGGTGTAATAATTAAAGGAAATCCATTGAGAAAACAAAAAGTATCAATTCGCCCATTTTTGATATGTGCGCTCATAGCCTCAATCGCCATTGCAAGTTTTTCCTTTTTCAACATTACCCCCGTTGGAAAACAAATTTTACGCAAACCGGTTGTTGTCGTTATTCATGGAACTTTTGCGCGAAATTCACGTTGGATGCAATCAGAAATTGATATTGCACGAAGTCGATTTGAAGAAGCCAAAAAGAATTTTCATGCCAATCAATCTCCGCGTACAGACAAAATCTTACGAGACACCCAAGAAAAACTCAACGCTCTACTTTTTATGGAAGAAGAATCTGAAGTCAAATCTTCTTCTGAACATGTCGAGTCATCTGAAGAGGAAATTGCACTACCGCCACTCCTTTTGCACGAAACTTCGACAAAAAAACCTCGGATTACGTTTTTTGATGTAGTGAAACAAGCATTTTCCCGCGCAGATGTTGTCAGACATGACTGGTCAGGACAATTGAGCAGTAACGCCAGAATTGTTGCTGGAATTACTCTTGCCGCACGACTGGTAGCTGAATTTTCCAAACGCCCCATTATTTTAATAGGCCACAGTCATGGCGGAAATATTATTAAAATCGCTATTAATATTTTGGCTCTTTTAAATCAAAAAATAGCACTTGAAGAAGCAGGTCCCCTTGCTAAAAATACCCAAAACAAGCTCGACAGACAAAAACTTGCCCTCATTCCTGAAGTATCACACAACCAATTGGTTGCCATTCGTTACCACATAACACAAGCATTGAATCAACAAGAAAACAAGGAGCTATTTGATGCAGCAATGCTCCTTAAAAAGGAATTTGCTAAACGATCAGCAAAAGAAAACGCAACCCCTTTGCACGTTCACGCCGCCATCACTCTCGGAACCCCCATGGCAGAAGGCTTCAGCTTTAATACAACACCCGAAAATGGCACCATCACTCATGCAATCACAATTTCATCAAAAGGAGACTCGGTTCAAGCGGCCGCAGGTTATCGCAAAGCACTTGGATACGGACCTGTCACCAACCTGTTTCTTTCTCTACAAGACCCAAATGGCATAATTTACAGCCCAGGACATCGAGAAACTCACCATCCACGAGTAGGGTTGTTTATCAAAGCCCTGCTAACTGCTCTTGATAAACAATTGGTATTACCACCTGTTTGCAATGTCACAATTTTTAATAATCAGACCGCCATCATCAAAGAATATATGACAAACAACTCCTTAATCAAACGTGCGCGCGAAGAAGGAGTTCCGATCAAAGATCTTAAAATTAAGGAAACTGTTTTAAAGTTTTTTTAAAGTGACTTCATAATCACTGGCTTTGAGCCATCCTCAAAAAACAATATTGAAAGGTTTTTATACTCTTTAAAGTCTGTTGGATCCACCTTAAACTCTTTAACAATAATGTCCGGCAAACGAAAAAGCCAAGACCCAATAAAGGGTGAATGCAATTCTGTGTGACTCGGCAAACAAAATGAACCTTTATTGTTTCGAACCGAAACTTGTAAGTTTAAAAGCCGTTCCGCAGGGGTATATGTGCGACTATACAAACCCAAAACTGGCTGAATTATGTCACCCTCTGAATAAAGCGAAAAAAGTCCTTTAATAACGGCCATGTTTGGTTTATAGCTTTTTTCACACACAGGGGTTCCCAGTTGCGCCACATAATTAATAGTGCGCTGTGATCCGGTATTAACCGTCATAAGAGTTCCTGCTTTGGTATCTTCACTGAATGCAACTCGTTTTTTGAGCGATTCAAACCAAATTGATTCGTAGACCTGAATAATACGAGCCCCAATGCGGGCTGCATATTCATCACGCGATTCATGTTGATTAGCAAAATACACACTCTTCACGCCTGCAATTTTTTGACAACCCCTACATTGCTCAATATGAGAATCAATCTCTGTTTTGGTTTCAAAGCCAGAATCATTATGCTTGGAGTCCCATTCTTGCAAGGCATCGAGTACAAATTGACCAGCTTGCTGACTGATATAGTCACGAACAATTTTTTCTTTGCTGACTTCATCTTCCAGGGCAAGTAAATCTTCTGACTCAATGATCTCTTGCACCACAATAACGTCTTTTGAGGTTTTATCATCACTAACAGCTTTAGTTGCTTTCTCTCGCAATGCAAGTGCCATGCGGCTGACGGGATTATACATAAACTGACTGGTCAAAGCAGCAATTGCCCCGCCATGACTGTGAGCAAACATTGTAATTGATTCATTATCCGGATAACTCAAACACAACATAGCCAAGTTTTCTGCTGCCTCAATGCGCGACACATGGTCATTGTCACCATCCCACACAAATGAAACGACGCTCTCAACTCGCTGTTTATTACCAGATTCCTTTGATTTTTCCGCAGCATACGCCCAAAGAGATCGGTTAACGGCTTTAAAAAAATCACCTCCTGGCTTATGCCAATTCTCATCGGTCGCAAATGTTCCATGGATAATGATCACCACAGGAGCAACCTTGGCAGAAAAACAACCAATCAATCCTGCAACCATCAGTGTTTTTTTTATGAATTGCATTCAAGTTCCTTCACTCAATATCCATTTCTCCCGCGCATTTGAGAGTATCAATTGGGAGACCAGATATTCAAGCAAACTTCAAACAACAAGCGGAGAGGTTTATGCAGAAAGAAATCGGTTTTCTTTTTTTTCAAGCGACAAGATATAGCCACCCTTTTGGAGCCTCGCCATAAACTCAAGAAAATCTTCCTCTTGATGAGGTGCTACAAAAAATTCGACCAGATTTTTGTGCTTATCAATGGTTCTTTCAAGAACAAGACTATTTTCGCTGCGTAAGCAACCAGTCACAAACCAAATTTTTTCACGCAAAAGTTCAGCGTGGTAATACGAGCAATATTCGGGATATTCTTGATTCATACAATTTTTACAATATAAAAGGGCACACTAGGTAATATCCCCAGTGTGCCCAAAAATTATCTTTGATGCAAAACAAGCTACTCAAATCCACGCTTTACTTAGGTGCGCCAGGCAACATTGGTGCAACAGGAAGCGGCGGCAATCCTGGCAATGCTGGCGCTCCTCCTGGTAATGGAGGGAGTCCTGGTAAAGCTGGAGCGCCCTGAGCAGCTGGTCCTGATGACAATGCTGGGGCTGGTGGTAATGGCATTGACGGAGCTGGAGCACTTGGTGCTGGTGAAAGTGATACCGGCGGCACAGTCGCAACAGACATAGGAGTATTTGGCATTGCTTCCGGCATTACTGGAGACAGTGGCTTGTTCAAATCTGCTCCTTGTGTAATAGGTTTATTCAGATCGGGCACTGCAGGTGTCGCGGTGCCTACTGCAGGAGCTCCAGCAGGCTGCTGTACTGCCTTAAGAAGATCTAAAAACTGATCCACCTGAATTTTTAGATCCTGCCCTTTGGAAGTATAGTCTTCGGTAGTCCTGAATTCAGGACTCATTGCCAAAAAATCAATCGCTGTTTTACGAATATCAGCCAAACGACGCTTGGCAACATCCCCTAATTTATTGTCTATAGTCGCACCTTCTGGCCGAACTGAAACTGCCAAAGCGCCCACCAATACCAAAAGACCTACTGTATTTATTCTCATGCAGACTCCTTCCCATAACAACCTTAATGACGCCTATCTTGAAAAACTTTACACCTTCAGGCTCTCGCCACTCAAGCTTGTGGCAATTTGGGCCAATCCGCGATATCTTGACCACAATTTCATGGCAATGGTATACACGTGAGAGTGCGTTTGTCATGTATTGTAAAAAAGGAAATAAGAATGACCTTCCCTTCACACTTGAACTACAAACGCATTGCGCTGATTATAGTAATGTGTGTTCCTAATGATATTGATGCCCTCATTCCTAGTAGTTTTGCCGACCCAGCGCCACCTTTTCATATTCGTGGCATCAATCCATCGCTCACATTTTGCCGTCATGATGAAAAAGATGACGCCCCTCTTGCAGCACTGAACATCACGCCTTATCGCCACTTTGTGACCAATGCGCTGAACAAAAATGGAAATGATGTTCCTATTGGCGATCGGCTCGGTCGCTGGAGTATGGCAGGAATGCTTTGGAAAGCAAAAGATGTACATGGATCATCTCCAACGGAAAATCCTCGGGGTTTTGCAAAAGCATGGGCAAACCTATTTCCAACCCTTTATAGCACCGTTGCCCCCGTCGGAGCCGCGGCAGGCCAAGTTTCACTAATTATTGATAACGATGAAAACCAAACCGATGTCATTGATTGGTCCAAACAAGAACGTGGCTTTTATTCCGTCAAACCACAATTTGAACGTCTTGGACTACGAGGTGAAATTTGCCTTGAACTTATTGAAAACATTAAACTTAATATTCAGGGCGGCGTTTGTGAGTACAATTTCACCCCAACATTCCTCAACCCGATTACAGGGGTTTGTTATGATGAGGTGACCTCTGTCATAAGCGACCCCATTGATGGTCGGCTTATGCTTTCAGCTGCCCGCACAGCAATAGCTCGCGAAATTGGCCTTAATATTTCATCATACCGCCAACTCGTTGCCGAAGATGCCTCAGCCCAACTTTCAATTTGCTACCCCTTTAAATACAAAGACAAAGCGGGAGACGTGGTACTCAACCTTTCACCGCGCATCACCGGTGGACTGATAGCACCCGTGAGCAAAAAAGAAAATCTCGACATCGCTTTTTCACTTCCCGTGGGAAATGATGACACGCTTGGCGGCATGATTGAATGTGCCCTTGATTTGGACTTTAAGGAAACTATTTTGGCCAATATTGCCTGTGGATACACCCTGTTTGACGAATCAAATCGCAAAGGATATCGCGTGCCCAGTAACATCCGTGAATCAGTACTCTATCCCCATAAGCGCGATGTACACATTGAACGCGGTGGCACCTGGCACCTTAACGCTTCCCTGCAAGCTCAAAATTTTATCGAAGGACTCAAGGCATATATTGATTACACCTGGATTGTTCACCGCCCTGACAGATTCAGTTTCACAGACTCAACGGCCTTTGCAGCAAGACTGGCTGCTGTTCAGTCTGTTACTATTAATGGGATTGTTTTTACCCCCCTGACCGTCGCAGAAATTGCCGAAACCAATGACGGATTTGCCTATGGTCTAGAAAAATTAAGAACCGACTCATCTTGGCAAGCGACACTTCTTCATGGGGGACTTTCTTACCAACTGGCCAACAACTTGGAAGCTGGAGTCTCGATGCAAGCAACATTTTCGGGACGCAATGTTTTTGAAAATACCACCCTTATGGGCAGTGTTTCCTTCCTTTTTTAGGGCATTGACGGGGTTTGAATAAAAAATATCGCATACTTACGGACTTTTTTTGACGTCTGACGCGGCTAATGCTACCATTGTACTATGATAAAAAATACTTTTGGACACATGAAAGGTACTTAGTCACTATGTCAAAAACATTTAATATCGAAGTTCCAGTAAGCGGAAACATCGAAAAGAGCCTCCGACAACTTAAAAAGAAGATCGAACGCGAAGGCGTTATGCGCGATATGAAGCGTCAAGTCTACTTTGAGTCTCCAACTCAAAAACGACGCAAAAAATTGATGCGCGCCATCAAGAACAATATTCTTAAGAGTATGGAAGAACAAGCATAATTATGGCACACAGCCCAACGAACTTTCGTCGAGAGCAAAGAAATGCTCAAATGAAGCGGCATATTGCGTCTTCATTTCAACAACTGTCATTTGACGAGCCTTCAATTCTTAAACTTTTTGTGACAAGAGTTGAACTCTCCAAATGCGGTGGCACCTTAAACGTATACTGTTCCACGTATACCGACGAAGCTGATTATTTGATAGGACTTGAGACTCTCAAGCTTTACAAACCATCAATGCGCTCATCGTTGGGCACAGCTCTTCGGATGCGCTATGTTCCTGATATCAAGTTTAAATATGATGCAAACAAGGACAAAGAGCGCGGCATTGAGGCGATACTCGACTCAATCAAAGAAGACTAAATTTTTTTACGGGGTGTCAGATGATGTACCTGTCCACAGTTATAGTTCTTGGCCTCTGCTGGTCGTCATTTCTTAACTGTATGGCGCATCGTCTTGTTTTTAACAAAACCGTAAGCCATCCACGCTCAAAGTGCCCCAACTGCGACACTTCCATTGCGTGGTACGACCTGATTCCTTTGGTTTCATTTATACTGCTACGTGGAAAATGTCGTCACTGTCATCAAAAAATAAGTCCCCTCTATCCCCTCATTGAATTTCTTGGCGGACTCATGTTCGCCCTTGCCTGGGTTCAGTTTTTTCAGGGCTCAGATTTAAGCAACCCTGTAGTTTTGAACAGTATCGCGGCTCATGTAATTTTCATCAGTTCATTGCTCATGGCCATCAGAACCGACCTGGAAGATATGGTTGTATTGCGACTCAACACCCTCTTTCCTATTCCACTTTTTTTTGGATTATCATATTTAGGGTGTATTCCAGCAACTTTCGTCGACAGCATTATTGGCGCATTTTTGGGATATGGAATCTTGTGGGGAATTAACAGCCTGTACAAAAGTTTTGCCAAAATACAAGGCGTAGGCGAAGGCGACATGGAACTTCTTGCCATGATTGGCGCCTTTTTGGGCGCTCAGGCTACCCTGCACGCCCTGACCGTTGCCGCACTCTCTGGCTGTGTTGTCAGCATGCTGCTGCTTTTGCTTGGACACATTTCACGCAACCAACGCATTCCGTTTGCCCCATTTTTGGCAATTGGCGCCTTTATCTCGTACATAATTCCTTGGCCTTTATAATTTCCTTTCAAAAGCCCCGCTATGAAGCCTCAATCACATCAACAAGCTCACGCATAGCCTCATCCAGCTCAGACCTTATCAAAAGCCCGGCCGCTCGGACATGCCCGCCGCCACCAAGCTGTTGTGCAATGGCGTTAACATCAGCCTTTTTGGATCGTAAAGAAATTTTGGTGGTCACATCTGCCATCTCAAAGGCAAAAAATGTAATGTCGATATCAATCATCTGAGCCATATTATTCACAAAACCATCCAATGATCGTTTTTCAAAATTACGCTCAACAAGTTCACTCTCGCGCACGCCAATCCAAGCAACTTTGCCCGAATCTGAAATTTGAATGCGACTCATCAATTCGCCCCACAATAAAAAATCTCGGGAAGCAAGCGGCTTGATTACGCTTTTGACGACATCGGTCCACACAAGGCCCGTTGCTTTTAAATATTCCACCACACGCAAAGTCTGCTCAGTTGTCGATGAAGTGCGCAAGACCAATGTGTCGTAAAAAATTCCGCATAAAATTGCCTCGGCCACCTGCCGTGTGATCAATGCTTTATCGTAAATCCACAACATCACAAACAACATCTCGGCCGCACTGGAACAGGCGCCATCCACAAAATTGTGCGTCGCATGAATTGAATTGCTCACATGGTGGTCAATATTAACAAATTCAATGTTGGCAAATGCTGGAGGGAAATAGAGTCGCTCCATGTTGGCCACATCAAGCGCGACAATAATCTCCGGAATCTGTTTATGTTCATTAAACAAAGCCTTGGGAGTTAAATAAGGAATGGGAGTTCCCGGCTCATTGGGATAAATCACCTCAACATTTTTGCCCAAAGTTTGGAGAATATGGGCAAATGCCGCACACGCCCCCATGCCATCAAAATCTGGGTTCTTGTGCGTCAACAACGTAATATTTTGGCATTGAAAAATCCGTGAAAATACGTGAACAATACGTGCACGATCGCATCCATTCAGGGAAAACATCTTCTGATTATTAGTATCCATATTGATCTCTGTTTTTCATTACACCAGCACCATAATGGCACCTTCACAATTACACCCATCTGCTAGTGTAATACAGAGAACAAAGAACTGATATTCGGACATAAAAAAAGGCCCGCGAATTCCTCATAATTTGAGGGATACACAGGCCTAAATTGTCTAATGCGGATGCTTTATTTATTACACTACATCCAGAGCTCTTCTCCATCTGAATACTTTTGACTTTCAATCTCAGTTGCTGTACTAAAAGCCCAATCCAAAAGCTCTAGATCTTCTCTAGTTAGAGTAAGCACATTGCCAAAACATACAGCAAGCCTGCTGCAAGCTTTCGCTATATCATCACCAGGTTCGCTAACCGCAGCATCAAGCATGCTAAATAATTGCAACCTTCTTTTATCAGCACTCAACATCTCAGCCAATTTAGGACTCGCGCCATTTTCTATCAGTTGAACTCGAGTCTTCTCTTCTGCAGTAATTTGATTCACTTTAATAAGTACTGAGTTCAATTGATTCAAGTCGTCTGAAGTTAAGGCAAGCACACGCACAAAACCCCCCCCAAGGATACGCGTCCCATTAAGCAGGGTATGAGCTTTTTCTATATCATCACCAGATTGGCTATGTGTAATCCTGATAACCAAAAGTCTTTTATTTAATTCAGCCCTTCCTTTAGGAGTACTCAACATCTCAGCCAATTCAGGACTCGCGCCTTTTTGTATCAGTTGAGCTTGAGTCGCCTGTTCTGCAATAATTTGATTCACTTTAACAAGTGCGTTACCTATCTTCGATAATTCACCTGGCTGCATCTCAAACACCGCATCAACATCCTTTAAACTACGAATAGCCTGAAATGCGGCATCCATATCGCCATAGCCATCATTTCCATCCCCAATCAACTCACGGGCATCAAACAATCTACCTACCAACTCATTTTTTCCTTCATTCGTACTCAATAAGCGAGCCAATTCAGGACTTGCACCACGAGATCTTAAAGCTAAAAATTTCGCATTCCAAGCAAGAGCACCCAATCCTGCAGCACCCGCTACACCAACAAGACCCGCACCCGCTTTTTTGCGTCGACTCCAACCAGTAGGCTGATTTTCGGGTTGATCTTCTGAAGCATCATCTATATTTGAAACTTGACCCTCTGGACCAACTTCTGAAGCTTCAGATGCACTCTGGATTCCAGCAGTCGACAGCATCAAAAAACTAAGAAGTAACGCAACTGATCGGCTTGAAATGAGCTTTTTTAAGATATTCATGTGGTATTCCTGTTTTGGAGCCAAGTCTCAGAGACTTGGCTCCAAAACGGCTTAATCACTCAAAATATATTCTATTTGAATAATAACATGTTCGTGACCACGCACTCAACAAAGTAACCACCGCTGACCGAAAACCTCGGCGCGACGGGGCCTTTTAAATATTACTACGTGAAATAATTATCAAAGATTAAGCCTTTTTTCGATCAAAAACCATCAAAAAACACCACTCCCTGAAACAAAAAATGTGCGTTTTTTTCGTACAAGTTGGCCTTTTACTCAAAAAAGATTCGTTTTTGTTGATTATCCTTGACTGGATGAGCGATTTTTTCAAAGGATCAATTATCTTTTGACAGTATTTGGAAAAGGAATTAACTTGAGACTCATACCAGGAGCCTGTCAAATACACCCTTAGTTAACAAAAATATTTACGTTTCCGGGAAAGGAAGCCAAACATGATAACTAATACTACAACCTCGCAGATCAAACAACCAAAACAACCCCTCGAGAAAATATCACAGTATGGTGACATTGTAGCGCAACTTGACGCTCTTACACCCTATGAATACAGCACCGCGGCCATTGAGCGCCTTGCCAAATTAGATAGATTGTTTGACAATGTTTCTCAAAAAATGGATTTGGTCTTGGTTGGTGGAACTAACGGAAAAAGCTCCGTACTTCACTTCACCACACAAATCCTGAAAGAAGAAGGCTTTAAAGTTGGTGCTGCTTATGCAAACCACTTCTTAGCCTACAACGAACGCATTGTTTCAAACTTTCAACAAATTAATAACAAACAATTTGCTGACATGGTTGCCAAAGTTTTGCAAATGGCCGAAGACGAAAAAATTCATGCCACCGCTTTTGAAGTTTTGGTCATGTCATCTCTTCTTCAATTTGCTGAAGACAATACCGACATCGCCTTGATAGAAGTAGGTCTTGGCGGACGACTTGATGCAACTGCCGCATTGATGCCAAAAATCGCCGTTGTTACACGCGTAACGGGCGACCATGACGACATTCTTGGTTCTGACCTTGATCAAGTTGCTCGTGAAATGATGGGCATTGGCAAAAAAGGCCAATGGTTCATCTCTGCAGAGCAAAGCAAATTGCGCCTACAAAAAATGAAGGAATTTGCTGAAGAAAAAGAAATTCGATGGGCAATGCCGATCAGAAAACTTGCTTCGCTTCCTTATATCTACGAACAACTTTACGGCAGAACTGCTTCGTTGAGTGAACGAATTGCACAAATTTACGTTGAAGACATTAAGGGCAAATTTTCACCCTTCTTGCGCGGCAACCTTTTGGCAACCAAGCGCGGTCAACGTGGCCGTCCAACACTTGAAGCAAAACGTCACGCTGAACTTAACCCAATTAAAACACTCAAAGGTTTTTGGGCAGAAAGCTTTAACCTTCTACGCGGACGCTTTGAAATTCTTGATAAAGAAAAACCAACCGTTCTTTTGGACAATGCACGTAACGTTGATGCCCTTGCAAACTTATTCCTTGGAATCAGACTCTTGTGCTACCAACGCCCATTAAGAGGCTTGGCGCTTGTTTTGGGCTTGCCAAAAACAGTTCCTGCTCTTGAGACTCTCAAGCTCATTCGCTATTTGGTCAAAAAGGTAAGCGGACAAATCTTCTTTGTTCCAGCACCAGACGATGCACGCGAAGAGTACCATTCGCCTCAAGAATTGACGGCGATGGCCAGCGAATTGAATTTGAAGGCAAAACCTTGTTTGAACTTGGCAAAAGCTTTTGAAATCGCTAAAAAGACCGTTGACGAACGCTACGGCTTGGTATGTGTTTCCGGCTCGCAAGAAATGGTAACTTCATACTGGAAAACCGTTCGAGAGCTCAAAAAGTTCTAATAACTGTTTTTTGACTGCATAATTTTGATGGCCAGCTTTTCATTAAGCTGGCCATTTTTATTTGAATCTATTTTTCAACCATCACAGATTTATTTTTCATGTGCAACATGCCGATATCAAGATTGCGCAAATATTCACCAATCTCTTTACCATACACCGGATGCTGCAATGACAATTCTATGTTCGCCTTGAGCCAGCCAGAAATGGTTCCGACGTCATACGAAGCACCTTGAATTTTGTAAGCAAAAACGCGCTCGCCCGAATGTATTAATGCTCTAATGGCATCCGTCAGCTGAACCTCACCGCCATGGCCCTCTTGAGTCTCATCAAGTGCCTGAAAGATCCCTTTAGACAAAATATAGCGTCCAAAAATGGCCAAATTCGAAGGGGCCTCTTGAGATGAAGGTTTTTCAATAACATCTTTGATCATAAATAATGTGGGAGTAATTTGTTTTTTGATAGCCACAACGCCATAGCGCGAGATATTCTCGACGGGAACTTCCCTGACTGCAATAACCGTCCCCTTTTCCTGCATAGCAATTTTATGCAATTGCCCAATACCAGAGGTTTCGCTCACCAAAATATCATCGGGAAGCATCACGCCAAAATAAGGTTCAGAAATTAACGATTGTGCACATGAAACGGCATGCCCAAGCCCAAGCGGTTCACCTTGTCTGACATAGCAAAATCGCGCGCGTGCAATAATTCGATTAAGGTATTCAAGTGAACTGTTTTTGCCTTTTTCATGAATAAAGGTCGGACTGCCACCCGTAACGTCAAAATAATCTTCGATTGTTTTTTTATCTCGACTGACCACCGAAATAAAATCCCGGACCCCTGCACGAATGCCTTCTTCAATGATATATTGCATGGCAGGCTTGTCGACAAGGGGGAAAATTTCCTTAGGTACCGTTTTTGTAGTCGGCAAAAACCGCGTCCCCAGACCCGCAGCAGGAATAACAACTTTTAATGCGCTCACCAGATACTCTCCTTTATCTTTTGCTCACAGAATTTATTTTAACTGAAAATTAATTAAGGACCTCTAATTTTCAGGAAAAACATACAACCACCCCCCGCATGCCCTGAGTGTTTTGTGAGGATTTATCGAACAAAATGTATCGTAGGGTCTGTATTTGTAAAGCTTTAACTTTAATTTTTCTTATTCACCCTTCGATACATTTTTCTACGAAAATTAAATCAAATACTTAGCCCTGCATCTCAGTTACGCCATAGCCCACTGGCATGGCGACGGCGAATTAAAATTGCTGCGAAAAGCCAACGTGTGCGGTGCTCAAAAGACGAATATCATTAATTTTGTGACGCAACATAACAAGCCGAGAAAGACCAAATCCAAAAGCAAATCCTGAATATACATCTGAATCAATGCCAACTGACTGAAGCACATGCGGATGAACCATCCCGGAACCTGCAATCTCAATCCACATGGTTCGCTTGCACACATTGCACCCTGCTGTACAAAAAACACACTTCATTTCAATGTCCATGCCAGGTTCAACAAACGGATAGTAACTCGGCCGGAATCGAACATTCAAATCTTTAACACCAAACAAGCATGATAAAAACTGCTGAACAACGCCCAACAAGTGAGCCATATTTACGCCTTTATCAACAAAAACGCCCTCACACTGAAAAAATGTTGCATCATGAGTGGCGTCAACTGCTTCGTTGCGATATACCCGTCCCGCAGAAATTCCCGCAAGCGGGACTCCGTGTTCTTGTAATGTACGTATTTGAACATTGGAAGTATGGGTCCTGAGCAATCTGTCTGGTTGGTTAAGCCACAAAGTATCTTGCAAATCTCGTGCTGGATGATTTTTAGGAATATTAAGAGCTGAGAAATTATGAAAATCGTCTTCAACTTCTGGGCCATCAAGAACAGAATATCCCATTGAAAGAAAAATATTTTCAATTTCTTCAATCAGCTGAGTGCACACATGCAAATGCCCCTTGTGTCCGCCATCATAAGCAATTGAAGCCGTAACATCAAAATTTTGTTGTTTTTGAGCATCCAATTCAAAGGCTGCTTGCTCAAGAACCTGCTTACGTTCAACACACAACGCGTCACAGGTAATTTTAAACTCTTGAAGTAATGGGCCGCATTCACGCTTTTCATCAACGGAAAGATCTTTGAGCGCAGACATCAAATCTTGAATAAACCCTTTACGTCCAAGAAATTCTACACGTACTTTTTCAACATCCTGTATTGAAACAGCACTCTTCAAGGCCTGTTCAAACTCTTGCCTACGCTGCATAACCTGGCCACGCACGTCCTTCATGAATACACTCCACATCTTAATAAAATCTATAATCAAATTAATCCTGCCCATATTCTGAGTGTACCAAACCCCTGAACATTGACAAATCCAATTGACAACACCACGTTGAAACGGTACTATTTATGTACATCATTGATGTGCATTGAAATTCAAGTAAGTCATTTTACGTGGTTTTTGGATATATCATCCTTACTAAACCCTCAGTAATTGATCTACATTAAAAAATAGTTGCCGGGATAGCTCAGCTGGTAGAGCAATAGATTGAAGATCTATGTGTCGGCGGTTCGAATCCGTCTCTCGGCACCATTCTTCGCATAACGCAGCCATCAAAAGGACTCAATATCATGTTCGGTTTCTTAGCAAAAAAATGCTCCGCTCTTCTTGATTGGATGCACTCAAAAAAAAATCTTACCACAGAAGACGTCACACAATTTCTTTCTCAAATGGAAGACGCTTTGCGTGAAGCTGACGTCCCTGCCCAAACCACCAAAACTTTAATCGCTGACCTCAAACCAATCTTGGAAAAAGCTGCTGCAACAAAAACTGCTGATTCAAAAGATCATGTTTCGCGTGCGGTGTACGAACATTTTGTTAAAATTTTGGGTGGCAAAAAAGAACACAAGCCATTTTCTGACAAGACTCCACTGGTCATCATGCTCATGGGACTTCAAGGAAGTGGAAAAACAAGCACGATCGCAAAAATTGCAAAGTGGCTGCAAGCCAATGCTCGCCGCAATACCACGCACAAAAAAATTATTGCTGCATCTGTTGATTTTCAACGTCCTGCCGCCATTGCGCAACTTGAGCAATTAGCCAAACTTTTGGACATTGGATTTATCAAAACACAATCACAAGATCCAGTTGCGGCAACCTCAGAAATTTTACAGCAAGCCAAAGAGCAACATGCCGATATCATATTGCTTGATACCGCAGGTCGTATGCACATTGATGATTCATTAATGACCGAATTAACCGAAGTTGCGCGCATAGCCAAACCTGATCACAAAATATTGGTACTTGATGCCATGACCGGACAACAATCACTTGCTGTTGCACAATCATTTGAAAAACATGTCGGCTTTGAATCAGCCATCATGACCAAAATGGATAGCGACACCTGCGGCGGTGCGGCATTTGCATTTCGCGCAACACTCGACAAACCAATCATATTCATCGGAACGGGCGAAAAAGCTGCCGACCTTGAACCTTTTGTGCCAGAACGCATTGCGTCACGCATTTTGGGAATGGGCGACATTGCAACTTTAATCGAACGAACTGAACGAACTTTTGAAAAAAGTGCCAAAGCTCACCATCAACAAGTGGCTGATCGATTGCTCAGCGGCGAGTTCACTCTTGATGACTTTGCAGCCCAATTGGACATGATAGGAAAGATGGGTTCCCTACAAAATATCGTCTCTTACCTACCAGGAGCTTCAAAAGTTTCTTCTGAAGAACTAGAAAAAGGTGCAGCTGGAATGAAGAGATTTAGGGCTATTTTGTCGTCTATGACCCAAAAAGAGCGCACTTTTCCTAAAATATTGGACCCTTCGCGTAAAAAACGCATAGCTAGGGGGTCAGGGCTGGATATGAGCCATGTTGACGAACTGCTTCAAAAATTTGAACAAAGTAGACATTTTGCTAAAATGATTAAGAAGATGGGTGGTTTGAGTTCAATGTTTGGACGAAAATAACAAATCATTCACTAAAACGAACACGCTAAAATCAATGCCATCTGTTAAAAACATTGAAAATACTGTTCACCGAGATTTTAAGGGTTTTGTAGTACGTTGCTGAAAAGGATTTTAATTCATGGCTGTTAGAGTAAGACTTAGTCGATCTGGAAAAAAGCATCAGCCTTACTGGCGTATTGTTGCTGTTGATTCTCGTCGCAAACGTGATGGTGGATATCTTGAATATTTGGGAACTTACAACCCACTTCGTCACGAAGTTCTTCAGTTGAAACAAGAAAACATTGATGCTTGGGTAGCAAAAGGCGCAATCCTTTCAGATCCTGTTATCAAAATTATTAAAATGGCTGCACGCGCAAACACAACACAAACTCCTGCGTAAGTCGTTTTCACGTAATTTTTTATATTCTTGTGCAATAATAATATTGTGCAACATGAGCCTGTAAAAGGAACGAGTATGCTCAAAGAATTAGTTGAAAACATTGTTCGTAGACTTGTAGACAATCCTGAGGATGTCAGAGTTTCCGAAATTTGTGGTGAACAAGCGACCATTATCGAATTACGTGTAGCACCGAGTGACTTGGGTAAAGTCATTGGGAAAGAAGGCCGCACGGCTCGTTCGATTAGAACTCTCGTTCACGCGGCAGCAACCAAAGAGCGCAAGCGAGCTGTTCTCGAAATTCTTGAGTAAAAATAAGAAACGTCTTTCGTAAAGTTTTGGTACGCGTATCTCATGATAAAAATCACGGTCTTAAGTGCCTTTGAAAATCTTCATCGCTCGTTTTTTCAGACAAGTTTGATAAAACGAGCGATTGAATCTCAAATTATTGACGTTACTGTCATAAATTTTCTTGATTGTGTTGAAGTAAAAGAACGCATCGATATCCCAACTGTTGGGCCCGGTCCTGGCATGATCATGAAACCCGAAGTAATTGAACGGGCAATTGATCAAGCACAAGAACAACGCGGACCAGGTTGCGTTATCTTTTTTTCACCTCAAGGAATTCCACTCACTCAGCATATTTTGAGATCACTTCAAAGTGATTACTTGCAAAATTATGCCCCTGATGAAACAAAAATTCAAAATAACTCTGCCCTTCATATCATTTTGGTGTGCGCCCGATACGAAGGTATTGATGCGCGCGTTGAAAATCATTACGCAGACCTGATTCTTTCTATCGGGGACTATGTGCTGATGGGTGGTGATATTCCAGCACAAGTGTTCCTTGAAGGCTTTTTGCGCCTTATTCCTGCTGTAGTGGGCAATGTCAGCTCTCTTGAATCAGAATCTTTTGAATCAGCGTTTTTGGATCATGATGAATTTGGACTTCCCGTTACCTGGAAAAACAAAAGTATTCCTGATGTGTTACGGTCCGGTGATCACAAAAAAGTTGAACAATGGCGCACTGAAAACGCCGCACAAAAAACCGTCACTAGGCGATTTGACTGGCTGCGAGAACAACCTTCTCTTGATAACAGCGTTACTGATAAAAAAGCTCTTGATCTAGCAAAAAAATATATTCCATCACACTACACTGTTTTGATGCACAGTGACGTCATGGTCAAAGGTCATGGTGTTGGCGTAACATCCATCACATCGATCGACATTCACGACATCGCGCGGTCATCAACAACATTTGGTGTTAAAAACTTTTTCGTCGTAACTTCACTTAAAGACCAAATGTCCATCATGAATGAATTTTTAGGCTTTTGGCATTCAAGCAAGGGCAACACCTATAATGACAATCGATTTGAAGCAATATCACATGTGATTCCTAAATTTTCACTTGATGAAGTTGTTGAACACATCGAAAAAATTGAAGGTAAAAAACCTATTTTGATTACCACGGGTGCAAAAAACTACCCCCATCCTCACAAAATTGACTATCACAGCCAAGGAGAAGTGTGGATGAAAAATCGACCTGTGCTTTTTATTTTTGGAACAGGACAAGGGCTTGCTCCGCATATTTTGGACCGAAGTGACCATTTGCTCCTTCCACTGGATGGAATGACCAATTTCAATCATTTGTCAGTCAGAAGTGCCGCTGCCATAATTTTGGACCGATGGATGGGCCTAAACCCCCAAAAAAAGCTAAATATTACCTTTAAAAAACAAAGTTGATCGTAATAAGACGTTATGCTAGAATAATCCTATGGAATAAGTTCCTAATGTCTGACTATTAAAACATTTTAAACTATTGGAAGACTTGATGAAAGCAATACACCTAACGAGAGAAACCGTCCTGAACGAAGGCGTTATCGATCGTAATTTTCCTAAATTTAACGTTGGTGATCAAATTGAAGTTGATCAAATCGTTAAAGAAGGCGCAAAAGAACGTATCCAAAAATTTGAAGGTAACGTAATTGCCTTTCATAACAATGGAATTGCAACGACATTCACAGTACGTAAAATTGCAGCTAATTCAGTTGGTGTTGAGCGTATTTTTCCATACTACTCACCAATCATCAGCGCAATTACTTTAGTGCGTTGTGGTAAAGTACGTCGCGCTAAACTCTTCTACATCCGCGCTCTCAAAGGTAAGAGTGCTCGTATTAAAGAACGAATTCAAGCAAAAGTTCGACCTACTGCAAATAAAGAAAAGCTTTCGTAAGAAATTATGAAACCATTTTCTAGATTAAAAAATTATAGAAATTGCCTTGAGGCCTTATGCTGGTAATCATCAAGGCAATTTCGTACATGGGAATCCTACTTATAGTGATTCCCTTTCTTTTTATCATGCTTCTCGGATTATTAGGCTTTATCAGCTCAGCACATAAACGGCGAGCTAAGAATATTCATAATATACACCGGTAATAATTACCTCATAAGGTATATGCTTATGCATTGCAAAAACCGTATTGTCTTTGGGATAATCTTTCTTGCATATGCAATTCAATCAATATGTATTTCCATGCCAATCTATAAAACAAAAGGATTTCAGCACATAGCTATTCCTCTTGCCATTGGATTTGTGCTCGACAATTATGCAGCACACAGACGTCAAAAAAAACAAGTTGCCGAGAAACCCTGTTCTCGAAAAAATCCATTTATTACCACATCTCGCATACTTCTTGATGTAACTTTTGGCCGTGCATTATGCCTGATGCGCAATTCAGCAAAATTATGTGGAACTTTTGCCAAAGAAGATCACAAACAATTCAAACAATTATTCAATGAAGTAAAATTCACCTACTTAGCATTGGCGACCTCTGTTGCATGGTACTCCATCAATCTTATCCGAAATTTACAATATCGAACGGACTTGAATACTCAAGAAATTAAAAAAACGCAAAGTTTACCAGGATTGAATGATACTGGTGGCAACAAAAGGAAAATCCATCGAGACAGCGACGATGATTCTGGAAACACAAATTGCCTGAGAGCTAAAATTGAAGATCTTTCACACAAGATCGATGGTTTTTACGGCGAAATGGGGGTAGCTGTAGATCATCTTAAAACACAAGTAGATGGCTTAACGAAGAAAATTGATAGTTTAAAATCAAGGTTCACAAACCTACATGAAGCCGATAACTTAAGCAGGGCCCTTCATGCTCAACTCTTGCCTGAAACTCCCCTTGATAAGGACCATGCCGCCTCAAAAAATTCTGTTCAAGCATATGATTCAAAGAGTAACGGCATGCAAAATAGAACCCCTAAATGTCACATCCCTTAAGCCGGCCTTTCCATTCATTAACACGTTCAATAGTTGTCCTTACAGTACTATTGTGTTCTTTGTATAGCTGCTTCATCTTTTCGTTCTCCCTTACTAAACACAGATTTTCCTTATGGAGCTCCATGATAATACCAAGCATGGCAGCTACGCCGACAACACAAACAAATGCGGTTATTGGTTTTTTATTACGCTTCACACACGCACAAAATTTTGAAAATCTAGAAATCTGCGCATCTTTTTTTTCAGAAAAAAATTTAGTTAACTCCGTTTCCGGTGCTGCTAAATGATTGGAATCTACATTATTTAGAAGAATAGGTTGAATTGCGAATGTGACGAACCAGATGACCAAAAAGGTTACCTTATTCAACATTTTCATGATTACATCCTCATTGAACGATTGAGGCCTTAACTAGGATACCGAATCCACCAAACGCCCTGCAACAACATCAAGGCGGCCCGCTCCCATAGTCAAAAGAAAGTCACCTGATTCCAATAATTGACGCGCTTCAGATTCAACCTCATCAATATTGAAACAATATATAATTTTAAGATGAGGATTTTTCTTCTGAATATGCTCAATCAAGGCCTTACTTGTCACGCCATCAATAGGTGTTTCAAAAGCAGGATAAATCTCAGCCATAATCAATACATCAACCCGAGGATCTGAAAGTACTTGAATAAAATCATGCCACAATCCGTGAACCCGGGAGTATTTGTGTGGCTGAAACGCAACAACAAGTCGTCCTTCTGCGCGCTCTGATGCAAGATTAAGCGCACAGACTATCTCAACCGGATGATGCGCATAATCGTCAAAAATTTCTATGCCTTTAAATGTTCCACGAAACTCAAACCGTCGCACGACACCCGCAAATGTAGCGAGTGCTACCGCTATTTCATCAAATGGGATTCCCACATGCAAGGCAAGAGCAATCGCTGCCAATGCATTGCGGATGTTATGTTCGCCAGTCACATTCATAATGATGCGCCCAAGAACCACTCCATCTATAACAACTTCAAAACTGCATTCTCGAGTTAAGTTTTGAATATTAATGGCACGTACATGTGCCGAATCACTCAGTCCAAATGAAATAGTTTTTGAAATAACTACACCCTGAGTGTTTTGTGAAACAAAATGTATCGAAGGGTCGATATCTCTAAACACCGCCTGAGTATTCGGGCAGTCAGCACTGACAAACAATGCGCCATGGCATGGAATTTTTTCCATAAATTGAACAAAGGTGGCTTTAATGTCATCAAGATTTTTATAGGTCTCAAGATGCTCAAGATCAATGTTGGTAATAATGGCCATGGTCGGATTGAGCAGCACCATGGAACGATCTGATTCATCAGCTTCTGCTACAAAAAAATCACCATCCCCCTTGCGCGCATTGGTACCCATATTTTGCATAATGCCGCCAATGGCAATGCTCGGATCGCGTCCACTTTCAAAAAGAACGTGGGCAACCATGGATGTTGTCGTTGTTTTGCCATGCATCCCAGTCACGGCAATAGATGTTTTTTCACTCATAAGCTGGGCAAGCATGTGAGCACGTGAAATAACGGATGGTACCATTTTGCGAGCAGTTACCATTTCTGGATGATGTTGTTTAATGATCGTTGAATACACGACCACATCCACCGCATCAAGATGTGCCGCATCGTGTCCCTCAAAAAGGATACACCCTTGGGCCGCAAGGTCTTTGCAAATACTCGATTGAATATTCACATCACACCCAGAAACTATAAATCCCTGTTGTCTGACAATGTGCGCAAGGCCACTCATGCCAATGCCGCCAATCCCCACAAAGTGAATATGTTGTTGTTTTTTCAGCATGCTTACCGTGACTCTTGCTGAACAGCAAATTCTTGAACAAGTTTTTGTTCGAACTTTTGCGCAGACAACAAAATAGTTTCTATATCAACTGGTTGCTTAAAAAACTTGGTAAGTCGAGCAAGCCCTAATGCCAAAACCTGTGGGTCACGTGCAAAACATATGCGTAAATATCCGCTCGTGCGTGGACTAAATCCACGGCCGGGAACCACCGCAACATGCGCCAAATGTAAAATCTCGCGTGCAAGTTCTGTGGCATCATTCTCTTTGGTTTTTGCAAAAATATAAAGCCCTGATGCTGGTTTTTCAAATTTTAAAATTCCACGCTCATTCAATGGCTCAAGAGCAGCCAATGTTATTGCCCGACATTGCTTGACCGCGTTGTGAGCCTGAACCAAAAGCTGCGGATTTTTTAAAGCATACAGTGCTGCATATTGCGCTATGGCAACCGGATTACCAAGATAAATATCTTGAATAGGGACACACAAATTAATGATATCTTCCGATGCAATCACATACCCGACACGCCAACCACTCATCCCAAAATTTTTTGAAAACGATCCTGCGCGAATTACAAATGGATTGGTAACTGCATATGAAGTTGCTGAGCAAAATTCACCCTCAAAAATATAATTTTCATATACTTCATCAATAATCAAATAAATGCCATGAAACTGTGCAAGTTCAGCAAGTTCAATCATCTGGACTTTGGTTAAACAAATACCCAAAGGATTGGAGGGATTGGCGATGAGAATAGCGCGCGTTTGTGCCGTAATTGATTTTTTGATCACTTCAATATCAAAAATCCAACCAGATTCACTATTGACAAATGCGGGGACAGAAATTGGTTGCGCATGAGCAACATGAATTAAATTGTAATATGAAACATAGGTCGGATCGGGCAATAAAACGTGATCACCCGGTGACAAAACTGCACGCAACACAGTAACAATGCCACCCATGCTGCCATGAGATATCATCACATTCCGCACAGACACGGAGCACTGACCTTGTTCAGAAAGTTGTTGCGCCAATACCGCACGCAATTCAGGTAATCCCAAGCCAGGGCTGTAGTAATCAGCTAAATCAGTGTCCAAAATCTCTTTGACGTAATTTTTGATCGCCTGATCCACCCCGCCAATTCTCAGGGCGCCCTGAGCAAGGGAAACGACATCAGTTCCAAGTTGTGCAATAGCTTCAAAATTTTTTATATCTGACAGGACAAGGCCGCTCACTACAAATTCCTCACTCAAAAATTATTTGGGTACAAGAGTTATTTTGATGTGAAGAAATATAACACAACAGCGCATGTATTAATATGATACGGCAGCTTTAATAGTTAAGACCACCCGTATTAAGGGAAATGATATATTCTTCATAAAATGAACTGCCGAAAAAATAATAAAAGGCGAGAGTTGTAAGTATCGTGCCAAAGACATGATACTTCCCGGCATTAAAAGTCCACACATAGCGAGAAATTGCCCAGTGATACACCAGAGAAAGGCCGGAAAGACTGACAGGAATAATACCAACACTCGGTAATATTAAAAAATGATACAAAATTCCAGTAATGTGCACTTTGCTGTAAATCATAGGAACTGCCCATAGCGACAAACTATTAAGAACTACCAAAAAAAACCACATTCCCACCAAATTGACGCCACGATCACGGCTTTGCATGGGAGAAAGAAAAAATGCGATGGTAGAAAAGTAACTGGCAAGTGGAGTAAATAACACAAAAAAACTGAGTGTCAAAAGAGAAACGTGCAGGCCGATGACGATACCAAATTTGATTGCTATAGCCCAAAGATAAAGGGCGAATACAGGTGTATAGAGAAGGAGGCTTAAACTCATCGCGTTCCCTTTACTGATGGTGGAGCTAATCGGGGTCGAACCGATGACCTCATGAATGCCATCCATGCGCTCTACCAACTGAGCTATAGCCCCATCACATTATTTTCAATAAATCGAGCTTAATTCTTGTTGAATTTGCTCGATATGATTATTGTAGGAGAAGATGCGCATCTTTACAAGCGCTTTTCCCATATTTTTATGGAGAGCAATGCTCACAAGTGCACAATTTTTAAATAATGTACTTCCGCACATCGAACCAATCGTAGCTGCCATCTCATTGCGCGGTGGCCGATCCTATGCTGTTGGAGGGGCGGTTCGCGACCTAATTTTAGGCCGCAAAATCAAAGATATCGACATTGAAGTTCATAATCTAACACTCAAAGAACTTGAAAATATTTTACTCACATTTGGACCGGTCTCAACCATCGGAAAAAAATTCGGCGTTCTGCGTATCCACAATCTTGATGTTGACTGGTCAATTCCACGACACGACAGTTTGGGCCGCAAACCAACCGTAATTACTGATCCGAAAATGACACCTGCGCAAGCTTGCCGCCGACGTGACATTACGATCAACGCCCTCATGCTTGATTTAGATCGCGTTATTGCCCGCAAGGATCGCATTTACGAAAACATTCGTGATCAATCCTATGTTGCGGCGCGCGACCTGCCAATCATTGATCCTTATGGCGGTATCAGAGACATTGAAAATAAAACACTGCGGGCCGTTGATCCTCAAACTTTTGTGGAAGATCCCCTGCGGTTTTATCGCGTCATGCAATTTATTGCACGCTTTGAAATGCACCCGGATGATGAACTGAATCAATTGTGCGCCACCATGAAACTGGCTGACCCTGTAACCAAACAGCCCTTACCCAGAGAACGCATCACCGAAGAATTGAGTAAAATGTTACTCAAATCAAAACGCCCTTCATTGGGACTCAGGTGGATACAAAAAATTGGCCGACTTGCTGAATGCTTTCCTGAACTGGAACAGACCGCCTCCACACCGCAACGAATTGATTATCATCCAGAAGGGACCGTCCTAGAGCACTGCCTGCAAACACTGGATGCCTCTGCACGCATTCCCATCATCCCCGAACGGCCCAGTGATCGCGTGCTGGAACTGGAGCACGAAAAACTCATTTTGATGTTGGCAGCACTGTGCCATGATCTTGGCAAAGCGGTCTGCACCGATGAACATCTACATGCCTACAAACACGAACATGCAGGAGTTAAGATTACTCAAGATTTTTTAAATAGATTTTCATTTCCACAATCCATGATTCAAACCGTGTGTTGCATGGTCAAACATCACATGGAACCTTTTAAGTTAATCAAAGATGCCAAACCTAATGCTTTTAAAAAATTGGCACACAAAATTGCACCACAAGTGACATTGCGTATGCTCGCTCTTTTGGCACTCTGCGACCAACAAGGCCGCAATGCACAAAGCCAGGAGCCACTGCGTGATGCTGGGATTGCTGAATTTGAACAATTTATCGCCAAAGCTCAAAGTGCCGAAGTTTTTACCAATCCAGAGGAACCGGTTGTCAAAGGGCGCGATTTACTTGATATCATCAAGCCTGGGCCAGAGTTGGGCAAAGCACTTGATGCCGCATATCAAATTCAAATCAATGAAGATATCCGCGATAAAAAAGATCTCATCAAAAGAATTTTGGCCTCAAAGAGACAATAGCGTAACTAATCCAACCTACTTCGGCTCAAATGTAAATACAGCTGCGTTACTGGCAGAAACTGGAATCACGCGTTCGCCTGTTGCTGCAGCAGAAAACCACCAAAATGATCCATCATCTTCTTGCTTTAAATATGTGCGATGAGACTGGTTATCATATTTAATAAAGAATCGATAGGTTTCGGCAGAAGCTGCGCCAACATGTTCAAAATTCATATTTTCTTGTGCAAAAATATTCAATCCATTGGTATCAGAAATAATGGAAATTCCACCTAGTCGCACACTTTCCGCAACCATCATGTGATTGTTATTCAACTCACTCACAACATTAAATGACTTGAATGAACGCGCTCCTTGCCTCAAGCTCATAAGTCCTGGCTGATTAGGTTGTATAAAAACGACTAACGCCATCGCAACGTCATTAGTTACATCATTAGCTTTTAAGTTGCCGCCAACAACTCCTACATATTTGTCTTGAATTTTTAAGCTATAATTATAAGGAGTTCCCTCACTCAAGGTATACAAAGTTCCCGCTTGAGGATTAAGGAAATTACGAATTTCAGATTCAATATCTTTTGGTGGAGTGGCCGAAAGAGCGTCATAAATTTTTTGAGCAAGCGCTGCTCCAATTTTTTTATCAGTTCCGAATGCTGTTTTTAAATCGATATAAAATGAAAGTTCATCCTTGCCTTGTTGATAACTTTGAGGTGCAAGGCTCACAAGCTTGGCAATATCACCATCAGTTGTCACCATTGGAGGCAGAGATGTCGAGCCAGAAAATACTGCTGATGCTATCCCCAAAAAACATATCCCAAGCACCACTCGAATTTGTTTATTCATTCTCTCGTCCCCTTTTTCTACTTATACAAATCTTGTAAACATTTAGTAATGGCAGCACTGCGTGTATCACCTGAAGTTTTGATTGCATTTGAAATAGCCGTCCAACTGTATCCTGGCAGCTTTGTCAAAGCACCAAAAGATTGTGTCTCAGAAACGCTTGGCGAATAATCTGTGGTCCCATCAACAAAATCTGTACTAGCCAATGTAGCTGGAGCAGTGGGCCACAATTTCAATATGAGTGCTAACATATCCTTTGCCTTCTGAGCATTTACTAAAACTGCTGCTGCGGCTTGATCTACGGCTATCTTAGCGGCTTTTATCTGAGCTAATGTTTGCGGAGTCTTATGATTGACTATATCAGTACATGCAGCTAATACTTGCGCATCAATCATAGGCTGAGTAAGATTTGCGCTTAAAGGCTGTGATACCAAACCAAAAAGAGTTTGCATAGTTGGATCAGTTGCTATCAAATTTGCAGGAAGCAACTGCAAGGCAGCATAATTTGAAGGATTAGAAGTGCGAGAATTAGTAGTCCTAAGGTTATTAAGGCTATTGCAAAAATTTGGTGCGGTATCTCGGGGAGTAGCGCCACTTATGAGGCCCTGCAACGTCTTGGGCATAGCCGCCTGTGCTGCTGCCGCTTGATATGCATTTAATTGCTCAACTGTTTTTGGCGTCTTACTGTTAAAAATATCTGTACATACTGACAACACTTGCTCATCAATGCTTGTCTGCAAAATAGTTGTTGTGTCTTGTCTTAAAATATCAAACAGTATATCGGTATGCGCCCTATTGATTTTATTCAATGCATCTTTATAGAAAGCATTTGCTTTAATGGCTGCTGGCCTGTCCGTAGTATCAAATTGACTCCAGAAACCCTTGGCCGTGGCCATAGTAAGTCCTATTTTTTTTGCATTGACATCAGCATTACCAAACGCCAATTTGATGGTTGTCGCCATCGCATTAATTTGAGCATCTGAATTTTGTGCATTCATATTTGATTGCGGAGTGCCGTTATTGGATGAAATAGAATCACCTCCTGCTGCAGGAGTTGCTGCAGGAGATAACGCCGGGATTGCTGGTTGAGTAATTAAATTTTGGCATGCCGTAACTATTGCGGCATTCTCTTGCGGGGAAGCACTCAGTGCAGTATATATTGCGGTTGTTTGCAGGGTAATTGTTATTGGGTTACTTATTTTAGCCAAGACAGGCTGCTCTGCTGAAATAGCATTACTCGTCTTTAGGTTATTAACTTGTTTCCAGAAAAACTCCTCTGGCATTGAACCATCATAATTATAGTTGTATGCATCTTGCGCTGTTTTATAAAATCCTTTTAATATTCGCGCCATCATCTGCGCGTCTGTTTCTTTTGCCGCGACAGCCTGCTGTTGTTGCTGCTGATTTTGAGAGCCAGCGGCTCCTGTCACCGCAGCCAATGACAAGACAATATTATTCATGAGATCAAGAGCATTTTTTTTAACAGTCTCCGAAACTGTATAAGGTGCTGCAGTAATAAGCTTAAGATCGTTGATCAAAAATGCAGCTGCCTGCACATTCCCTGGAACGGGTCCTGTAAAACTTGGAACACTATAATTAAACGCTGTAACATAATCTTGTATTTGAGGAGATAAAGTTGTTCCTGAAGTCGGCGTAATAGTATAAGTTGGCTCCGAGCAAGAACCCCCATTAATCTTTGTAGCCAAAGTTCGAGCAAAATTTTGCAACGTTAGATTCAGTTGTGATGCAGGCTTCAAAAGAGCATCAACCCCCACGTTTTGGCTATTTACAAACATCTTATAAACAAGAGCTGCACGGGACCACACAGCCGAATCAACGCTTGAAGTTGTAGGTTGCGTTGGAGCATTCCATAGATCAGCCGCTTGCAATGCTGTAACAATCGCATTCATAAATGTAAGCGCTTTGGTTGTGTCAGGTGGACTCTGCTGAAGGTCATACACCAAAAATGCTGCACTTTGCACATTGATCGGCACTGCGGTATTTGAGGCTTGATAATTAAATACCGCAATCAAATCTGGATTAACTCCTGCAACCGAAACAATTTTATTATCATTAGGAAGTTTGTACCCTGTCCCATTAATTTTTTCAGCCAAATCAGAAGAAAAATGAGCCATTGTAGAAAAATTTCCTGAATCGTCGGTTAATAATTTAGAAGCCACATCAGTACCCACATTTTTATTGCCAGAATTTACAAATACACTGTAAACCGCAGCCGCACGACTTTGATAAGTTGTATTAGATGTCAAAGTTGGAGCCGTCCACACCGAGGCTTTGAGTGCAGCGACAATGCTATTCATCAGATCGATTTTTTTTTGGACAGTTGCGTCTGGCACTGTTGCCGGAGGTGTAATTTGATTCAAATCTGACACAAGAAATGCCGCATTTTGCACAATCACTTGCGCCAATCCATTTGTTGGAGCAGAAGTGCCCGGCTTTGGAATGTAATTAAATGCTATGCCTAAATCTGGATTGATGGAACTTGCTCCACTGGTTGGAGCTGGAATGGTAATCGTTCCTGTTGTGGCAGAATACGTTCCTCCAATTTTTTTTGCCAAATCTGCAGCAAATGTAGTCATGGAAACAAAGCCTCCTGTTGTTGGAGGTGTTATGGTAACTGAATTGTACCCAACATTGTCATTGAGAGGGCTTACAAACATTGCGTAAACATCTTTTGCTCGATTATACAAATCATCTGTAGTCTCCGCAGTCAAAGCAGTTTTGGCCGGAGCAGCCCAGAGAGCATCGGCAGCCGTCAATGCCGTAACAATACTCGCCATAAAAGTCTTTGCATCATTCGCAGCCGATGGTGGAGGCGTCGCAAGCTTAAGATCATGTACGAGAAATGCAGCACTTTGCACATTTACAGATACGGTAGATGTGGAAGGAGCAGTAGTCCCACTCGCGGATGGAGCGATATAATTAAACACGGCAATCGAATCTTGTATTACCTGACTAGGATTTGCCCAAGACATAGGCCGTATTGTGTTAGATATCGATGAATACGTAACTCCACCAATTGTTGTCGCCAAAGCTGAAGCAAATTGTGCCAGCGTAGGAGCAAGTGATTCTTGATCTCGCGGTGTGGCTGAATCATAGCCAACATCAAGATTTTCCGCGTTTACAAAAACTTTATAAACGGCAGCGGCACGATTATACATATTGGTATCAGATGCCACTGAAGCCAAAGAACTCTGTGTTGGAGCATCCCAAACAGTGGTTACTGGTGCTGCTATAACTGGGGCTGTAACAACCGGTTTCGGGATAAGGTCTGCAAATGAATCTGTGACTTTATTTTGCTCCGCGATAGTTGCCAATTTATTGCACGTATCTGTTTCATTCCCCGCAAAGGCCTTGGCATATTCCCATCTCAACCAGGATTTAACATATTCTAAATTGGCACCGCTCCTCACGCTTTGCAACATAAAATTCCAATTAATCTGACCTGGATTGGTCACGTTAAGAGTAGAAGAAGCAACCCTCTTTGCTCGATCAGCGGCTGTTTGATAAGCATTCAGTTGTTCCTCGCATTGGCTCCATGTCAAACGAGATCCTTGAGCTCCTGCTATCGTACCAGGTTGTACAATTGGCTGAGTCACCGTAACGCGATTGACAATCAATGTTGGGATAAGGTCAACCAATGGATTAGTGCCTATAGTTTGACTAAAATTAAGTGCTGCCAGACGAGCACAGGTACTTGCTTCATTCCCCGCAGAAGCCTGGGCATATTCCCACCTCAACCAGGATTTAACATATTCTAAATTGGCAGCGCACATCACGCGGTCCAATATAAAAG
Organism: bacterium; assembly: GCA_023249975.1. Classification (GTDB taxonomy): domain Bacteria; phylum Babelota; class Babeliae; order Babelales; genus JAHFBP01. Next base: position 68,621 of record JAHFBP010000003.1, read on the forward strand.
TCCAATTAATCTCACTAGCTTTATCTATGGTTGTGTCAGAAGAAGCAACCCTCTTTGTTCGATCAGCCACTGTTTGACAAGTATTCAATTGTTCCTCGCATGAGCTCCAAGTCAAAGGAGAGTCTTTCGCTCCTGCTATCGTTTCATCTGTTACCTTCGGCCGATTCACCGTAACACCGTTCACCGTTAAAACCGATGGCCCAACCGATTCGGGAGTAAGGTCGTAAAGTAAACTGATCACTTGATATTTATTAGCGATTGCTATTAACTTCCTGCGCGTAAGGATTTCACCTCCCTTGACAGCCCGCGCATATTCCCACCTCAGCCATGATTTTATATACGGCTGATTGGTGCCACAGTGCACGCGGTCAAATATAAAAGTCCAATTAATCTCACTAGCTTGAGTTATGGTTTTGTCAGAAGAAGCAACCCTCCTTGCTCGATCAGCGGCTGTTTGACAAGCATTCAATTGAGCCTCACACTGACTCCAAGTCAAAGGAGAGTCTTTCGCTCCTGCTATCGAGGCCGATTGTACAGAAGGCTGAGTCACTGTAACACCATTAACAGTCAATAATGCATCACTTGCCATAGAAGTATTCGGGATATCCGCAACTCGACTGGACCCCGATCCTTGCATTTGGCTCAATCCAGATGAATTTACAACAGCGGCTGGTTGTGATGGTTTGTATTTTGGAAAATTCAACCTTATGCCCTCAGCTACCTCGGGCTGAATAACACTTAAAACCAAAAATGCCATCAATAAATTTTGCCACAAAAATTTCATATTTTTATCCACCCCACATTAAACCAACTCCCCCGCAGCACGCGGATGTTCACAGGCTAGCAACACGATTTGCAAAACATCAACTACTTGAATGCCTCTATCACTATCAAGCTCGCCTGAGCCTTGGAAACTGGTTTGAAATCTGGATTGAAAACGCCAACAGTTCCATTATCAAACAGCTTGAAATAGGCTCGTGCTTGAGAATTAAGAACCACACTCAGTTGATTATTAAATTGGTCATCAGCCTCAAAACCAAAGGCGCTGATCGCCGGCAATGCAGTGCTGTATGTTTGGACAGATACATAGCTAGAACTTTCTGATGGGCGAAGTTGATTTTGATTCAAAGTAAGCGGCACATCAACGATCGAAAGATTTATCAGATTTGCCGCAGATGCCAACTGTAAAGTTGAAGATGATGGAAGGCTTGCTATAAATGATGTTGCATTCGCTTTGCTTGTCGCCTTAACCAATTTTCCATTATCAAGTTTGAGATAATCAGTCCCTACTCGCAATCGCACATATGTTCCTTCGGAAAGAGTGGTGATATCAAGCGGAACATTGGCTGAAGTTAATAACGCAGTGTCAGCTTTAGTTTTTGTATCAGATGCTTTAGCTCCTGTGTCAGTTGTAGTTACATCAGGCTTTTTAGCTCCTGTGTCAGTTGTAGTTACATCAGGCTTTTTAGCTCCTGTGTCAGTTGTAGTTGCATCAGATGCTTTAGCTCCTGTGTCAGCAGGTGGCACAACTTTGTCTCCCGATATGCCCTTGTCTCCTGATTGCGCAACAACTTGTGGGGTAACGGATACCGCGCTCAATTGCGTAATTTTAGTTTGAAGATCCGTAATTTTCGCAGGCAGATCAGTATCTATTCCCGTGGTAATGACAGAATAATTCGTATCGAACTTAACTTTTGCCGTGAGCATTTTGGTATTTGCGTCTTGTGCAGCCGCAACACTGGTTGCACCAAGCACCGCAGCTTCATTCATTGTTACATCGGCATAAGCCTGATCCAAATTTGTTTTTGCTGTGTTGATAGTTGTCACTAAAGTATTAATCGCAGAAATCATTCCCTGAGCTACAACCAAACCCGCATCAGTTGCAGCAAGCTTTAAATCATTCAATTGTTTTTGCAATGGGGCTAATTGATCAGTACTTGTTTTGAATGTTGTTGCAAAGCGTGCGTTAAGCGCTGTGTATTTTGCACTCAGACCTGACGCACCTTCGTACATCGCTTTGGCCGAAGTTATCAGTTGCTCAATTCCCAAGCTTGCAATATTCGCCTGAATTTGTTGAACAATTGTCGTCTGTTGCGCCGTCACAGCATTAACCGCAGTGGCCAAAGCTTGAAGTTTATTTGCAGAATCGCTTTGATTAATTGCTGCATTCATAGCCGCAAAGTTTTTACGTGCATCTTCAATTTGAACAACTGTTGCAGACGCAATTGCAGCCTTTTGGTTGTTGAACAGCGTAACAATTCCCTGAATATCATTGTTTGCATTGGCAACTGCCGGCATAAGAGCATTGATTGTATTTACAAAATTATTCGGACGAGGATCTGTTTGGGCCAGACTTGTAACCGCAACCACAGCATCATTTGCTTTTTTGACTAATACTGTTGCCTGATCAGCGAGCAATTGACCATTGATGGTCAATGACAATTCTGCCGCCTTACTTTGCATTCTTGCCAACTCTGAACCCATGGCTGCATTGTATTTTGGAGTAATCTCATTCAAAATTTCCGATGTTTTTGTTTGATATGTTCCAAGTTGCCCAAGAACATCACTAACAGCTTGCTGTGGAGCTTGTGCCGTTGAGATATTATCACTAAAGAATTTTTCATATACTTGAGCACCCGCAATATCAACCGCATTGGCTTTAGTGTTTGCACAATCAATGCACAGTTGAAGCAATGATTTTTGACTTAAATCATTATCACTCACCATGTCAGCAATACCTGGAATATTAAATTTAATTGCGGTCAATGCATTAGCATCTGTTTGTGCATCTAAAAGTTTAACCTTTGCCGAAGCTCCTTTAACACTGCCACTTACAACCGTCTTGCCATCTTTTCCTAGGGTACTGGTATAGTCTGTCACAGAGTAATTCAGTTGAACTTCAGGAGTACTTAATTTATTTGCATCAAATGATCGTTGATAGTTGCTAATCAATGCATCAACATCATTGGCTTTCGGCAAATCAGTAAGATTTGCATCTGTAACTGATTGCGCCATTCTATTAATTGAATCGATAGATCCTTTGAGTGCATTAGCATCATTGGTAAAATCAGCTACTGGTTTAGAACTTGCAATGCCCCTGACAATCCCATCTAACTTTGTTTGCAATGCTGCAATACTGGCAAGCTCAGCACCACTTTTTTTTGATCGTATTTCTTCATAGATCGATTTTGATGAACTTAATTTTGCAGCCAATTCAGCCGTTGTATAGGTCCTGAATGTTTCTTGCGCATCGGTCTGACCTGCAACTGAACGTCGTGCTCCTGATGCTCCAATCATGGTCATATTTTTTATGAATTTTAATTTTGACCAAGCAAGAGTATTGGCAAATGTTACGTCAACTTTGGTCAATGCTGTTTTGCCCATCGCCCACTCTCCCGTTGCTGCATCAAAGCCTGGATTGAATTTATAAAGACTCAACTTTGATTCGAGTGTAGTCCCTGTAACATTACAACCGAATATCAAATACCCTGCCGGAGAAGACACCCATTCAACATGTGTCAGATCTGATGACAAATCAGAAATTTGTAAGTTATCTGCACTTATTTTTTCAACACCCGTTTCGTCGGTACGAACATAGCTTCCTATTGCATTGGTGATGTCAGTCGTCTTGATTTTGAAAACCCCATAATAATTTCCTTCGGTCAAAACGAGATAATCAGAATCATCATCACTGCGTCCCCAGGCTGCAAATGTTGGCTTTATTTTATTTATAGTTGTTCCTGGTTGAGTTGTTTTGTCTGCAACAAGATCTAGGTGTCCAAGGGTTGCTGTAAGCAATGTATTTGAATTATTATTAAAAACCTGTGGACTGAATATTTTAAGTGAACTCTTGTCTTCAAATAATGCCGTAGCCGCTACTAATATTGAACTATTACCTCTTTTTGGAAGTCGCATAGAAATGGATGAAATCACACCATTGTCAACTGATGCACCTGAATATCCTGAATACATGGTGTGCGTTTGAATTTCTTGACCTTCTTGCTCAATTGTTGCCGCCGCTCCAACCCCCGTCAATTTAAATACCCTGATCCTATTTCCAGATGCTGCGACAAAAAATGTTCGCCCATCTTTTTGTGCCCAATCGATAAGTCTCACACCACCTAAATTCAAAACATCTCCCGCAACAGGAATTTCGGTGAATGTTTTGGCAGATTTATCGAAAGCAAATAAGACCAATTTGCCGGGGCCGCCACATACAATAATTTTGCCATCTGGACTGAAGGAAACAGCTTGGCAATACAAATTGTTAACACTGTCACCCAGCATCTTACGCGCCCATGTCAATTCTGTAAGTTTTTTGTCTGCCCCAAGTTCATAAACGGTAAAATCAAACTTACCTTTTGCAATCGGTGCGGCAATCGCTACAGAAGTCCCGTCGGGACTCCACGAAAAATCACGAATTGGATCAAGATTGATATATTCCGTTGCAACTACTGGAGCTTCTGTAAATTGAACACTCGCAATTGCTGGCACATCAAGTTTTGAAATAGCAGAAACCTTTGCCCCTGGTACTTGTTCACGTTTATACATCGCAGCTTTTGCCACATATCCACTTCCACTGTTATAGTCTCCTGGAATCTTTGGGCTCATTTGTATATTTCTTGCAATCTTCCAAGGGTCGAGTGCTCTGTCATAATTATCAGGAACTTCCCAAAAGCCCCATTGGTCTTTAAGCTCTTTCCAAGAAGATGTTGATTCGTATGTAATAATTTTATTATCTACCTGATTGATCAAAGCAAGGTTGCCCGTCAAAGAACCGGTCGGGCCAACTTTTTCAAATTTTTCTTCAGCCATCGAAAGTCGAAATGTTACATAATTCGTTGTGGTATCGACCTGAGCTTTGGAGCCTGCTATCAAAGCTGTTCCATCTTTTGTCCAACACAAATTAACAACAGGCTTGTCAGCAGCTGTTACCAAATAACCCTTATCATCAAACGCAGAAGCTAGGGCAAAATTAGTGAATATAAAGGCATTGGCAATTTTATTAACTTCATCATTGTGCTTGTAAGCTCGAACTCTTCCATCAGCGCATCCGACAAAACAATATTCACCATTTTGGCTCCAGGTTACCGATTTAACCGATGATGCAATATCCTGTGAAAAATAAGAAAATAGTTCCATTTTTTGCAAACCATTGGTAGTAAGATTTGTCTTATCGGCATCTGTCAATTTTACACTCGCCCAATAAGCTGTATTGAAAGCCTTAGTCATTTTTTTTGATGACCAATCACTAAAATCATAGTTATTAGGTAATGAAGTTCCCGTAATAGAATAGTAAATAGCTATAAGAAAATTTCTATAATTTATGTCACCTTCATAAACTTTAAAAACCCATGACTTTTCACCGCCCGCATACAAAAGTTGTTCATTAAAAGTTTGTTTAGAATATGCTCTTGTACTAATAGCACGAGGAGGCGCAAAAGAAAGAATATCAATTGATCCGTTATAATTTTGAGGCATATAGTATGATTGCTCCATGCGAGTGATAGATTCAATCATACCTTCTTTATTTACCTTAACCTTCCAAACAGCTATCAATGTATCTGCGGTAGATGTCTTGAGGGTAGCAGTTGTTTTTGTTCCAGCTGCGGCAACATAAAACCAGTCAACGGGAGAAAATGAATTTCCCTCATTGCTACTTTCGGTTAAATATTTCCCATTAATATCTTTGAGCGAACTGATAGCCAAAGCCTTGACCTCACCCTGCCAAACAGGAGAGCCTCCACCACTTTTGTTCGTGTTATATTTGTATGAAAATTTATTTTGAATTGATTCAAATGACCAATATTGAAGGGGGAAATTTGGTTGAATAGAAAAGACCACAATGTCTTCGGCCTGGTCATTTTTACCTGCAACAAATAGATATTGTTTATCTGTTTGTTCAATGCCAACATAAGCCTGCCCTAACTTGCCATTGACCGTATCGCTCCAAGCAAGTGCTGTCACCGTTGAAAATGCTGGAATAGTCTGAGAATTATTTGGAGGACGCGTATAGTCAGTGCTGTGACTTACCCATTTTGTTCCGTCAAATCTCCATACCTGAAATCCACCATCAACAGCCACAGCACAATACTGACCATCTGGGCTCATTGAAAAAAGGCTCATAGCGCCTTCTACTTCAAACATAGACGACGAAGTATCTGCTGGCCGACAATCATCAATAGCGAAAAAATTAATTATCCATAACGCGACCATTATTCGAATGAATATTGATTTTTTATTTTGAACCATCATCGATTCCCCCCGGACATCAATTAATGCTTTTCAATCTACAAAGTATTAATCAGCACACTGGAGTCAAAGGCAAAAACCCAGACTCTTAACTCATTACAAAATACCAATTTCTAATAGAATAAGTCGACAAATTAAAAAAGGGCACACACGTTCTCACCTGCATGCCCCTTAAGATCAAAGTTATAGGAAGTTTTTAGTCCTCACCCATCGCGGCAGAGCTAACTGGAGCCCCACCAGACGGAACTGTATTGGAAGGAGCCACTGGGAATGGACTACCTGGAGCCGAGGGCACCCCTCCTCCTAAGCCTCCACCAAACACAAGCCCGCCAGGCAAGCCACTGCCCAATGAAAGGCTTGGTGATACAGCTGATAACCCAGTATTTGTGGCTGTATTAGCGCCTAACGCCCCAAGAACAAAGGTTGGTTGCGTTAGGGTCATGGTTGTAGCAGGAGTTGTAACGGCTGTTTTGGCTGTTGTAGTCCCCGTCGCAGCAGATTGAGTAATGGGTACTGGTGATGCAGAGGCTAATCCCAGAGCGTTTTGCTGGGCAGATGTCAACGTTTGAACCTGTGCTTTAGTTAAATTTTGCACCTGAGCCGGTATTAACCATTCAATTTGTTGTGACGTCAAAGAGGAAAACCAAGAAGATACACTTTGCGCACTTAATCCCTGAACCTGCGATTGAGTTAATGCTTGAATTTGCGCTGTTGTTAAAGCTTGTATTTGAGCAACCGTTAATTCTGCAATTTGAGCCGACGTAAAGTAAGTTATTTGTGTTGGCGTAAAAGCGGCTATTTGCATAGATGTTGACGTTGCTGAATACAATGCAATATCACCCACAATTGAAAACCACATAATCAAACTTAAAATTAATTGTTTGTTCATATATACATTCTGGCAAAACACACAAAAAATTACTTTTTAATGCTCGCCAATCTCTCAATGAAAAATTCAAAATCATAAAAGAAACATGCAGGCTTTCACCTGCATGTCATGTGAAGCCGAAGTTACACCTGAATATCTATGATAGTCAAGGATCATAACTTGAACCAAATTGAAAGCGATAACTATACTGCCGTAAACGCCTGTATTTGCGCTTGGCTCAAAACTTGTATTTGTGCTTGGGTCAATGCTTGTATTTGTTGAATTGAACCAACAGCCCCTGTCGTCAATCCAGCTATTTGTGTGGTGCTCAAAGCCTGTATTTGTGTTGTCGTCAAAGCGACTATCTGAGATTGAGTCAATGATTGTATTTGAGGAACCGTTAAAGCTTGTATTTGCGTTGTAGTTATACCCGCTATTTGAGCTGCAGTTAATGATGACAGCACCATTGCAAGTTGCGCCGTTGTAAACGTACCTATTTGTGCGGGTGAATATGCTGTTATTCGTGCAGCAGTGATCGCCGCTCCAACTGATGAGCTCATACTTGCTATTTGTGCAGCTGTCCAATTTGCAGATTGAGCCTGTGCTTGTGAAAGAGACAATGCCGCCAATTGTTGTGATGTTAGAGCGGCCAATTGCGCCGATGTTAAAGCCGTAATTTGCGTTGGCGTCAAAGCTTGAATTTGAGTTGTTGTTATACCCGCTATTTGAGCGGCACTCAATGATGGTAATACCGTTGCAAGTTGATCTATCGTAAATGTACCTATTTGTGTTGGGCTATATGCTGTTATTCGAGCAGCAGTGATCGCTGATCCAACCGATGAGCTCATACTTGCTATTTGCGCTGAAGTCCAATTTGATGATTGCGCTTGTGCTTGCGCAAGAGACAATGCCGCCAATTGTGGTGATGTTAAAGCAGCCAATTGCGCCGATGTCAAAGCCGTAATTTGTGCTGTTGTCAAAGCTTGTATTTGACTCGTCGTCAAAGCTGCAATTTGAGCTGCCGTAAACGCTGCAATTTGTGTTGATGTCAAAGCTGCAATTTGTGCCGCCGTAAATGCTGCAATTTGCGAGGGTGTAAAATAAGTAATTTGTGTTGGTGAAAATGCAGCTACTTGCAATGAAGTTGCTCCCGCCGCCGCAGCTACTGGAGTTTGCGCAGCAATCACACTTGTAGTTGCTGCTGTTGTTGTTGCTGCCGGAGTAACCGCAATATTAGTAAAAGCGATATTGCCATTATTTAGACCACCAAACCCAACATAGAGCTGTGATGTAAAATTATACAGCGGATGTCCTTGTGGAATGTTTACTACCACCGGTGTGGCAATACCTGGAAGAGTCACACTCAGCACGTTGTTAATCAAACTGACTGAATAGTTTTGTGCACCTGAAGTTGTAGCAAAAGGCGTTCTTAATTGATAGGCATTTGAACCTGCATATGATGATAAATTGGCAGGCCATGTTGCCGTTGTATTTGAAGCATCATCATCAGTACTTGACCTGATTGCAAAATACGCATTGCCCCAACCCCCAAACGTTATTGACACAGCATTACCTTGCCCGCGACCATCATTTGTACTTGGTTGAGCAACAAGTGACAATGAAAGATAAATATCCCCTAGATTCGCTGTTTTTTGTGCAGTAAAAGAAAGTGTTCCACCCCCCACAGGGATAACAGCCCCTCCACTGGGGTAAACAAATCCTCTTCCTGCAGATAATGTAGCCGTTGGCCCTGTTGTCGAAAAATTAGGGCCGGTGTACGTAAAGTTTGGATAAGATGTTGCTGTCGCTGCATAGACCACACTATAGGTTAACCCCAACATCCCTATCGCCACACCTAAAACTATCCCGATTCGCCGTTTCATGAAAACACTCCCTTTTGTTAAATATTCATACGTAAATATTGATTACATGGAAATCAGACAAGCTGTCTTTGAGTTCTTGCTTATTCAAAAATAGCTAGTGGTCATAGAAAAAGTCGATAAATTAACAATTTAGGAACAAGTCTGATTAAGTTGCATATCTAAGACGAACTAAATGCTTGAATTTGCGCTAATGATAAAACAGCTATTTGTGATTGAGTAAATGCTGACAACTGCGCGGCAGTTAAAACTATTATTTGAGCCGTTGTTAAGGCGGCCACTTGAGCTGTTGTCAAAGCACTTATTTGAGCTGATGTTAAATTCTGAATTTGAGCTGGAGTTAAAACTGCTATTTGGTCCGGAGAAAGTGTAGCTATTGCTATTGAAAGCTCTACCATGCTCAAGGCTTGCAATTGTGCCGTTGTCAAAGTTGCTACAGTTGTTACTGCCGGAGCAACCGCAATATTAGTAAAAGCGATATTGCCATTATTTAGACCACCAAACCCAACATAGAGCTGTGATGTAAAATTATACAGAGGATGCCCTTGTGGAATACTTACCTTCACCAGTGTGATAATACCTGGAAGAGTTACACTCAGCACATTGTTAATCAAACTGACTGAATAGTTTTGTGCACCTGTAGTTGTAGAAAATGATGTTTTTAAGTGATAGGCATTTGAACCTGCATATGATGACAAATTGGCAGGCCATGTTGCGGTCATATTTGAGGCATCATCATCCGTACTTGACCTGATTGCAAGATACGCATTACCCCAACCCCCAAACGTTATTGACACAGCATTGCCTTGCCCGCGACCATCATTTGTACTTGGTTGAGCAACAAGTGACAATGAAAGATAAATATCCCCAGGATTCGTTGTTTTTTGTGCAGTAAAAGAAAGTGTTCCACCCCCGACTGGGATAACAGCCCCTCCACTGGGATAAATAAATCCTCTTCCTGCAGATAATGTAGCCGTTGGCCCGGTTGCCGTAAAATTAGGGCCAGTGTACGTAAAGTTTGGATAAGATGTTGCTGTAGCTGCATAGACCACATTATAGGTTAATCCCAACGTCCCTATCGCCACACCTAAAACTATCGCGATTTGCCGTTTCATGAAAATACTCCCTGTTTTTTAGCATTCATAAAAAAAGGGGCGTACAAGTTTCCACCTGCATGCCCCTTAAGATCAAAATTGTAGGAGTTTTTTAGTCCCCACCCACCGCGCCAGCGCCAGCAGGTTGAACAATGGCCGTACCTGCAGCAGGTTGTGATAAAGCACCTCCTGATACAGGACCACCACCAAACACAAATCCACCTAGTCCACCACCCAAGGTCAATCCTGATTGAGTACCCAGACCAGCACCCAGCCCCGTTGGAGTGGCTGGTGCAGCAGGAGCCCCTGCAGAAAGCTTGTTCAAAATATTCTGAACGTACCACGTAATTGTTGGAGAGCCCTGCGTTGCAAAGGCATTACGTATGTTGCCCTTTACTGCATCATAGGTAGCTTGCCAGCCCTTGGTTGTCGCACCTGTGATTGATGAAGCAACATCCGAAGTCGCATTATACAGTCTTAGTGCCTTGGCAAGCATTTGATTGACATCATCAGCAGTGCCTGCGCCACCAGGAGTAAGAGTATTAAGTTGTGTCAGAAGCGCACCAAAATCACTGGTAAATTGACTCACGCTCACCGTATAAAATTGTGAATTGAGTTGACTGTTAATATACGCTGCAATAGCTGGATCGAATGCATTAGGAGCAGTCAAAGCACTGGTATATGCAGCTTGCAACTTAGCTTGTTTAGCAGTATCAAGAACAATGGTTGGAGCAATGGCTCGTGCTGATTTTAAGGTGCTGGCCATTACACTTTCTATCCAAGATGAACTCTTAAGATTATTCTGGGTCACTTCGTCATTATATTTCACATAATCAGCTGCAGCATTTTCGGTAAATACCGTGAGGCTTTGATCAAATGCGCTCAATGCTCGCAATGATTGAATTTGGGCTTGCAATTCTGTATTTCCAACAACTGCTGGATATGCCTTAATGATATCAATCATTTTATTAAATTGCGCAAACGCAGCATCGTTTCCTGGTTGCATAACTGCGGCAGACAAGTCCTGCAATTTCATAAAGTGATCATTATTTGATGATGCATAAGTACCACCAGTTTTATTAATCAACCACGCAAGTGATGTTGCATCATTTTTAGCTTCTGCAAATGCAGTTGAATATTCAGTAATTTCTTGAGCCAAGTTTCCAACACCACTCCACAAGCGAGCTCTGTTGAAGGCCTTGTTGCCATCAGTGACTGAAGATTTTGAGAATATCGTTCCCATGGCCACATCACCAAAGGTAATCATGCTGTCACTACCAATGATCATGTACTTGCCCGTACTTGGATCTTGGAATTTGAATGTCTTTGAGCCGTCAGTATTTGAGCCCTGAACAATTGCCCCGAAATAATACGGCGTAGTCCCAGATTGGAATGCAAGCGATCCGTCAGCCTGCTTCATCAAAACCGCATCACTTGAAGTAATTACAGGAGTCGTTTTAGTGGTATCAATGTTGTAAACACGGAACTTGAGACCCACATTTTTATTACTATCAAGTTCAACAATAAAGTGTGTTAATGGATTGAATAAACTCACTTCCTTCATTGGGATCTTCATACCCAATGCACCGAACCAATCAACGTGCAAATAACGCGTGCTGGTTTTTCCGTCAGCAGCAGTAAATGGGAATGAGATTGCAACAGTCGAATCACTGGTAAACACATCACCTGATGCGGCAAGTGTTACCGGATCGTTAATGGTCACATTTGCAAGCATGGCCTTTTTCTTCAAGTAGGTCATGGTGTCAGTAATTGTTTTTGTGTTCCATTTATTAGGATCAAAATTACTAGTGTAATAAAGACCAAATTCATTCAACACGGCAGCCAGTTGAGCAATGGTGTTGGCTGGATTGTCACACAAGGTTTTGTATTGTGCCAAAATTGCCGCAATGTCACCCGTATTGAGTTGACTGTTAAGAACAAACTCAACGGTAAAGGTTGTTGCAGCACTTTGAGTAACAGGAACAGTGTATGCTCCTTTTGAATCTGGTGCAAAAATACGCGCTACTCCATTGGCATCAAGAGCTAAATACAAACCGCCTGAATTCTTAAATCGTACTGCGCCTGTTGCACCAGAACTATTAGAATCTATTTCAACCGTAAATACCGTTGCGGCCACTGAAGCTGCGTCTGCGGCGTTATACGTTGTGTTGAAGGTCAATAATGAATGAGCTGCATCACCACCAGATTGTGGCATTTGCAAATCAGAACTGGCACCATCTGTTGCCAATATCACAGAAAGTACATACAAATTTGAACTATCAGCGGGCTTTGTGGTAACAAGACGTTTGATGATGATGGAAGCTGCTGGAGTGAATTTGGTTGCAGAAGCTGAAACACCCAGGGATCCGTCAGTGTTTTTTACCAAGTAACCCAAGGACCCTGCTTTAAGATACACATGTGGAGTTGGCTGTCCCTGAAGAATTGCATCTATTTTGCCAAAGTCAGTTGTTGCAGCAGCAAGATTTGCAGCCGCGGTTGTTGCAGCATCTTGTTGAGCCTTCGCAGCTGATTGTTGAGCAGCAGCAACCGTTGTTATCACAAATGTTGTTGCATCAGATTGTTGCATAGAACCAAAAACCCCTGAATCAGACATGGTATAGGCATAAAATTTGGCAGGAGCACTTGTTCCCAATACCAAATATGATTGCTGGTTTGGATCAGAAAGATTAATACCTACCTTAATCTTGAAAGTTCCATTAGCGACAATCGGCATAACTTGTGCTCCGTACCCAATATCACGAGGAGAAGCTTCAAACTTTGCCCATTTCCATAAAGGATCGCTCAATGCCTTCAGTCCTGACAAATTACGTACCCACAAGTATCCATTTCCATCGGTGCCTTTTGTGGCATCGGTAACAAGTGCTGGGTTAGTACTTGCAACAGCAAAGGTATATTGCCCATTTGCACCAGAAGCATCAGGGGCTACCTTGCAGGTGATTGTAATATTCGCAGCTTGGGCTTGAGTTGTTGAAGTGCCCATCATTCCAGTTACAGGATCAACGGTCAAATATGTTCCTGAAGCAGTCCCTACTTGCAACTGAGCTGTTGTAAAAGTATTCACCTTGGTTGGAAAGCCTGCGGCATTTAAGTCTACTGTAGCGGCAGCCGTTGCGGCTGACTGTGATGTCGGCCCCGTTGTTACTGTATCTTCACCTATTACATTACTGGTTAGACTTAACATTCCCACCACAAGGCTGAGAATTATTCCCGAATATCTTCTCATGAAAGCACTCCCTCTTTTTTAAAAACTTCATACCTAAATTTTTTTAATACGTAACTGTCACAGGTCTTTGCAATCTCAAAAGTGCATCTTGCTGAGCTTGAGTAATGGCTTGCTGAGAAGGACTGAGGACTGATAAGGCTGCAGCATCCATCTGATTAAGTAAATCTTGGAACTGTGCTTGTCGTATGACATATGCAGGTGTATCAGAATAACGTGCGGCATTGAGTACAGTTGTCAAACTTGTTTTTTGTGCACTATTAAGAACAGCTGCCTGAGTGACCAAGAATTGTGCGCTGCGGATAAATACATCAAGCAAGCCGGTGGTTGGGTTTGTCATAGCGCGAATTCGAGTAAGGCTATCAAGAAGATACTGCACATTATCAGTAAATGTTGTCAGATTACTTAATGATTTACTCAAATATGAAAGTGCTGTTGCATATGTAGCTGGAAATGCCATTGTTCCATATTGAAACTGGCCCACAAGAGCCGACATGCGACTTAAGTCTGCTGCATTCAATTCTGATCTACGATCAATAACATTTTGGCACCAAGCCAAAATCAAAGCCCGTTCATTGTCATTATTCGGAGTAAGTAGGCCCGCCCATGCAGTCAAGGCTGTCACCAAGTCGGTAATCGCCATTCCTGAAGCAAGAGCATCTGCACATTGGTCAAGTGACTCTGAAGTTTGATCGGTAGTGGACTGATTTCGTGAATAATCAGAGGAGCGAATTCTACACAGCAACACAAAATGATTTGCCTTGTCAGCACCCGATTGTCCAAAGTGCATCACAAATAAATCACCAAGGCTTTTTACAAATGATGTCATTACTGCCGCAGTTGGAGGCGTTGTCAAAAAGCCAACATGTTCTTGTGTATATGCTGCTATCAGTTGAGCATATGACATATTTTCTGATACAGCACCTGCACCAGAATTGACCAGAGTAATCCACGAATCAATTTTAGGAAAGTTTACAGAGTCACTTACAAACCATGGAATAAGTTTGTACCAATTGAGTAAGCGCAATAATCGAGCCTGATTTGCTGATTGATTAATTCGATCAGCAGAAAGTGTTCCATAACGGGCGTCCATCACCGTTTGTACTTTTGCAAAATATGCAGTGCGAAGTGTCGCATCACGTGTATTTGCCGCAGTACTTTCCAGGTCTGTAAGCTTATCAGAAAATGCAGCAGTCGTTGCAACCGCAGCAGTAGTTCCCGTCACCATTTGGAGCAATGCGGCCAAAGCCGTTGCCTGACCACTAAATACTGGGGTGCCCTGAACCCATTTGATTAGACTCGTCAACGCCGCAGTATTTGACGTAACGGTTGCCGGCACTACATCATTCACGGTTGTTCCATAACGAGAATTGACTAAGTCAGTCAAAGCTTGCATAAACGCAGGAACATCCGCAACCTGGGCCGACAGTACTTTGTTTTCAAGATCTTGAATTCTCGTAATGTAGTCTTTAATCGCATATCCATTGGCAAACATTGTTTGTGCGGAAGTAAGATCCACATTGAAGGTTGCATATTCAGGTCGTGTAGCCAAATATCCAAACAAGTTTTTCATGAGGCCTTGAGAGTAAGCCGTAACAGATGCCCAGCTGGCTGAAGTTCTTACCAATTCAGTAACCAATGCCGTAATACCACCCACATAGGCTTGTTGTTCATCCGCAGTTAATCTTGGATTATTTAAAATAATTGAATACATAGCCCTAACGCGAGCATTCAAATCCAGAGTACCCTGCACAACCCCAAATTGCTGATAAAAATTAGAAAGCGGAACAACCTGGAATGTTTCAGCGTTGCCAGGCTTTGGAGTTTTGGTACCCGCCAACAAGCCCGCAGGCCCGCCGAGCAAGGTGTCCTGAGTTCTGACAATGTTGTCTGAGCCTACAGACAAATACCCGCCTGTTCCTGTGCTGAAAATGAACGCATTGAGAAGCGTACCTTCCATGGTAAATTGCTGCACAGGTCCAAGGTTTTGATCAAGTATTTTTTTAGGATCACTACTTGATACCACTTTCCAATCAGTGCCCGTTGTTCCGTCTTTGGCCGATCCAAGATTTTGAGTACCAGAATAATTTGAAGTCAATGCAAGCCAGGTATCCAAGGTGCCATCTGCACGAACGTTTCTTGTCACAATAAATTGTGATGCGGCAGAATACGAAACGTTTGATGTCGCTTGTAATTGCCACTGAGTAGTTCCATCTGGTTGCAACACAGGTACAACTGCAAGATATGCAGGCGCCCCAATGCCACCTTGTGAATAAAGTGATTGCAGCGCAACAACCGTTCCATTTGCTGGAGTTTCTTTGCTTGGAACATGTGCACTGGCATCAATAGGCTGAACGGCTGCAAGATAGGCTGCAAAATCCGTTTTGTCTTGCCCGGTATTATAAAAATTAATGGCAGCAACACTAATTACCTTGTTAAGCCGATTGGTTTGATCAATGCTCAATTGATTTACGTTATTCACCAAATACGCAATATGCTTTTTATACCGAGGTTGATCACCTGGAGCAAAAGGATTTCCTGCTTGCAAAAATGCTTCCAGGAACTGAAGAATGCTTTCTAAAGACACTGAGCTTTGTGCACAATTGGCAAGCATTGAAGCAAACTGACTTGTCTTGGTTGCATCAAAAGCAAATAATTGTGTTTGTGTTGTAGATATCAAAGAACTTAGTTTTGCAAACTCGTCTGTATCCCCTGCTGCAATCGGAGAAAGCGCCTGAACTCTGTTGTTATAAAGATTCTGCACCGCAGTAAAGATTTGACCTTTTTGCAACGTTCCAACAGCCGTTCCGGCCAAACTTGCCAAGTTAGCAATTTGTGCATTAAGTTGATCTCCGTATGTATTAGTTCCCGCAGCAAACGAACCCGTTGCACCTCCGATTGCAGCTGCTGTTGCAGAAACTATTGGTAACAAATTGAGATATCCAGAAATAAGAGCTGAGCTGGTCGCATCAGCATTGAATGGACCTGCCATCAAAAATTCAAGTAAATTTTTAAAGCGAATATTTTGAGCTGGAGTAATGGTACTAATTTTTTGAGACATTTGACCCAAATGCTGCATCAATCGTGATTTTTCTGCCGCACTCAATTGATCAAATCTGAGATAAAATCGTTCTTGTTCTTTCAACGTATCTTCAAACGTAATGTTTCCCAAATCCGTAGAGACTGCAGCAACTGCTTGTTGCATTTGTGTCAATGCAGCAGATGGAGCGGCACCTGGAGTCGCGCCTGGATCGGCACGCAAAATAACATAATTAATGCGACGAATAATCGCATCAAATTGAGGAATTTCTGTACTGAATAACTCACCTTTATCAACATTCAACGCTTGCAACGCAGACACAACACTTTGCTGATCTGTAGATGTCATATTTGTGCCTTTTGCAACAACGACATTCATCAAATTTACCAGTGCGGCAATACGATCTGTCATCATAGGATTGAGGCCCAAGGCTGTCGTTTGAACCACAGCTCCCGTATTGGTCGTGATGGTTCCGGAGCTTACAGCAGCA
The DNA here is from genome assembly GCA_023249975.1 of bacterium. Lineage (GTDB taxonomy): Bacteria > Babelota > Babeliae > Babelales > JAHFBP01. The sequence goes on from JAHFBP010000003.1 coordinate 85,486, forward strand.
TTTGCAACGAGGTTGGGCTTGAGAGTCATAAAATTCGTTAATGCGGTATTAAATGTGCTTTTCAATGCAACAATGGTTGAATCTGTGCTTGAAGCTGCATTGCGAATTGCCCATTCAATTGCAGTTAATTGCGATGCATTTGCCGTTTGGGCAACTGCCTGCGACGACAAAGAATTAATTAGTGATGCAAGTGTGGTGGCTGATGCAGCAGTAGGCCCATATTGATTTAAGATGCTTTGTGCTTGTGCAAGATTGGCAGCATCAGTTGGACTCAAGTCTGCTTGCACATGTGATGAAAAAATCACATAAGCTAAAGTCCCCATGAGCAAAAAAGTTAATGCTCGTTTTTGTATCAAACCCCTCATCATTCTTCCACCCCTTTTTGCAAAAACTTATTCGTTTAATTAAATGTTTTTAATACGGTATCCCAGGAGTCGCACTCACAAGCGTTTGAAATTGCGTAAACATAGCGGCGGTCTGACTCTGAAGTGCTTGTTGAGATACGGTATCCGTCATTCCCTTAAAGACGTTTGCTGTAGCCGCTTGCAAGAGCGTCATAACTGCGGCACTTTGTGCTGGCGACAAACTAGAATAATTCGTGATGGCATATTGAGCCATTCTGAACAAATTAGGACCCCATGCATTCTTGGCAGCATCGGTGATAGTCTGGAAATCATTAGCCGCAGCATGTCCCGCAATGAATGATTGCTGTGATGCAAGATCTTGAGCAAAAAGTTCTGCTTGTGAAACAGGTGTGGCTAGCATGACAATGTAATTATCTATCGCTGCCGTATCTGCAATCGGAGGAGTTGTTGGATTAATAATTTGGTTAACACTTTCCTCTATCGTGAATCGATTAATTCTCGCAAATTGAATGTCACTTGCAAGGGCCGTCAAATCAACATTGGCAGCTGCAGCCTGACCTCGTGTTGCAATAATTCTGCCAAGCATCATCAAAAACACTTGTTTATGAGTTTTAGTAAATGCCGGCTGTGTGGTAACAAAATTATGGAAATAATTAGCAAGATCGGCAAATGCAATTGGCGCATTGAGTATTTGAACAAAGGCATCAATTTTTGTCTTGTTAGCCGTTTGTAAGTAAATGTATTGCTGGAATCGCATAGTTTTATCGATATAGGTGGCAAGGGCTGTAAGGTCACCATCAGTTCCTTGGAACCTATCATTTACCAGCTGAGTTAAGGTCAACATTGCAGAATTTGCCAAATCAGAAGAGGTAATCGCATTGACCGTTGCGATAAGATTTGTGCAGCGAGTACTGAAGAGATCAAGTGTTGTTGAAGTAGTTGTTGCCAATGTAGCTGTTGGGAATACAAATGCTTGTTGGTAGGAAATCGTAGAAGAAGGAACAAATGGCTGACCAGATGTCCAACAATTCAACAACTGTTTTGCAGTCTTTAATGCATCTGAATCATTAGTTTTAATTACGGCAACATTTGAAACATTTGACTCACCAAGTCGTGCTGTGATCGCAAATTGTAAAATCTGAGTTATGTAATCGAACTTAAAGCCTTCGCTTTGCGCCTGCGCTCGCTGATTGACCAAATAAATAGCTTTTGCCAAGAACTCTTTGGCAATTGAAGGGTCATAGAATGATGGGTAGTTCTGCAACAGTGTACGAATATTGCTGTAATACTGAACATATGGAATGATCACATCAATTGATGTCGCAATTTGATCAATGCTTGCACGTGCTGAATCATTGAAAATCAACTTACCTTGTGTTTTAACCATGTCACTTTGCAAGAATGGCTGAAGTCCCACTGGAAGATTATTTGTCGTATCTATGGCAGTGCTCTTGAGTAATTCTTGTGTTGCATCCACACGATTATTCACCAAGTCTTGTGCTGCTTTGACAAATGAATCGATTGTTGCCGTGGTATCCAACTGTTTGAACAATTGTTTAAGATTTGTCAGCTGATCAACAAATCGTACGGTATTGCCAACGGGAGCCCCCTGTGCAAGTTGTTGTTGATAACCATTCAATGTTGAAATCAGTGATTGTGAATCAGCATCAAGAGAAGTTGTGTCACCAGGTATAGGTAATGGGAAATAATTATTTACAATAAAGGCAAATAGTTGCGCAATTTTACTCAAATCATAGGTGTCTTGAGCTGTTGTTGCACGTGCTCGCTGAGCAGTAATGCGTCGCGCCTTGTCCAAGAGCCGAGCGCGTGCATCTGCCGCAGTTGCTCCGACAAATCCTGTGCTTGGTTGTTGCTGAACAAAAGAAGTTAAATCATTAACATAATCAGCATAAGGAATTGAAATACTCAAATTAGCGGCCAATTGATTAATTGCGCTAATTTGATTTGCATAAAAGAGCGCTTTGTCATTCTGAACAGCTGGGGTGGCAAGCCAACTTTGTAAATTTGCAACCTCAGAATCCATTCCTTGAACACGAGTATTAACAAGCCCAGTAAGTTTTGTAATAAATGTTTTGACCGCACTTGAGTCAGTCTGTGAAACAGGAATGAGAAGCTTGAGCGCAGCAACTTGTGCCCCATACGTAACAATATTTCCTGAGCGTCGAGTAATTTCATTGTTAACTTGTGTAATGAATCCATTTATTTGAGTCGCATATGCTGTCATTTGATTATACGAAGCTTGCTGAAGAAGATTAACGGTATTACTCAAGGTCGTTGCCGTTATTGTAGAATCAGACAAGGTTGTCATCCATTGCTGAAGCTTATATAACAAGCGAGCCTGATCAGTTGTGCTCAACTGAGGCGCTGCTAACATATTTTGAATATTAGTTTGCCAATCAGTGAATGAGAATGGATTATTAATATTATTATAATACGTTACAAAGCTGTCTGCGGCGTACATGCCTGGGGCTGGAGTTGGATTGAATTTTGCTCCATCTGGAATGCGGTTACCTGTACTGTCAGGTGTCACATACACATTGTTCCACATAATACGATTTAAAAGATCCTTAAATGCCGCAAGGTCTGCCTGAGAACACTCAATGCGATTTGCATACATTTGATTGATCGTTACACGGTACGCATCTTTGGTATTGTCAGAAAGAGTTGCCAAGGCCGTTGAAGCATTCTTTATTTGCTGAGTCATAGAAAGAACCGCCACCGTTGATGGCTGATAACTTGAAATTTGAGTTGCAAATCCCAAAATAGTTTGTGCTGCTGTTGAATCAGTAATATTGGTATTTGCAAGTGCTCTGAGCGTCTTTGCAGCATCAGCCAAATCTGGACCACTGCTCGCATCAAGTGCTCCGACAAGCGCTGTAATTTTGAGCACCAACAATCCTGTTGCCGCGCTATCAAATCCCGTTGGAGTTTGAGCTTGGTCACTTATTTTTGTGATAGTTTTTTGTAAATCAATATATCTCTGACGGAATGTCGGAGTGGTATTAAGCGTAGCAATCATATCAGCAATAGATGGAACCTTTTTGCCTGTAGCATCCACAGGACGACTGCTATCTTGACCCTGAACAAGGGTGTTAAATTGTATTTGACCAAGCAATGACTGCAATGCTGTAATGTCTGCGGCACTTCCATCAAGATAATTGGCGACAGTCGTGCGAACACGATCAAGATATTTGTCATCAATAGCCCGCTGATTAAAGTCTTGCTGAAGACTGGTAACTTTGTCCGCAAATGCTAACAGTGTAAATTGTGTTCCAAGTCCACCCGAAACAACAGTGTTTAAATATGACTGTAGAGCAGAGGGTGTCAGAGGAGATACCAAGAGCTTTTGAGTTGAGGGAATAAATAATCTGCCCGTTACAGAATCAACCGTATAAGCTGTTGTAAACGTACTATTTTCAGCCGTAATGGTAGAACTGAAGCTTGGCGTATTAGCAATAGTATTAAGCAATGCTATAAAACTTGTCTTAATTCTTGTCAGACCACCAATGTTCGTCGCATTAGTTGTCACCAAATCAGTCAATGAGAACATTAATGTTTGCAAATCTTGTACAGTCAAAACTTGTCCAAGAATATTAGTGTAGTCTGTCATCTGCTGAGAAAGATCTGTCTTTTTGTGAATAATATTCAAGGCTTTATTTAATGCCGTAATTGGATACACCCTGAATATCAATGCTTGAGTTGCTGTAGAATACACAGCTTGAGTTGGCAACTGATCAATACGCAATGCACCATTACTGTCCGCAGCGATGTACACATTGCCTGAAGTTACAGAAACCGTGGCAAGAGCTGGATTGCTCAGTTTCAAAACAAACTGAGTTGGGCCAGTTGATGTTGTTGCACTTGCCTGTACCGGTTCGTACACAAAACTAGTAGTGTCATCGATATTCGTACCTGTAAAGCGCAATCGCAATTGACCACTTGCAGCCCCAGCCAGCACGCCCGTGGCGCCTGCCGCAGGAATCTTCAGGTATTTTTGACCACCCGTTGTAGATGGAATTGAAAGCGAAAGTTTCTTGCTCTGAACATTAACGGTTGCGATCACAAATGTTGTGTCATAGGTTGGCAATGCTGGAGACATATCTGCAACATATGACCCATCTGGCAATGCGTTGAGATATGACCAAGTGTTACCACCATCAGATGATGCCTGTAAAATCAAAGTAGTTCCATCCACTAAATTGGTGATGCTCAAGGCTCCTTGATAGTTATCAATTTGAGAAGCAAGCCCCATAATGGTAGCTGCGGCTGAAGTATCGGTGATATTGGTAGAGGCTAGACTTTTCAATGCTTGTGATGCTGTAGCATAGTCTGTTGGAGTTGCAGTTGAAAGAGCCCCAACCAAAGCGGTACACTTAGTGATCATCAAGGCCGTTGTTGGGGCATCAAATGAAATCAATGATTGCTTCCATCGAGCCAGTCCGGCTGCACTGGTATCAGATCCAGCCGGCTGTGGAGTATTGAGAATATTTGTAATTGAAGCATTCAAATTAGCCAACCGTTGAGCAAATGTAGGTTTTGTTTGGAGTGTGGTAATGAAGCCCCGAATCTTAGCGGCTCCAGAATCTTGAGCCAAAACTTGCTGATTGTATTGAGCATTGTTGAGCAAAGTAAGCAAAGCTGCTATGTCAGCATCAGATCCATCAAATCGACTGTCAACCGCCTGACCAAGAGCTTGAACATAGGTTGGATAAATATTACGTTGATTAAAGTCTTGAGTAAGGGCTGTAACCTTGTCAGCAAAAGAAAGGATTCCAGACCCCGCGACCAATTGTAAACTCAAATAACCACGCAATGCAGCGGGAGTTGGCGGAGAAGAAAGTGGTTTTTGTGTTGTTGGATCAAGAAGTAAGCTGTTATTTACGTCAACAAGCGCAGATACAAATCCACCATTTACAGCATTATAAGCTGCAGCAAAACTTGTTGTATTATCCAAGGTATTGAGCAACGTCAAAAAGCCAGGACGCATTGCCTTAAAATTAGCAGGATTTGAACGCTGAACATCCACAAAGTCCTTGAGGGCATACATATAAACTCTTAAGTCACCTACTGTTTTGACTAAGCCAATATCTGCAGTAAAATCTGCGATCTGTTGATTTACATCAGTTTTTTTACGTGTGTCGTTCAAGGTTCTTTGTAATGAAGAAATTGGAACGACTTTAAATACAAGAGCTTCCGCTTTGACGTAAGTACCTGCATTGGGTCGCTTGTCAATGCGCAATGCATTAGTATCAACACCAATATAAGTGGCTCCAGACTTCAAATAAAAATTGGTTGTATAATTCGTATTAGCCGTAGTATCAGCTGTTTCGTAAACAAAATTTGTAGTGCTATCCAAAGTTGTTCCTGTAAATCGCAATCTATATTGTGCTGATTCTTGACCTGGTAACACATCTGTTACAAGAGGCGAAGTGCTCAATCGATTGCCACCTGCAAAAGCGGATGTGAGAGAAAGCGTTTTATTTACAACATCAAGCTTGGCCGTCACATAGGTTGAATCGTATGAAGGAAGAGCTTGATTGCTGTCTAGTAAATATGAACCATCAGCCTGTGCATTGAGGTAGCTCCATGTCTTACCACCATCAGATGATGCTTGCAAAATTCCTTGTGCACCATCAGCAAAATTTAAAATAGGAAGTCCCGTTGGAGCCACAAATACACTAGCCAAAACTGTACTAATATTTCCCAGAACAGCTTGATCAGCAGGAGCCGTGGCATATGAGGTAAGTGAAGTCATGAGACTAGAAAGTATTCCTTTAATACCTGTAGTCGCACTTGTCCCCCACGCCGTCCATCGTGCTTGATCTTGTTGAGCGGCAGTTGCAAATGCCTGAACTTCCGCAAGCAACTGTGTGGTGTGAATAGGTAAAGTGATTTGACTAACCAATGCAACATATCCATTGGCGCGCACCGTGTCATCAATTTGGCTACGCAATTGTGCAAGCTGATTCAAAAAGGCATCCACAACCACAATGGAAAATTGAGCTGTCGACGCATCAGAAGTATACACAGCTGCCGGAGACATTGCTGGATTGAGTGAGCGTACATAAAAATCATTGTTATCAATATGTAAATACCCGCCCGTCTGCTTATTGTAAAGCTTGAATACACCACTTCGAGCATCTGCAATGCTGCTGATTACAAATTTTTGCGCATCAGTTCCTTGTTGTGCTCCAAATGATGCACGCGTAATATTTTTACGTGTTTGCAAAACAGGGACATCAGTAACATTCCCCGCCTGTAAATATCCACCAGCCATGGTTCCTGTTGAAACAAATGAAAGTGTATATCCTGGGCTTGCAGTTGAAATTGTTGAGTCTGAAGCCGTTTGAATTTTGATATACGAGGCTGCATTGATTGGATCAAATGGTGCCAATTGAAGATACGAACCGTTATTAACCAACATCTGATCAGTTGCAATAGTTACTCCCATTGCTGTTGATGCAGCTGAGGCTGAAACTTTAAGTATCACTGTTTTACTATCAACCAAAATACTCCCGATCATCAATCCTATTTGTTGACCAAGAAGAGCATTAAGTGCTGCTATCGGAGCCGCTGCTGCGCTTGGTGATGGATAGCGATTAATGATGGTAGTCACAAGGCCTTGAGGTCCAGTTAATGCCGTCAAACCTCCCGCTGCCGTAAACGTGTTCCAGGTTGAAAGAGAAGTTCGATAACTCACAACAAAATTACTCAATTCATTAATCAAATACACAACATCCTGGTCACTGGAAAAAATAGTGTTTTGCAAAATTGACAGGTACCCCGCAATGCGCTGGCCAATGTCGGTCACGGTGCGCAATTGCTGCAGTTGATCATACAACGGAAGAATCTGAACAAATTCAAATTCCGTTGCAGCGGTAACAGAATATGGATTAAATGTATTCAATGATGAAGCCGCTGTTGTGGCTGGATCGTAAACTCGAATGTATCCATCAGTACCAAGTGTTAAAAATCCTGCCGTATTCGCACTAGAAATTGCCTGTTTTATAACAGGAGAAACACCCTTTTGAGAACCCCAACGCAAAATTCCAAAAACAGGATTGTCCATCATCGTGCCCGTGGCCGCACCAGGTATTTGAATTTGTGGAACAGCTCCAGGAGTATTGAGAGTGGAGTTAAACTTAAAGCGTGGAATGCTATCTGAAGTATTACTAAACATTTGATCACACGACAATCGCGTCAATAAAGCATTTCCTGGACTGAATGGTATTTGCGGTGCGCCCAAAAACAGGCCGGTCAATTGTGATTGCAATCCGAAAGTGTCAAAGCTATAGGTATACATAAACTGCGCTTCTTTCCCTACCGGACTGATGCCATCACCTTTTAAGTAAAAACGTCCCGGATTGGTGAGATCTTCAACCACCTGCACATAATTGGTAGTTCCTTTAATTCGAAGAGCTGCCTTGGTCGCTTTGGCGGGAATATATTGTTGATTTGCAACGACGGGATCTGTGATCAAATCTGATCGTGGCAAATAATATCCAAATTGGGTACGAAGCCCCGGAGTTCCAACAGCTATGTCGGCAAATGGTGTATAAGTAACCGGATTTCCAAGAGCATCTGAAAACGTCCATGGTGCTGGAGCAAGAGCGCCAGTCAAATGCATATTCAGATTTTTTAACCAGCCACCATATTGTATTAATTGTTGAGAATAATCTGTGCCTGAGGTATCGGCTTTATAGGCTGCTATGGTTCCTGTAAGAACTGAAAGGAGTGAGTTGGGATACGTAGCATTTCCGTTATAAACAATGTACATATTGTAAATGCAATTACGGAAACTTGTGATGACATCAGACGTTACTTTACTCAAATCACCATCACGCATAATAATCTGACAGCGTTGATGAAAATCCACCACCCCGGCATAACCACCCGCTCCGCCAGTGTAGGCAAATCCGAGTGCTGCCATTTTATCAGCATTACTCGACGTTGCAGCATTGGTAATCAGTGGTGCAATCACAGAAGTATTGAGAGTATTAACCAACGTTGTGATATCTGTCTGTGTATAATTTCCCAAACAGCCTGTTGCGTATGAAAAAGCCATGAGGATCAATACTAAAACACGCATATGTCGTAAAAGCTTCATAGCCTCGCCCCTCAGCTTTTTACAAAAAAAACCTATATTTTCAAAACTCAAACTAACTACCAAAATTCCTTGCATTAATCAGCCCCTCCACCAAGTGTGCCACCTGTTGCAGAAGCTGAACTTGGTGCAAGAGATGCTGGTGTCGATTGAACCGGTACTGCCGAAGAAGGGCCTCCTAATCCGCCCAATATCAACGGAGAACTCATTGCAGGAGTCGCCGCACTTATTGCTGAAGTTCCATCACCCAAAATAAACGCTCCAGAGGCTGAAGCTCCACCAGCCAACGAATTGCGACCGAGTGCCGTGTTAATTAACGCCTGAGTTGCCCTGTCAGTCGGATACACATATTTTTGAATGTAATTTACCAACGAATTAAAGTCTGAAAGCAATCCTCCCAATGGAGCCACCACGGGAACCGGAGTTGTTGCTGGAGCAATTGCAGGCGTGGTTGCCGCTTCCAGTGCAATAACTCGCAACAATTCAGTGGTCATTACAGGGCTTATTGGAGTTTTTGCAAGCGCTAAAACAATGGCATTTTTAGCCATTACTTTAAATTTCGCCATATACACATCAGCAGAAATTGAAGGATATTGCGGAGGGGTCTTTTGAAGATATTGATTTTGCAACAATGCATTGATGCGCTTAAACCATGTTCTTGCAAGTGTAGTTGTATCAATAATTGGATCAACGCCTCCAAGTGCTGCAAGTGTTGCTGCTGAAAGTGGCACATCTTCGGTATTATCCTTAAATTGATTGGCAAGTGCACGATTGAGCAAATCGCTAATATTGGTTATCGGAAATTCTTCGTACGCGGCAAGATTCAGCCAAATGGGTGCCACCAACTTTTGCAAGAAGATATATACATATTGTTTTTCATTGGTACCCAAAAAGTCTTTGCCAATCCATCCATTAACATAATCGTACAATTCTTGGAATTTAATTGCCTTACCTACACTGTCGGCAAGAGATTTGACATCAGCTTGCTTGTTACTCTTTACAATGGCATTGTTGTAATAGACCTGCTGCTGTATCCATGTTTGCAATCCAAGAACATGCTCTGATTTTCCATCACCATTTAATTGCTCAACATTCAAACCTGGTATGCCAAGTGCCGTCTGAGTGATGCCGCTCAAATAGGATTGCAAGGTAGTATTTGTCTGACCAGAAAGACCGCCTGCTCCCGAAAGAACAGGAGTGTTTGCAGTAGCCGCTATTTTTTTATCAATCTCAGCAAGATCATTAATCACAGTGGTATTCCAAGTATTGTAGGAAGTTGGATCGTTAAATGCGCCTGCATACGATGATGGAGAATTATCGGTAAACATTTGTTTGACCATATTCATATTGGCTATATCGCTTTCCCCTGTTGGGCCACTAGGATTGGCAGCAGTAACAAATGTATGTAGTGCCGTACCTATTGCCTTAACATTGTCTAAAGTCTGGGACGAAAGCGCGGTGGTCATAGCAGTGGAAAGTGCTTTAAACAAAGCTTGTGTTCCTGTCCCACTCTGCCCTGATGCGGCATCCTGACCAGACGTCCAACTTGAATCAAGGCGAATTCCCGTAACACGGTTATTCACCAATCGGGTCAAATCAAACATAAATTGTGTAACTTGATCAATAGTCAGAACTTTCAATCTATTTTGTAAATCAGTGTATCGAGCAATAAAGTCCTGGACTGATATTCCAGTGTCAACAGCCATTAAATTATTAACAATAGCTTGCATTCCTGAAGTATCAGTGCTCAAAAAGGTTGTAAATTGTGTGTTGACCAATGTAGCAATTTGCACAAATCTTGAATGCACCGGATCGATGTTGAGCGTCTTCCAGTCAGCCGTAACGCTGGCTGCATCAGTCATAAACTTGTACATTTCTTTAATCAAAAGTCTAATTTCATCATCTGATCCGACCAAAGGAATGACTTGTGCAAAAGCTTCCACGTGATCAGCAATCGATTTAGCGCGAGCTTGAGAAAGAATGGTATAAAAATCAGTTAATACAATCATTTCAAAATTAAAGATTCCTGGCGTTCCCGTCTGAGGGCTTTCATCAAATGGCATCAATGACCCTGTCAAAATCGTCTTATCAGGATCAAGAGTACGCAACATGAGTGTATCGTCGAGCATTGCAAGTTGGGGCATAGTACTTGTTGCCGGAGCCGCTGTCGTTGTAATTTTTTTAGTTATAGAGTCAATTGTTAATATATAAAGAGTTGTGGTTTGAGTGACGGTTTTTGCAGTGGAGTCATATTTAGACATCGTGTATATCGTTTTAGCTGAAGATATGGGATCAATTTCTGTCAAAACAGGAATTGAAGCCGGATTAGTTGTTGATGACGTTGCAACCATTCCTGTTTTAGGATCTATTTGCATTACAGAAGGCCACACGTTTTTTGGCGTCGGACTTCCAGATGTAGGATCAATTTCTACGTACTTCAACCCTAAATATCCACCTGTTTCCATATTTTTCAAATTAATAGCGCTCAAACTTTGATTTGGAGCTTCCGCAACAGCTTCCAGATCAAAAACTTCCTGATCAGAAGGAGCTGATGTGTCAAAAGTAGTTCCTGTTGCTTTGACAATTGTTTCGTATGATTTTTTACTTGGCACCCATGATGCAACTTGAGCAACAGTTGGCATTGAACTTGCCAAATATCCCGTGCCCTCATGTACAGGCTTAAGGCCAATGCGTCCACCTTTAATTTTCACCTTAAATTGCGTCATATCGCTCAAAATATCATCTGGCTCACCAACGTTTGAAGCCCCCACCAAAAAGACTCCTGGCTGGATTTGGCTTTCAATAATGCGCACATATCGAGTTGATTGTGGTTGCGCAGCTTCGGCAACAAGTGCCAAAGAATATGCATCGATAATTGCTTGGGTCTTTCCCTTCATCACAATTTTTGCAAGAGCGTCAGCCTTTGCTTTTGCAGCCGCAGCAAAAGCAGCTGTTCCACTTGCTCCTGCTGCATTACCCGCAGCTGCAACAGCATTGCCATTGGCAGAACGATAAACCTGCATACGCAACGCCACAGTTGAACCGTCTGCCGGTGCAAAATTACCAATCACCGCCTGCAATCCTTGTTGGTATTTTGCGCGAATCGACTTTACGCGATCGGCAAAATCTGATTTGAACACGGTGTCCATCCGATTGAACAACGAAGTGTACACCGCATCAATATCAGGATTGGCAACATCGTCACCCCATTGCTCCCAAAGTCCATGACCAAGATTTGGAGCAACGGGCGGATTAGCAAGATTATAAGTATCATTCAGATCAACATAGTTGCTCGTTAAATTGTCAACTTCACTGCCAATGGTATCAACAAATGCTTGTCGTTCATCAGCAGTTTTTCCGCCATCAACGTACGAAAGGTATTTGGTAAGTCGCGTCAAATAGTCTGACTCGGTACGAATAACCCCAAGACCTGAAATATAGGTTGAGATTGGCACCACCGTGAATTTTTCAAACGAAGTTGGCTCGTAACTTACCTCTTCTTGTCCCAAGACATTTTCAACACGCTTCATGCCAGACGATTCAAGAGAAAGAGGATTGAGTGTTGTGACAAAAGTATCACTGATGTTCACAGATAAATAACCACCACCATCATTACGACTTTTGAGTGAGAATGATTGTGCTGTTCCAACAGGATCGAAAAGGAATTTAGAGTCGGGAGTTGCATCTACTGCAATTGAGTGTGTAACTAATTCAACCCGAGAAAGATATTTCCTAAAATACTGCTCATAAAGCCCCTTTATCTTTTCCTTATTAGCAGAAAGTATCGCAGTCTCTTCATCAATAGCTGTGCCAACATATGTTTTGAGGGTACTCTGCGTCGTGGCCACAGTACTCGATTGCGGTGATGAAATAATTAGATCAGCTCCACTCAATGATCGCAAAATTACGGCGCCATTTTTGATGATAACTCTAAATTGTGATCGAGCATCGGCCGGAACCAAGCCATCGGCTTCAAGATACGTCTTTGTAGTTTTATCAGAGGAAGCAACGCCAGGAATGTTTTTATTGGCAGTAACCGCGTTCGTTAATTTTGCTGCAGTTAGATTGGCAACATCAGGTGCATCAGTCACGGTGTGAGTAGTAAGATAGCGAACCATGCCCGAAGGACTGGTCCACTTGAGTGCAATAATTGATCCGTCAAGCAATACATTTTTGGCAAAATTTTCAGGGGGCGTTACGAGTTTGCGTTCCGTTGCCCTCAATGATTTACCAAGATCTGAGCGGCCGGCTGATTTGGCAGGCTGTGCTGAAGTCGCAGGAGTTAACCCATTCGCCGCTTGAGCTGCAACGGCCGCAGTTGCTACTTGAATGAGCTTTGACTTGAATACCGTTTCAAAACTTGTGAACAAATCAGTAAATGCCGCAATCACAGGAATGTTTGCCAGAAAAGCTGTCCACGTCGTCACATCAACGCGGAAAGTCTCTATAAATGTATCAACTTCACCAAATAACAATTGAATATCAGTGTCAGTTGTTACCCCACTGGCAAGGTTTTTGTAGGACCCAATACGCTGCACAGGATCAGTTTGAGTTCGAGCCGAGGCAAGTTGCTTGTAGAATGTCGTCATTTGCACCAAATGGAAACTGGTCGCGTTATCCTTAACAACATTGGTAAGTGTCGAGGCATTTGCAAGATCAATAGTTCTCAAATAAAAATCTGGTGTGGCATCTGGTGAAGTCGCTGCATGAATATACCCCGCATCTTGATCAAGAACATTATTTACCGCCGCAGAAGCCCCTGCTACCTGCGCAACCAACTGACGTGCCTGAATTACCAAGCTGCCATCGGTCATATTTTTCGCCTCTCTCACACTAAAATGAAATTGTTCATTATCCTGATTTTTGTAATCAGAATTGACCAAGGTATCAAATATCAGTCGCGTATGAGATGCCTGAGAAGCCGGTGTCCAATTGGGGAATGCTTTTGCATCAACCAATTGACGCTTGAGGAATTTGCCTGGACTGATAACAGACTCAATACAAATAATGTCTCTAAATTGATGCACAATAAAATGCGTTGCATCGCTCAAGGGGTCAGTTGCGGAAGCTCGTGCATAATAATTCGTGTCACCTGAAATTTGTGAATTTTCTACCTGAACATAATTACCTGAACGCCCTGAAACTCCAACATTAGGTGCATACAAAATATAGGTTTGTCCATCTTGCGGCATGCCAACAAAGTTTTTAGGACTGAACAAATTAGACATGGCAGCATCAATGTCAGAAAGTGTTTGTGTAAGTCGCGCATCGCTTGCAACAAAACTGGTCAACTGATTTGCCACCGTGTCGTATGCTTTTCCAAGCGCAATCCATTTTGGATTTTTTTGAATATCTGTAGGCGTTGCCCCTCTCACGGTCAAAGTTGCAAAAGTATCATTCACAAACCGGAGTAATTCTTGCGCTGCACGATACCGTTTTTCCATGCCGTCTGACTGTCCTGCTTGAATTGAAATAGCAGCTTGAATCGCATTTTGAATTGCATTGAGTCGCTTATTAAAAACTGTTTCAAGTCGCGATGCACCAAGATCAACATAAAATGAATCGAGCACCACAATTTTGAATGTCTGAAATGGTCCGGCCGTCAGAACATTGTTTGCCATCACGCCCGCAGGAGCCTTGGTCAAATCATTAAATACACGTACAACATTGTCAGGTCCAACCGAAATGTATCCAAATGTTTGCGTAGTATTGCCCGCAGTACTGAATAATTTACTTTTAAATGAAGCAGCAGGAAGATCACCTTCCATGGTAAATTGTGCCACAGAATTGGTAACCTCCGTGGAATTGACTTTGGCCAAAGTTAAAGAACTAAAACTATCTGTGGTCCCAGCTGCAAAAAGCTTAAGCCGGCCATCTCGAATATCCGAAGCAGTTCCCATGGTGCTATGGGAAACCCCAACATAACGCGGAGTTTTCCCCGTTGAATCAAATTGAACATAGTGCGAAGCCGAAGCACCAGCATCTTCGTTATAATAATATGTAGCCATCAGCGTGAGGGTGTTCGCATTATTCACCACAGTAAACTGTGCTGCAGGATTTACCGGATCATCATCTTTGACTTCAAGATACTGTTCTGGACCAGATCCAACTGTTTTAGTTGAACCATCTGAATTAAGCTCTGGCTGTGTTTTATTCTTTTGCACGCAAGTCACAAACATTGGCTGAGCTTTTGGGTCGAGCCCCATCCAAGAAAGCGCAATGACGGTGTTGGTTGCAGGAATTTTTGGATTAAATTCTTCAACCCCAAATGCTGCAATCAAAGACGTGAAAAGGGCTCGACTTAAATCAATTGAGTTATTCGGACTTTTTAGCAATGCGTCACTAGAAACGCCAGTGTCGCGCACATTACCCAAAGCAAATCCCAGTCGACTCATGAGGTCAGAACTTGGAACACCAAAATCAACATTCTTAAATTTTTGATTGAGCAAACCTGCTCGTGCAACAATGCGCTGCAAATCAGCCGAGGCCAAATTAGGTCGACGCGAAAGTCGCTCAATACTTTCCACAAATTCCTGAAAAGTGTATGGCGCCTTGAGTGCTGTAACCATGCCCGTCTGAAAGCCCTGAATATCCTGAAAAGTACCTACATCAGTGACAATTGAACCTTTAAAATTGGTATACGCAGGCGCTGAGGTGACAAAGCTGATCAATTGACGCAACCTGGCTGATGACTTAGGATTGGTCGGATCAAGATCTGGCAGCAACTCAATTGTCGTGAGACTCGTGTCTG
Source organism: bacterium (assembly GCA_023249975.1). Classification (GTDB taxonomy): domain Bacteria; phylum Babelota; class Babeliae; order Babelales; genus JAHFBP01. Next base: position 100,727 of record JAHFBP010000003.1, read on the forward strand.
CAGGCGTTCCTGGCTGCAAGGCAGGATTGCCTGCCTTACCAAAAAACTGGTCATCTTCATCATCAAGCCGATGTTTTACCAAGGTTCCAATTTGCTGCAAAATCGCAGGGTCTGCGGTCCTGAGTGAAGGGATTTTTACTTTAATCGCATCAATCACCGCAGCATGATTTGTCTGAGCCACAAATTCTGTTGCGATCGATGTCATCAATTGCTTCATAAAAACGTAATGTTTCGCATTATAAATATTAAGCGGACTTGATTTGTAAGTTGGGCCTCCGGCTCCAGGATACTGCTTGCCTTTACCATTAGCCCCTGGGACATAATCTGACGTTGCTCCATCCAGCCAGGTATTAATCGTTGCAATTTGTGCCGGAGTTGCTTGATCACGCATATCAATCAATTTTTTAACAATCATCAAAAAATTAGTAACTTCGTTGTCACCCCATG
>JAHFBP010000020.1 GCA_023249975.1 bacterium
AAATTAAAGGTTCAATTTCTTTCATTATAAAATCTGGTATCATTTTCATTGCGAAGTTCATAAAGGGTTTTTTAGACTGTGCAACGTTATTTTAAAGCACTTTATGAGCTTCGCAATTATACAATCGACTTTTCGGATAAGCTCTAAGTAAGCATTAATCTTGCTTTCAATAAGTATTATTTGCCTGGCGTTATACTTTCTAATCTCATTTTCCATTATATTATATACCTTTTAAAGTTTTTGGTTTGCCGAAAAACAAAGATATAACGTCACCATTAAAAAATAGCCCCAATAAGTGAAGTTGGGGCTGTAAATTAGTGAGATTCCAGGTTGGATTTAGGTATTTTTTGGTGAATTAATTTTATTAATTCGTTGATTGATTCGTCAAATTCAATTTTTTCACTTATTCGAATCTCTTTACTTAAATTTATGTTATTGAAGTTTAAGTAGCTATAGTCCAAATTATTACACAGTCTATAAAAGTTTTCTTTCCAGCTAATTTCAGTGTTTTTCAGGCAACTACATAGCGCTTCAAGTGATACCAAGAGGTGGCCAAATGATATTTCGTTTTTTTTATAAAAATTAATTTTCGCAATCATTAGCATAAGTTGTCGTTGGTTATATTCTTTGATTTCATTAATCATTCTTTATTTCCCTATGATTCCAGATGAGACCGTTACAACTGTTCCATCTGCTATTTCTGTGATGACAGAAATATTATTGACTGGATCGTAATGAGTCATTCTTGTGAGGATTTTATTAGGTGATGCTTTTCCGTGAAGTATAGCATTTTCAACAGCCATGGGCGTTATTCCACGATAATTGATTTGTTCTATTGCATGGGTGCAGTAATTTCTGCCATAAATGACTGTGGGTTTAAAATTCATTTGTTTTACATCAATATCGCCCTTTTGCCCTCTTCGACCAACTGGTGTTGATGCATGTGGAACAGGCGTTTGATATTTGCTTGTACCGGCAACAGTAGTCTTCGCCTCGGCCAGCAGGGGTTTGAGTGTCTCAGCAAATTGAGATTCAGCATATTCAAATTCTAATGTAGCCACATCCATTGCGGTAAATGTGCCATTAGTTAATCGGCTCCAAGCTGGTGCAACGGTAGGATTGGAGTGAAGTGCAGCATCCATTGTCAGATGCTCTATGGTAGTTGCACTGCCGCCTGGTATAAAAACAGGAGCGGAGGGATTTAATTTGCGCAAGGGTGATGTGGCGCGTGGTGCAATGAGACGACGCACTGGGCTTATTGCGCGAGCGGTTGGAGCTGGGGGAATGCCAGAAGTTGCGGAAGATTTCTTGTTTTTGACAACATCAGACCATGATTTTGTTTTTGATGGAACTTTTGGGTGCTGTTTTACGGCCCTTGATGCGGCACCAATTTCAGCCTCAGTTACAGCTGTTGCACATGCAAAAGGCTTGGCTGCAGCATTCAGGCCAGATGTTGCTCTGGAGAATGTCCTAGCCGCTTTGCCTGCCCCACACCAAACTCCGAGATCAAGGCCAATGTTGGATATGCCGGTCCCTATGAATTGAGCGGCATCATCAGATGTTATCTTGCTCAGTTGTTCAAAAAATTGACGTGCATCAGCCTCGTGACGATCAATAATATCCTGGCTTGGCTTATGTTCTTGCCCCGAAAGTTCATAATGCGACTGAGCTTCCTCTGCAGCTTCCAATTCTATACCGTAGGCTACTAACTTGGTGAGAGCTTGGGCTATATGAAGTGGTGCAGTTACAGGAGCTGTTACTGCGCCTATCACCACATCTGCAGGATTGTTGAGTCGAACAATGGTATTTGCTGCGCAGTGCTGAGCGGTACTCGATAAGAATCTTAGTCCCTTTTCCATAATAGTTTGAGCTTGTTTGGTACAGAGAAGAGCTTCTTTTGGTTTGCCTTCTTTTTGTAATTTAAAAGCCCACTCGTTTAATTTTTGAACCTTTTGGATTATTGGCCCTAAAAGAGGGTGGGTTCCATATTCTGAGCGCATTGCTTCACTCATATGGCTGCATGCATCAGTAAAATTTGTCAGTTTTTCGAGTGAAAGGCATTGCCCATCTTGTGTGGTAACAAGAAGCCGCTCCATTCCGAAAGTTGGTGATTCAGGCAATGGTTCTTGTACTACCTGAGGCCTTGCAAGTTCATATGGTGTTTGCGGTGCAGGGCAAGCTGGTTGCATTGGTTGTGATTGACTGGTACTAGCCTGAGCAGGTTGAGGTTGCACTTGTGGTTGTTTTGCTACTATTTGATCATATGTTTTTTGGTATGCATCTTGGAGCATTTTTGAGACAGGCCGATACATTTCAGGAGACAGCATCGCTTTGTTGCCAGCTTTTTTGGCGATTTCGATTTCGAGCTTGAGGATTTCTTCAAATTTCAAGGATCCAGCATCTCCAAGCTCGAATGATTTGTTTAATAATGACGCTGCACGAATAGCACCTGTTTCATCTAATTGATTCATTAAATTACAAATTTCAGGGGCTCTTTGTCTGAAATTTGTAATTAGCTGAGTTGATTCCATAAGATTTTTTACTAGAGCTCCGGCAAGGCTTGTTGAAGCTTCGTCTAAAGTTTTTCGAATTTCAGAAATTGTTGGACGATTTGAAGGGTCATTAATCACCGCGGATATTTTATTGATAAATTTTTGAGCTTGGTCAATTGATTTAAATAAAAAGGTTGTTGATTTTCCAAGAGTTCCCCAAAAACCATAATTTTGTTTTTTTATGAGCTCAGCATATAGCGGTTGAACTTTGACAAGGTGTGAGCATAGGTCAGAAAGTTGACAAGCTTCTGTGATATTAACTTGGTCATTTAATATCTGTGCAGTGCGCAGAAATTGACAAACAACTTCATTTAAATTTTCGACATGCAAATTTTTGTTTATTTCATAGGCTTCAGCTGTTTCTGATTTATATGTATTTGCGATGGCAGCAAGGCTTTTTTTGAGTTCATGGTTGATGAGGTGTTGAATTGGGGAGCCTACTTGATAGCTAAATTTATAGGCAATATCTCCATAACAAGCAGGAAGGTCTATGGGGTCGGCAAAACATGTAGTTGAGGCTCTTGTATTTTCTAATGTTTGTTGAATAGCCCTCGTGCGTTCAGGAGATAATTCAAAGTCAGCATTTCCACCAATAATGTTTTGATAAAGTTGAGTTGTTTGTATCTGTAATAATATATCTTTTTTTACAGTAAGATGGTTTTGTTCTAATAATTGGGCATAGGCTTGTTTGAGGGCATTGTTGATTATAGTATGCATTGGTCGGTAGAGCTCAGGGGCCTTATTGCTGGTATGCTCTATTTCACCTGCAGTTGGACCGAATACTGTTGCTTCATTATCTTCAAGAACAAGCGTGCCCTGAAGATAATTTAAAATTTGATAATCTCCCAAGGGTTCCAAATTTTTGCTTAACAAAAAGATTGCCTGTTGATATCCACCACGACTACGCTTGCTGAGAAGGTTAAATATCCTTGGTGCATCATTTAAAAATAGGCGTTCATGCTCAACTGCTCTATTAATATTTATCAAAAGCGCTTGGGCTAAACTGCTTGTCGCTTCATGTAACGTTGTTTTAATTTCAGCAATTAGTTGCCGATTTTTTTCTTTATTAATAGCTTTGCCCAATTTATGCATAAATCCATATATTCCCCACGATGACTTTTGGTCTTCTACTAATGAGGTAAATTGTTGCTGCGCTTTAATTAAGGAGGAACATAAATTTGAAAAATGATGAACAAGTTCTGTTTCTCCCAAATTATTGCAAGCCATCGCTTTTTGAATAAAAAAATGTGCAAAATCATGAAAAGTTTCGACATGATAAATTTGATTACATTTGTAAGAATCTAAGATTTCTGTTTTATATAAACGATCATTTTCATCACGTTTTTTTTTAAGTTCATTGCTGATAAGGTGTTGAATTGAAGAATCGGCTTTATCCTGTGCATGAAATGCATCAATATTACAGACTCTGTTGCTTTGGAGAATGGCAAATCGCCGATTATGTCTATCCGATCCAATGTAGCCATTTTTTATATTGATTTCTTTTTGTATCTTGGCCTCAGCATCAGCGATTTGTTTGTTTTCGTACCAATTATAGGCGGCACGAGTTACTCCAACTCCAATTTGCAAAGCTAGTTCAGCGCGTCCCATTTGTTGACACAGCCTTTGCTCTTGTTGATGCTTTCTCAATAGCCTATCTGTAAGAGCATTAGCCTGTGCTATTTTAATTGCTTTTTCCTGGGCAGATTTTTCTCTGGCCGCTGCATTTTGTGATGCTAGTGCTTCATGTTCAAGGGCTTGCTTTGTTGCGACATAATTCCATGCATTCCAAGATTCCGCATTTGGCGATCGCATAGCTGCATCTGCTGCAGTTTGAAGTTTTCTAAGAAGAAATGCTTCCCGATCTTCTGATTCGCTTTGTTGTACGTGATTATCCAAGACGGCCTGGGCTTTTTGTCGATCTTTTATTGTTTGTGATTGGGCTGTATCTTCAATCAATTGTTGTAAGGAACTTGAGCGTATATCTTGAGCCATTGCATTGAACGCTTGACGATGATTTTGTTGTTGAGAGCTCTCTTGACCTGAGCTAATTATAAGAGGAGGGCGGTCACTTATATCTCAACGTTCCATTACAGCATCAACAGGAGTTACCGATATTCCTCCAGATGCAACCTTTTCACGAAGCCGTTTTGCGGCTTCTTCTTCCTCTGCTCTTCCCGCATGCACAGAAAAAGCGATACAAAGAAAAACTGTGACAAAAAAGATTGATTTGGTTGCAGTGTTGAAATTTTTCATGATGCGAAGTCCCTGCCTTAATAAAGAGTAATTTTTGTTCGCAGATTCAGTTAGTCAATGAGGATTATGCGCCTGATGAGAACAACTACAAATTATTTTTCAAACACACCCCTTTTTGATGTTTTTTGATGAAGATAAATAATTCTGATGCTACCCTGCATGAATCTAGGTCGCGGAGTTGATTACTTTTCTTTAAAAGGCGCGGGAATGGAAGGCGAAAAACTTTGGGGCGTGGTGAAGATTGTGGGGGTTTTGGCCCTCGTGATCATGATTCCGCGCATGTTTATGGATCATGATGAAAAAAAACAACCAGGGTATTGCCAGGAGCAAGAGTCGTTGTCATTGGGAGTTGATACTTTTTTTTCAAGTTTGAGTTGGTATCGGCAGTTGTCGGGCAAGCGCATTGCGTTTGTGGGTGATAACCTCAGTTGTAATTCAGATGGTATACGGACGCTCAAGTTATTTGTCTCTAATAAGTTTGATGTGCGTCAGGCGTTTATTGTGCGCAGCAAATATGAAAATTCTTATGAAGAACCTCACTATGGTGGGGCGGGTCTGGTTCGAGTAGAAGAGCATAATTTTTCACCCCATTTTTTTTCAAGTTATGCCCAAGAGGTGGACGCCTTTGTGGTGGACTTGCAAAATTCAGGTTTGATTTTCAATTTTTCGGTAAAAGTCTTTTTGCAGCTGTTGACCTGTGCAAGCAAAATGAATAAAGAAGTGTTTATTCTTGATCGCCCCAATATTTTCGGGTGTGACGTGGAAGGTCCGGGCGCATTGCCATTCAGATTC
>JAHFBP010000014.1 GCA_023249975.1 bacterium
AAATGGAACCAGTGCCCTTGCCTCATTACTAACGGGTTCACACATTACTCATTTTGCGCTCTATAGCAAAAAATACGATGTTTTTTGTGTGTCGGCTCTCATGAAAATTTTACCAGAAACCCACATAACTTACTTATCTCTTCGTGGGGGCGATATAACAGATTTAAGGCAAAAAATATTATTGGAGTATTTCTGTAAAAACCGCAACATCAAGCTTGTTTTTTAACCAGCATGGCATGAGCCAGTTCGCTTTGAAGATAAAGCACTCGTTAATGATTTTCTCAAATAAATTTTTTCTGTCCTTCTTCCAAGAAGTTAAAGGCTTGATATCTTAAAACAAAATCGTTTTTTATTAACTCTTTAACCTTGGGGTTGTTATGACCAAGAAATTGCTGCTACCCATTTTTGTATCTCTTTGTTTGGGTTTTAGCCCAATAGGGGCGGCTTTTAGTGATGAAGGATTTGAAGTCCAATATGCCGAAAAAATTTTAAATGAACAAAATTTTGATTTAGAAAAACTTTGGCTGGCGTGTGGCGAAAACGCAAAAAGAAAACTTGGGGGAAGTGTTACTATTTTTCACTCAAGTGGTTATGGCTTTGAATCCGACGCGCCCTTGTTGTTTTTGGATATGCAGCAGTTTTTACGGGTAGATCATCAGCTCAATACCGTTGAGGCTATATCATATAGCGGCTTGGGTAATTTTATCCAGCAGCATGCAAATTTTTTACTGGTACTGCCATTTTTTTCAAATTTAAGGTATTTGGATTTGCATTGTATAAGGAACAACACATTGAGCCAAGACTCACTATTTACGTTATTAACAAAGGCATTTGATAGTTTAACGAAACTTGAGTATTTAAAATTCAGTTGCTGTCAAATAGGTCGGTTGTCCGTTGATCAATTAAGATGTGCTTTTTCAAAATTACCCAATCTTAAGGTGTTACAATTGGCTTATTCAGATCTGAACAAAGAAACGGCGTTGGCATTGTTGGAAGTTTTACCAAATCTTGAAGTGTTTTACTGGGAATATGATGAATATATGTTGCATGATGAAAATAATATGCATCTTTTTAAAAATAAAAAAGATGAACGCGCTTTAGCATTTGAAGGTGATGGAATTTCTTTTGAAAATAATGGATATTTTTTTGCAAATAAATTTGAGAAATTTAGGTTTGAAGTAATGAGTCTTTCTAAAAATAAACAATGTAGGATAATTTTTGAAATCTTGCGGTATTTTCAGGATGAAAATTCAGGGAATTGTTTTAGTATGTCGTGGGTAAGAACAAAAGATCGAAAAACAGCATCATCCAGTTTTCCAAAAAAAAGATTAGAAGGAGAGTTTGATATGAATGCTGATTTTTAATATTGACCCAAAGGGTCTCCGCTTCCTCCGTTAAAAAGAAAAAGAGGAAGATACAGAACCCCGGATATCTCTGTTGCTTCCTTCCGGACCTGGCAGGTTGGATACCTGAATTACTTATCTTCCTCTAATTTTGTCTCGCTTTGAAAAGCGAATAGTTTTTAAGCATCACGCATAAAAAGGTGGCGTACCATTCGTCCATTCCGCCTGAGTGTAGCCACTCAGTGGCGGAATCGAATGTGCGGCGAAGAATGGAGGAGAGGAAGGGATTCGAACCCTCGATACACCTTTCGGAGTATACACAAATTCCAATCGTGCGCTTTCAACCGCTCAGCCACCTCTCCGCAGAATTACTCAGCCTTTTTAGCAGCAGGCTTAGCAGCAGCTTTTGGAGCTGCGGGTTTTTTATCAGCAGTTGCAGCTGGCTTAGTAGCTGGCTTTGCAGCAGCAGGTTTAGCCGCAGGCGCTTTTGGAGCAGCTGGCTTTACTGCAGGCTTTGCAACAGCAGCTTGAGCAACCACTGGTTCAGCAGCTACTTTTGCAGCTTCTGGGTTGGCTGCAGCTTTTGCGTCAGCTTTTTCTTTTGCTAATCGAGCAGCTTTGGCAGCAGCTTCTTTGGCCGCTTCCATTGCAACACGCTTTTCTTCTTTTTCAGTAGCTTTGCGCTCTTCGTCAGCTTTCTTGAAGACTTCTTTGCCTTCTTCAATACTTGCAACCAATTCTCCGATGATCAAAGAAATTGATTTTGGAGCATCATCGTTTGCAGGAATAATTGCAGTCACGCCAGAAGGATCGGTATTGGTATCAACCAACGCGATTACTGGAATGTTCAAGTATGATGCTTCTTTGATGGCAGAGGCTTCTTTTTTTGCGTCAACGATGATCAAAGCAGCAGGTTGGCCGGTCAAATGAATGATTCCACCAACGTTGCGATCAAGACGGTTGATTTCTTTTTGCAAAACAGAAACTTCTTTTTTAGTGTAACGATCAAGTGGTTTGCTCATAACATCACGAAGGTGAAGAAGACGAGTAACCGCTTTTTTAACTTGTTCAAAGTTGGTGAGAGTTCCACCAATCCAACGGTCGATAACTACAGGCATTTCTGTTGAAACCCCCGCATTTTTTACAGGACCGCGTGCAGGCTTTTTGGTTCCAATCCAAAGGACTGATTTGCCGCTAGCTGCAAGCTCTTTGACCATTTTTTTTGCAGAATGAAGAAGGTGTGCTGTTTTTGAAACGTCGATAAGATGGATTCCATCGCGTTCACCCCACAAATAAGGAGCCATCTTTGGGCACCAGCGGGATGTTCTATGTCCAAAATGGACACCAGCAGAAACGAGTTCTTTGAGTGTTACCATGAAAAAACTTTCGGTATATTTGGGTTACATCTGTTACTGCTCATTGAGCCATTTCTGGCCACCCATAGGTTCATTCCATGGAGCAGTAAGATTTACGCGTCAATAAGACCATTCTTATTAACTTATTTATTTTAGCCCACATTGGCAGGCATTTCAAGGGGAATTGCTGTATTTTATGAGTCTGATCCAATAATTTCATCATTGTCGACGGTCTTTTTGTACTTACGGCCTGTGGCAATCGCGCAAATGAGCCATAATGTGGCCAAGCTGATGGCAATAGTTGATCCGATTATATTGCAAGTGCTGGCCGAATAATGTGGGATGACGTAATTATTAAAGAGCGAGCCACTTGTTTCGGAGGTTGTTCTTCCAAATGATTCATTCCAGGCTTTTGACTTAAATTGTATGGTTTGGCTGCACGGAATATAGAGCATTTCGCGCACGGGCACATTAAACCCATAGTTGAGTGCTCGCAAAATCATCATAACGCCGGTTACAACGATCAAGCTCTTATAAACACTTAAGCCAAGAATAAGAATAATGGCAACAGCTGGGCCAATGGCTAGGCACACAGAAAGATTGAATCGCTTGAGAAGCATTGGGGCCCCAATGAAAGCGATGATGAGACTCAGGATTTGAAATCCACAGGTGTAGCCCATCAAATACTTGTGAATGATTGCAATATTACCAGCGGCTTGCTCATTGATAATGCTGTGCATTTGATAGTCAACAAAGGTTGCAATGAATTCAAAGCTATAGATGCCGACAACAATTCCCATTAAATAGGGTTGAGACAATAAGCTTTTGAGCCCAGAAATGAGTCCAGGTCTTTGTGCCTGACGTTTCGTTTCATGTTGTGCAGCATATCCGATGAGATGGCTACGTGGAATGTGTCGGTACATGAGCTTGGTGGCAATAAGAGCCATGAAAAGTAAAATTGAGCTCATGCCTAAAAAAAGAGGGATAGCTGTTGTCGTTGGTAGGTTTTGTGTGCAACTAATCCAATAAACGATTGCCGCGGTACAAACGCCTCCGATGCGCGAAGCTGAATTTATGTAACTATATTCAGAGGTAGCAGATTTTGGTGAGCTGAGGGAGTTAATAAGCGCCCAAAAGGTACTTACAATAGCGAGAGAATAAATATCTAAAAAACCATAGAAGCACCATCCTAAAATGTGTGCTGTTGTCGTATGTGCGCCAGGTTCCCATACGGCAGGACTGCTCAACAAGATCGCAAATACAGCAAGGATAACGCTGTAGCCGCCTAAAATAATTTGTGTTGAAGTGTGACGCTTAAAGGTGTCAATCAGTCGTGAATAGAACAAGGCAAATGCAGGGCCGAAAAACATCATGGCAAGTTTTGCTTTTGGAATAGAGCTGACGCCAACAAGTCCCATGAAAACTGCGGATTTGAGAGGTCTGAGGATTGAATAAGTTCCAATAATAATTCCCAGGGTGACTGCAAGGAATAGGGCCTTCTTGTGTTCATAAGAGGCGTACTGTGAGCTGATTATATGATCATTGTTGTTGTGCAAATCATTGTTGAGTGCCATGCGGTGTGCCATTTTGTTCATAGTGCTCAATCCCTATGCAATTAAGAATGGTGAGTGTTCTCTGATTCTGGATTTCCGATAATCGTATTATGTTCAACGGCATCTTTAAATGTGTGCTCAAGTGCAGAAACTACCATCATCCAAATTCCCAAAAGAGTGCTTGTCAGGAGAGTTCCAGCCAAAAGAGCATTGTTTTGAGAAAGGGCTTTGGTGACAATGTTGAATGATGATCCAGCAGCTTTGGCAAAACGGGATCCGAATGCATCGGTCCATGCTTTTGCTTTAAATTTAATTTCTTTGGTTGTTGGGATATACAATGACTCACGCGTTGGGTGATTTACTGCATAATTGAGTGAGCGCAGTAACACCAGTCCAATAAACAGAACATTGGCTGTTGGCATAAAGAATGTTGTCCACGCAATGCCAAGAGCAATAACTGGGTATACAAAAAGGGCAGTTCTGAATTTAAGTAATCGTTGAAGTGGCACGGTTCCAAAGAACGCAAAAAGCAGCCCGATAAAATTCATCCAAAAATAATATGAGGCATAAAATGAGGTGAGTGCTCCAGCAGTTTCGTGAATTTGGTCAGCAACAAGAAGTACGCGGTAATCAAAGATGACGATAATAACTTCGTACATAATGACAAGTGCTGTAATCCCTGCAACGTAGGAATTGCTGATAATAACAAAAACACCCGAAAACATGCCTTTAAAGCTTTCCCACATCGAGACCGTTTCATGTTCTCGGTGCTTTTCAGCTTGGTAACTGGCTTCGTAACCATGGAGTAAGTATCCAGGAACATATTTCATCAAAAGCCAAATTGAGCCGGCGGCGAAGAGTAAAAATATGCTTCCAGCCAAAACACTGACGGGCAAAAGAATATGATCAGCAAAGTGACCTGACACAATGAGAAGATATAACAGTCCTGCCGAAACCATGCCGCCAATTTTTGATCCAATTACTAAAAAGCCATATGTGGTTTTAGCATCCTTGGGTTTGTTGATTGAGTTGGCAAATGACCAGATCGTGGTCGTCAAAAATGCACTGAAACTTTCCATAAAAAAGTAAAAAAGCCAACCGGTCAGACGACTTGGGGAGGCTTGAGTATTCATAATTCCGTAAACAGGATGAGAAAGAATTGTATAAAAAATGACGCCACCAATGCCATGAAACAAGGTGAACCAATAAACTAAATGATGTCGCCTGAAATTATCGACAAGTTTTGAATAAATCAGAATCAGGGGAATAAGAACAAAGATGACATACAACTTTGCATCTGGAGTTGAATGAGCTCCCACCATCTTGGCAAAAATAGATGCCTTGAGTGGGCGCCAAATTGCTTGGCATGCAAACAAAAAGAAATAAGCTGCGGAAAGTAAAAAAACTTTAAGTCTAAAATCTTCTTTAACTGACCACAAACTCGTAATCGAACCCCAGTTCATTCTGTCCTTTTCTGCTGGTTTAAAAAGGCTTTATATGATAGGTAGATGCAACTCCACTTCAGGAATCACACCTGCTACTTAAGAGTCTACCGGTTATCCATAGATGTGCAAGGCAGTATTGAAACATTCTGTATGTATCCGCCTGTTTACGGCTTATTTTCTCTATATATTTCCTATATGTAATAGGGATAAGCCCAAATAAAAATACGGCAACGCAATTGTTGGCGCTAAAAATTTAACAATTTTGATGCCGTATTTCTGAAATATTTAACTATCTCTGACTACTTCCCTCAGTAGGCTTGGAGCATTTACAATGCCGGCTGCGATATTTGCGGCAATAGCCGCCGCTGTTGCTATCTTTTTGCGGGATGCGGCAATAAAGCTATTAGCATTTCTGAATTGAGATCCAGTAAGATCCAATACGTCTTCAAGTATTGTTGGTTTTTCAACGAATTCAAAGCCGTAAACAGAGGTGCTTGTACTTGAGGTTACAGCATTGTGGGCCAATGTACTTGCATCAGATATGGTACAGGAAGCTTTTTGCATAAAGTTTACAGCAAGGTCAAGCGCCGAGGCTATATGCTGAGATTCCATAACGGTACTCGCTCCATCATGAGCTAAATTGAGAGCAGTTTTTGCAGTTTTTTTTGCTTCGTTGGCATAGGGGGCTAAGGCTTTTCTTCCACGAATAGCGGCTGTAGCTACCATCCGTGCGGCGTCATCAAGTGGCTGTGGTGTCATTTTTCTTGGATTGATCCAGTTTATACGAGAATCATTAGGAACATTTTGAACAAGCTCATAATCTTCATCAGCAGGGGTGCTTGGGCTTGTGTTATGAGTTTGTTTTACTTTTTTGTACCAATCACTTGGAAACTTAAATTTTTCATATTGTTCGCCACTCATTACCATTTGACCATTGGCGTAATCTGGAGTGGTCCATCCTTTTTGTTCGCACTGTAAGCGAATTGATTGGCAAATCTTTTCATTACATATCGTTACAACAGGAGTCTTTTGTAAATATGAGCTTGTAGCAGGGGCGGTATTATGATTGAGGGCTCTTTTTTTTCTAGCTAAGGAACCTCGGAAAAGACTTTGAATTTTAATAGCAGCTTTATTTGGTGCAATATAATTAATTTCTAGATTTGGGTCGTGAGCGACAATTCCGGGTTCTTCTGGTATTTCTTCTTCGTCTGATGAGTCAGATGATGAGTCAGAATAACGCTCGAAGTCGCTTTCATATATTTCGCTTATTTTGCTTGTGGCGTCTTCACTCATAGGGCCAGTAAGTTCAGTGAAATAATTATCATCAAAATTAAAAGGAAAATCGGCAGTATCGCTTGCGACAGGAACTATAGGCGATTTAGGCTCATTTGATCTTGTTGTAGGTGTGCGTTGAGTGGAATCAGTTGATGGTGTTTTTTTTGGCTTATTTTCCAGGCAATATAACCAGCGCTCGTTGCGACAATCATTCCACCACCTATTTTGGTAGCTAATTTTTGGCGCGGTGTAAGGTTATTCCATTTTTTTGAAGCAAACTTGCGAAAATTTGAAATTTTTTCTTTAACTGAAAATGCGTGAGTTGGGGTTGCGGCAGTAAGCAACAAAGTGATAAAAATAGCTTTTATTGAATAATTCATAAGAAAAGCCCTTTTTTTTAAATAAAACGCGTAACTATCCATAAAATCCTACTCTCCATGCATCAACTGTACTGGTTCTGCCAAAATGATCAATTATCCTTATAAAAGCAGGATAAAATGTGAAAAAACGTTGCTCAAAGTTATTCAAATTAAGAATTTTGCCGAAATGTGGGTTTTTTTTGATTACCGACAGTGGAGTAATTTCTTGGTAAAAAAGGCGGGTCAGCTTGCCGGTAAAGTCTTTTTGGATTAGGCTTTTAATATCGGTTTGACCAGGTTGGGCCGATAGTTTTTGAGAATATGCTTTTTTTCACTACAGGGGGGTGTCTTAGGAACTCATGAAAAATTCAATAGAAAATTTGGAACAAGGACTCGAAGTGGATGTTCACGAGGTGAGCGTTATCGGTGATGTAGTCCGAACACTTCCTGTTCTTCCTCTTAAAAATGTTATAGCAATGCCCAAAAGCATTATGCCGGTTGTTGTGGGTCGAGAGATTTCTACGCGCGCAGTTGAGCATTCTTTGCAAGTTGGGCGTGAAATTTTTGTCACAGCCCAGCGCACTGCTGAAATAGAAAATCCAACAGCAGCAGATCTTTTTACTCATGGTACTCGTGCGGTAGTTTTGCGTGTTGCGCAAGCTCCCAACGGAACCATGAAGATTTTGATCGAAGGTATTGCTCGGGCGGTTGTTCAAGAAATGCGCTATGACAAAGGATATTTTGTTGCAGATGTTGTGGACCTTAAGCCAGAGCCTGTAAAAGATGAAGCCGAAGCAAAAGCTTTATGGCGCAATCTGCACGCACTTTTCAAGCGCTATGTAAAACTCAATGACAAAATGTCATCCGATGTTTTGGATATCTTTAAAGGGCTTGAGGATCTTGATTATTTGACCGATACCATCGCGGTTCAGGTGCATCTTGAATTTGCCGATCGCCAGGAAATTCTTGCTCAAACTGATGTACGTGAACGGGCTATCAAGCTCAGCGCACATCTTAAAAATGAAATTGAAGTTTTAGAGGCTGAAAAAAACATTCGCAAACGCGTTCAAAATCAGGTTGAAAAACACCAAAAAGATTATTATCTGAATGAGCAAATGCGCGCAATTCAGCGTGAGCTTGGCCGTGATGATCATCAAATTGAGATTGATCTTATTCGCAAAAAAGCTAAAGAATGTGGCATGACCAAAGAAGCCTTTGAAAAAGTTGAAAGCGAATGTCGTCGCCTTGAACAAATGCAACCAACTTCGCCCGAAGCTGCCGTCAGCCGCAACTATGTTGAATGGCTTGTTTCAGTTCCGTGGAAAAAGAAAACTCGCGACCGTGTTAGTTTTACTGAAGCGATCAAAATTCTCGATGGTTCTCATGAGGGCATGAATAAGGCCAAAGAGCGAATTATCGAATTTATTGCAGCCAAAAAATTCGCGGGCGACAAGCTTGAGCGTACGCCAATTATTTGTCTTGCCGGTGCTCCAGGGGTGGGTAAAACATCACTTGGGCGCTCAATAGCAGAAGCTTTGGGTCGTGAATTTGTCCGTATCTCACTTGGTGGAATGCGTGATGAGGCTGAAATTCGCGGTCATCGCAGAACCTATATTGGCGCAATGCCGGGTAAAGTTGTGCAAATGATGCGTAAAGCTGGGGTTATCAATCCCGTAATTTTGCTGGATGAAGTTGACAAAATGTCGATGGATTTTCGTGGAGATCCGGCATCTGCATTGTTGGAAGTTCTTGATCCAGAACAAAATAAGAATTTTTCAGATTACTTTTTGGAAGCTGAATACGATTTGTCCAAAGTTCTGTTTATTTTGACGGCCAATGTGGTCGACATGATTCCAGGACCTTTGCTCGATCGTATGGATGTGGTTTACCTCTCTGGGTACACTGACAACGAAAAGATGCAGATTGCCAAAAAGTTCCTTATGCCTCGGTTGCTCAAAGAATATGCGCTCGAAGAAGCTCAAATTGATATTTCTGATCATATTCTGGGCAAACTTTTGAGCGATTACACAAAAGAAGCGGGAGTTCGTCAACTTGAACGAACCATTGCGCGGATTTTGCGTAAATGTATTAAAAATCTTCTCGAAGATAAAAAACTGAAAAAAGTTGTTGTCACAGACGATCTTTTAGAAGTATGGCTTGGTGTTGCTAAATATCGCAAAGAAGCTTACAAGCATTCAAAAGGTGGCGTTGGCTTGGTAACAGGCCTTGCGTGGACTGAAGTGGGTGGTGATGTTCTTGAAATTGAAGTTACTCTTCTCAAGGGTAAGGGAGCGTTGACGCTCACCGGACAATTGGGTGAAGTAATGCAAGAATCCGTGCAAGCTGCATTGAGCTACATTCGGTCACGTGCCAAAGAATTGGGAGTCAAACCTGATTTTTATGCCAGCTCAGATATTCATATTCACTTGCCAGAAGGCGCTATCCCTAAAGATGGTCCTTCAGCAGGGATTGCCATGGCGTTGGCGCTGACTTCTGCTTTGACGCAGATTCCAGTTGCCAAAGATGTGGCTATGACCGGTGAAATAACTCTTCGAGGTCGTATACTTCCTGTGGGTGGATTGAAGGAAAAGCTTTTGGCCGCAATTCGCTTTGGATTTAAAAAAGTAATTGTGCCGAAAGAAAATGAGCTTGATATCAAAGAGTTCTTGTCAGAACTTGAAGGCAAGCTTGAATTAATTTACGCCGACAACATGGACACGGTTCTTGAGCATGGCTTGGATGAGTCGCCTTTCAAAAAGGCTCTCAAAAAAGACGCAGCCGCTGCTAAAAAAGCAGTAGCCAAGAAAAAAGTTGCATCTAAATCCTCCGACGCTAAAGCTTTGGCGGATAAGAAGCCTGCGACAAAATCAGCTGAAAAGAAAAAGCCTGCGCCAAAACCTGTGTCGCGTAAAAAGTCTAAATAAAGAACCCAAGCGTAAATCCAAGAATTAACATGGTCAGTACAAAGGTGAACATAAGTTTGCCTTTGTGCTGCACTTGGTTGGCTGACCCCAAAAATGGCTCAGGCGACTTAGTTTGGTGCGACTGGAGAGTTGCATATGAACTGAACAAAAGAATGCACAGCGCCAAAAACACGAGCAAAAAAAATGTATAATCAAAGTGCGTGAAGGTGTTGTTGTCCGGCAAGTTGCGTCCAATTGCCATTCTAAAGATCCCCAAGGCCGGGATGGTCAAAGCGATAATGTACATTTTGTGGGCCATTAAAATTGGTGCAAAGAATGCCAAAAGACCCAGCAAGAAAATGAGCAGCATTGGCAGATACAGTCCTGAAATATATCGAATACTGCAATCCTTAAAGTCGGTAATAAAAGTGGCAACAGGGTAATTGTTGGCATTGGCTTCATCAGAAACCGGGAGTGCCGCTCCGGTATAAACCGATGATTTTTCTGGGCACCAGCCAGGAATAATTAGATTTTCGTCAAAAGTGACTGATTTGTCATTACCAAAGAACAATGCTTCGCTTGGAGCGACGGTTTTGTTTTCAATACTGATGGCAAGCTTGTGGTCACCAAATGGGAATGATCGGTGATTGAGTGGCGTTTTGATTGACCCTTGCACATGGTATGAGGCAATTACTTTATCTTTTTCAAGCTTAATGCGCGGGCCCTTTTTACTCATGAGGTTGCCATTTTTGAGTGAAAATTCATTAATACTTTCAATGGATTCTGAGCCACGTTCAAATTGAAACCAAATTGTCGCATCAAAAACAAACTTATTATGTTGAAATGAAAAGGTTGGAAATGAAAGAAGGTTCATGCCAACGTTAATATGAGCGGCATGAGGCTCTTGTGCTTGGCTAACCGGATAAGGAATAACCAATGGGTCATTTGAGGGCTCAAATTGATACTTCAGGCTTAAAATGATCATGATGTATAAAAAAGTTATTCCAACACATTTGAAGGTAAATTGAGGTTTTTCAAGTCTGCCCAAAAAATTGGCAAATATTTTTGAGGGATGAATGGTTTGTATAATTTTGAACACATATTGAGCGAATTTTAAGAATGATTTTCCTAATTTATGCCCAAGTTTGAAAGGGGCTTTCACGAGATATGAGATGATCTGGAAAAGTTCTTGAGTGATCATTACGGGAAATGAGATAAAAGCTAATGCCAATTTTTTGCAGAATTTGAAAAAAGTTTTGGTAGATTTTGTGATACCTCGCCAGAATTTTTGAGAAGTTGAGGCCGTGGAGGTAGCCAAAGCAGTTGTCCCTGTTGAGATTTCCGTTGCGGTAAATACAGTAGCTTTATGAACAAATTGCGTGAATGATCTGATGGTGGTTACGACAAAGTTAATAATGGCCATAAAGAATTTTTTGATGCTTTGTAAGAATTGCAAGGAGATTGAGGCAGTTTTGGTAGCCAAAGCAGCTACCCCTGTTGAGGTCCCCGTTACGGTAAATACAGTAGCTTTATGAACAAATTGCGTGAATGATCTGAGAATGTTGTAGGTGAACATGATTAATTTCATGAAGCTTGTTGTAATGCCAAGAACAATTTTATGTAAAAAAGAAAATGTGGTGAAAAGTATCTTTTGAGAGGCCGATGCCGTTTTTTGGGAGCAGGCAAAGGCTCCTGTCGTTACAAAGCCAAATATTTTTTGGAATAGAAAAAATGTTTTTTCTAAGCCAGCTGCAATACCAAGTTTTTTTAGGATAGTTCGTATTGATTCAAAGTTCTGTTCTAGTGCATCCATGCAGAATACGATTATTTCTTCCATTTTATAAATGGGATAAGTAACGATGTTTTTAAGTGAAATAAATCCATTTTCTTTTTTTGTAAATCGTTCATGTACTGCCAAGAATATTAAATGTACGCGCTTTGTCAGAGGCTTGAGCAGCTTTTGTATTTTGAGGGTCGCTATTTTTAAAAAGCCTATTTTTTTAGACATATCATTACCCCTTCATAATACTGATATGGAGAGGATACGCATGACGGGTGCGTCGATCAAAATCGATCAAGAAACCTCCAATATCACGATTGTGCATGGTTGCTATCTCGGTTAAAATATTTTCCTTAATGATCGGTTGTTCTCTTTGCTCAAGAGATTTAATTGCTTGCGTAACAATTGATGCATGGATATACGAACTGAGAGACAGGATGTTCGGTTCTTCTTTGGGAGCGTATTTTTCCAGATCTCTTTGATACGCTGCTACAATGGGATATCGAACATCGGTAGGGCTAGGTATTGAGCTGGTGTAGTAAAAGTCGATGGATTTGTCTTTTAATATTGGACTGACAAAAAGTGTTGAATCAATTCCCAAGAAATGGGGTGAACAGATGCCACGATTCATCATTTTTTTGGTAATTTTTGCAGCCGGTTTGCTGGTTCCCAAAAACACGACCGCCTGTGGTTTTTTTTCGATAATTTTCTCAACTACGTCATCTAATAATAAATCTTTATTGCTGTACGAAACCTTGTTAATTGTATCAATTCCGGCCTTTTCAAATTTTGCAGCAGTATAATTGGCATTTTCATTTCCAAATTCACTGTCGGAATGCACGAGCACGACATTGGTGTGTTGCAGTTGCTCAGAAATATATTCAGCGAGTTTATCAATATGAGGAGTAATCATGCCCGAACCATTAATCAAATGGGTTAGGTACGATTTTCTCAAATTCCTGTGACCTGCCCACGGGAAAAAGCTGGCGATTTTTTTCTGTTCTATTTGAGGCAAGAGGAGCAATGCCTGACGAGTTCCCATATTGCCTATGAACATATCCGTTCCTTTTTTCCGCAATTGCTTGGCCAGATGGCATGCGGTAGCAGGGTTGTTATGGGTATCTATAGTTTTGAGTCGGAGCTTAAGCTCATTTTTGCTGCGCTTTTCATTAAAGTGTTCAAAGCTTGCAAGAATTCCGGCGCTAATTGATCGTGAATACGATTTCATGGGACCTGATTGTGAGACAAGTTGTCCGAATGTCAAAATCTTGCGGCTTGGGACCGCGGCCACATCCTTTTTAGGAAAAATGGGCTTATAGGAAAAAAATGAGGCATTTCTAGTCGCAGCATGCCCACATGATGTATACAACAACAGTAGTGAACATAATGTGAAACGAACGATATGGCGCATGACGCCGTCCTCATTTTACATGTAAAGGCTACACCCCACCGTACCTCACGGAGGAATTTTGAGTCCATGAAATGGAAAAAATGATCAGATTTTGCTTTTTGAGCGCCATCAGTTGGCGCGTAGGTTTATATTGTTGGCCAGTCCCAGGCTCATGAGGGTGACCCAGGTGTGGGTGATACCGTAACTAAAGAGGGGGAGCGGGATGCCGACAATGGGCAACAGGCCAATAACCATGCCGATATTAATGCTGGTCGAAAGGATAATGTGAATGACCAGTCCAAAAATAATGGTCTGAGAAAATCGATTGGTCATGAAGATCACGGCGCCCAGCAGCCGAATAAAAAGTGCTATGAACAAAAGGATAACCAGGCAGGCCCCCAAAAACCCCCATTCTTCACAAATGACGGCAAAAATAAAGTCGGTATGGTCCTCTGGGAGGAACGAAAGCTTGTTTTGTGTTCCGCGCATGAACCCCTTGCCGGTCAAACGGCCTGACCCGATGGCAATGGTGGCTTGTTCAATTTGGTAGCGAGCTTTTTGTTTTTCGCCATTACCGAGCAAAACCATGACCCGTTCTTTTTGGTAGGGTCGTAAATTTTGCCAGAGCACCGGCGCCCCCATAACCAGCAAAAGGGCCATGGTGACAAAAAAGGTGCTGCTGATGTTACAAATCCACAGCAAGGTCAGCCCCATGAAGAGCACAATCAGTCCTGACCCCAGGTCTGGCTGGCGGGCAATAAGGATAAAACTGGTTCCAATTGCCAGCAGGGGGGCCAAATAATGATAAAAAGAAACCAATGATGAGAATGGATGCGTGTTTACGGGCGATTCGCCAAAATACGATCCGATTGAAATAGGCAAGGTCAACTTGATGAGCTCAGACGGCTGAAACTTAAAAAAATAGAGCGAAATCCACCGCTTGCCGCCCAGCGCCACTTTACCCAGCAGGCTGGTGTAGCACAAGAGCCCCAAGGTTGCCACAAACCCCCAGCTTCCCCATTGGGTAATAAA
Organism: bacterium; assembly: GCA_023249975.1. Taxonomy (GTDB): domain Bacteria; phylum Babelota; class Babeliae; order Babelales; genus JAHFBP01. The sequence goes on from JAHFBP010000014.1 coordinate 14,436, forward strand.
GCTGACGGGTGCAATGGCGGCCAGGGCATACAATCCAAATCCAACGAGGTAACCCAGTGCCTGTTTTTTGAAAAAAAATGAAATGGGCTGCGCCGGCGTATAGGTAGAACTGAAAACAAACAATAATCCCAGTCCACTGAGCACGATGGTCAGTGCACAGCTGATCCAGTCAAAGTTTCTTAAAAAATAATTAACATTGTTTTTCATGATTTTGCCGAAGCTTTCAGTTTGGGCACTTCTCACTTTTCAGTATACTGAACAAGAGCGTATCCGGAAAATTTACTTATTCATGGAATCATGGAAAAAAGACCAGAGATTTTGACCACTGCAATAGATCCAGAGACTTTTAAAAAATTTTACTGGGACAAAAAAGAGTTGGTGGCTTTTTGCAGTGCTCATGGTCTGCCATCGAGTGGCGGCAAAATTGAGTTGACTGACCGTATTGAACTGTTTTTGAAAACGGGCAAAATCCCCGCCCCAAAAATAGAAGCCAAGCGGCAAGGCTCTTGGGACAGTGAGCGACAAATTACACGTTCAACGCGCGTTGTTAATTATAAAAATGATGCCAGCACACGGATATTTTTTGAAAAAGAGATTGGTAAAAACTTTCGGTTCAATGCGTATCTGCGGCAATTTGCAAAGTCGAACAATGCAGCAAGTGGTCTGACATACGGCGATTTGGTCGACGGCTGGATTAAGGCAGAAATTGAAAAACAAAATTCAAAAACGAAAAAAGCAATCGATCCACAATTTCAGTTCAATCAGTTTCAACGTGATTTTTATGCAGCAGAAAAAGGCAAAAGTCGTGATAAAATGGTGGCGGCTTGGAATCTGGTTCGTTCTGCACCAGGTGAAGCAACGTATGAACATTACTTACAATTAATGGCAAAAAGGAATCCAAATTAAAATGAGAAAAATTTTTTGGGAAAATCCATATCAACATACTTTGACGACTAAGGTTGCCCAAGTAGACGGGAACAGAGTTTTGTTTGCAGATACGATCGCTTATTCTTTTGCTGGCGGGCAGGAAAGTGACAAGGCGTGGGTTAACGAAATTCCGATTCTTGATTCCAAGATGGAAGGCAATTTGATTTACTACACATTACCCGAAGGTAATGGACTTTGCGTTGGTGACGAAGTGGTGATGACGATTGACTGGCCACGCAGAAACAGGCTGATGCGGCTGCATTTTGCGGCCGAAATTATTCTTGAAATTGTGACGCAAAAATTTGGACTAGAAAAAGTTGGTGCACATATTGCCGAAACAAAATCGAGAATAGATTTTAGGTCAGAAACTCCCATTACGCCACATTTGCCGATGATCTTGGCTGAATTTACTGATATCATTAATCGAGACCTGCCAATAGCAAAAGGTTATTCTGATGAGCCAAATCAACGACGTTTTTGGAAAATTGATGGATTTGCCCAAGTTCCCTGTGGAGGAACTCATGTCAACTCAACACGCGAAGTTGGCTTGGTGACGCTCAAGCGAGAACGGCCGGGAAAGTCCATTGAGCGCATAGAAATAAGGCTTGTAGATGATAAATAAAGAAATAATTAATGAAATAAAAAATAGGTTAGTAGAGACCTATAATCCAATTGCAATCTATGTGTTTGGATCTTATGCCTGGGGTACCCCAACGGAAGACAGCGATCTTGACCTTTTGATTGTTGTTGAAAAATCAAATCAAAAAACATTTCAACGTCCATTGCAAGGGCAACGTGCACTTTTTGGATTAGGGGTTTCCAAAGATCTTATTATTTATACAAAAGAAGAGTTTGAAAAATACTCAAATGACATAACATCTCTTTGTTATAAAATTAAAAAAGATGGAGAGTTGTTGTATGTCAAATCATGAGGCATGGTTAAAAATAGCTCAAGAAGACCTGAAGGCTGCAGAGGGTCTTTTGGCTTTGGAGTTATTTTCTCCTGTTACGTATCATTGCCAACAATCTGCGGAAAAGTCATTGAAGGCGTATCTTGTTTTTAAAAAACACTCAATTGTCAGAACTCATGATTTGATCCAATTGGTTGAATTATGTATGAAGTTTGATAGGGGTTTTGAAGATATCTTTGATGCGACAAATGCACTTAATCCATTTTCAACTAAATTTAGATATCCAACGGAGTATGATATTCCAGATTTTGATGATGCCGAAAAAGCAATAGGTCAAGCCCATGAAGTTTTAATTTTTGTACTACAAAAAATATTAAATTCGAAGTTCGGGCAAAAGGATCTTTTTTAAAGTTGAGAACATAAATTAAGGAGGGCTCTGCTTTTGAATAAAAAATGTGCCAATAAAATTTCAAGACCAATTGATTTTATAGAAAGAGCGGAAGAAGGTACAGCCTCTTTTGTCACGTCTAAGCGGGCTACTTATGACATAGATTCCAGATGTATTGAAAATTTAAAGACGCTTTCTTTTTGGGATGATATACCTGTTAATACTTTAGTCAATCAGGCTCTTTGTGAATTTATAGAAAAGCAAAAAAAAATTGGTCGAGCAGTTCGAGAGTTTAGGCTTTCAGAAGGGTGCTTTGTTGTAAAAGAGATTTTAAAAAAAGAAGAATTTGTTAAAAAAGAGTCTTTTGTGGATCAAGTAAATAATAAAGGATATAAGAATTCTGCCTATGACATAGAGATAAGGCATAGTAATAATCTGAAAGCACTTTCTCTTATGAGTAGTACACCTATTTATCGTATAGTTAATGAGGCTCTCGATATATATATAGAAGAACAGAAAAGAAAATATCCGAATGCTTTGAAAATTAAGCTTGAGTAAAAATTAAGATTTTAAATTTTTCCATACGCGAAGTTGGCTTGGTTACGCACAAGCGAGAACGGCCGGGAAAGTCCATTGAACGCATAGAAATAAGGCTTGTAGGAGAATAAAGTTATGTTGCATCATGAGTCATTGAGTAAAAGCGCACAAAGTGTACAAAATGTTTTGGCTGAAAAAGGCCTTGCGCTTAAGGTTGTTGAGCTTGCCGCAAGTACTCGCACTGCTCAAGAGGCGGCAGACTCCATTGGGTGTACGGTTGCGCAGATTATCAAATCTCTTATTTTCAAAACTAAAGAAACCGGCAAAGCAATTCTTGTTCTTGCCAGTGGGATCAATCGTGTTAATGAAAAACTAGTTGAAACACATCTTGGCGAAAAACTGGTCAAAGCAGATGCTGATTTTACACGAGAAGTGACGGGGTTTGCAATTGGAGGAATCCCTCCGGTTGGGCACAAACAGGCAATTGAGACATTCATAGACCAAGATTTATTGAAGTATGATGAGTTGTGGGCTGCTGCCGGAACGCCCCATGCTGTTTTTAGTTTAAAATCTTCTGACCTTGTAAATCTTACGGATGGCAAAGTTATTTCAATACAAGGGTGAAGATATGCCAAAAGTTACTTTAATTTCAGTCAAGGGCAATAGTTACATCTGCAGTGGATTTTTGTCTATAGGGGTGTATGTTCATGGAACTTCTGCAATTTTGATCGATAGTGGCGGTGATGAAAGTTGTGCCAAGGATGTCAGCAACGGCCTTGAGCAAGCAGGTTATGTTGTTACTGCAATTATCAATACGCATTGCCATCCAGATCACTGTGGTGGAAATGCGTATTTTCAAAAAAAATATCCTGATATCAGAATTTATGCCACACATGACGAGCAAAGGTTTATTGAAGATACCGATTTGGCCCCACGTTGCTTTTGTGGCCAAGCACAGCCATTTTCAGGATTACTCAATAAATACATAGCGCCACAAAAATCATCAACAGTTACCAATGTCATAGCGCCGTATCAAGATCAAATAATTATGGTTGGTGATGTGTCATTCAAGGTAATTACTTTGCCAGGGCATACACCAGGTTCGATTGGGATTATTACCCCCGATAACGTTTTGTACACGGGTGATGCGATTTTTGGTGAACAAACCTTTGCAAAGCATTACATGTTGTTTTATACCCATATTGGTAACACCTTGGCGTCCTTAAAAAAATTAACAGAACTCAAGATCGATGCCTTTGCTCTATACCATGGCGGCGTTGTTGAAAACTTAGAATCCTTGGCACAGCAGCATATTGGCAGAGTCTTGGAAACGAAAAATACCATTGTGGCATTTTTGCAAAAACAGTCGCTTTCAATTGATCAATTGACTCAGAAAATTATGCAATTCCATAACATCCCCAACAACATGGTTTCTTTTGTTCTTACTCAAACAACCGTGCGAGCGTATCTTGCGCAACTGGAGCTTGAAAAGGCGATTGTTCTTGGTGTGCAGGATGGAATGCTTTTGGCCTCAATATCATAAGGTTTGTAAATGACGAAAAATAAATTACGTGAAATTTTGCCGTTATCAATATTTATGGTTACGTTTTTTGTTGTAGAGTCATTGAGGCTTTATGTCGTCCACGAAAAAGTCTTTAATCTCGATAAGATTTTTTCGTGGACTCTTCCAACCGTCTTAAGGCTTTTTACGTGGACTCTTCCAGCATTCTTATTTGTCTATTTTGTCTTGAAGCAAAATCCTTTGGATTATTTAAAGCTCAGAAGCAATCTCAAAAATGGGCTTTTGTTTGGGGTTGCAATTAGCACAGTGCATATTGCGGTGCATTGTGGCATCTATTATTTTTTTAAGGGTTGTATAAATGTACATTGGGGCTTGAGTTATAATGCCTGGTTGCAGGTCATTATTATGGCAGGCTTTTTTGAGGAAATTCTTTTTCGAGGTTTAGTTTTACAAAGGCTGAGAGAGGTCTTTAATTTTAAGAGCTTATCCGAAAAGTCAGCACATCTTAAACAACTGAATAGATGCCGCTAATTTTAAAAAAGCTTCAAAGTTTTCTATATTCTTTGCCCAACAAGTTTTTAGACCTCGATACCATGC
>JAHFBP010000004.1 GCA_023249975.1 bacterium
TGCTGAACTTTCCCCAGATGATTATGAGCAGCGTATCAATGCCCTGGATCAGGCCATTGCGCAGCCCCTGGCAAACATTGATCGTACATATCAACTTTCGTCCGAGGTGTATCACTATAATCCTCATGCTGAATTGTTTGAGCACTGTTCTGGTAACGCACTAGAGCAGCAACTTCATCAAGAATTATTTGACACCGTTACAGAGATGGCACGGTTGCTCGAGCAAAATCCACATAATTTGTATGTGCAAACTAACTCTGAATTTGTTTTTCATGTGACGGCCTTGGCCAAAGTACAAAAAGACCCTGAAGTTGGATTTAATTTACTCGATTGCGGTAAAAGCTTGCTCAAGTTTACTCAAAACCTTGTGGGCATTGTGGCTCAAGAGACTGTTTATATGCGCATTGAAATGAGCGCAAGAACAATTCATGGACACCCTATCACAGAAGTAGAATATAGATATTTAACTAAAAAAAGGTAGTTTCGAAATGACTAAAAATATTTTTACCTATACCGGTGATTTTTTGTTTAAGTCAATCGACTTTAGTCCTGGAAAAATAACCAGCAATAATTTGGACTTTAATCCATTGTTGCCACTAAATGACACTAACTATTATTTAACTGAAGACATGATGCAAGTCGTTTATGACAAAAATATCACACTTGACGTTAGTTGGTTTAGGAGTATTAAAAAATTTGTTGTCGTAATCGTACAAGGTGATGAGCCTGAAATATGGATGAATCCGTTATTTGAAAAAAGATGCAAAAACCTCAAAGAGCTTGAAGCTACTTTAATTGAATACACCGAAATTATTCGCAATATGCTGGCAAAGGTTAAGTAGTGGTTCTTTTTTCTGTTATGTGCCATGGTAAAGCACCTCATTAAATTTTTACACACAAAAGGAATAGCATGAAAATTATTAAATTAGTGGCATTGGTCATGTGTCTGATTTCTTCAAATGTTTTTGCGGACAAGCGCAGCACTGACATAGTGATTATATCCAAGGCGATTTCTGCGGGGATAGCGGTTAATGTGTATGCCTACATTGAAGGATCGTGTCAGCAGGATAATAAAATGGGCTTTCGTGATGGAGGTGCAAAATTAGCGTACCTTACTGAGAATAAGTGCGCAATCATGGCATATGTTACCGATGAAATGGCGATGCAATTTGTTGGATTGGTAAAATATGTGGTGGAAGACCAAGCTCTTACTGATGATGAAGTGACAGAAATGGCAGATAATATTGTTGATTACATTAAAATTTGTAATGTACAACCTCAAGATTTAACCTTGGCAAAAAATCCTAAATTGGCTGCAAGGCATACTTTATTCAAGGACTTGAAATCGTTTCAGACATTTTCACAACACATCAGTGATATTGAACTAGATTCAAAGGCAATTCTTGATGATGTTTATAAACAGTTTTTTATGGTCGATGGCAAGCCAAGATTCATAACATTAGCGCAACATTTGAACGGCCGAATTCTTGTCATGCGGTCGTAGTTATCGGCCTCGAGCAATGGCAGACGCATAATTAAATTGATAAAAGTATGTTTGCCAAAACTCTTCGGTAGTTTTGTACTCATTCTCATAAACAAAATAATCTTTAAGGGCTTCTCGTACACGAAGAAGCTCTTTTCGGGCCCCATTTTTATTTTTAGGATCAGTTATGGTTAGGTCTAAAAGCTCCATAGCTCGTTCAAAAGCATTTTCGCTATAATCAGTGTTGCCTTCATTTTTCCACTTAATTGTTCTGGCAATGTCGGTTCCAACATTGGCCAACTGGTCAAATCTTGAAAATCTAAACCAACGTTCGGGAGTTAAGTCTTTATGTATTCTCATAATGTTACCAATTTAGCTACAATGGCTTTTATTTTTTTTTGAATTTCGGGATTATCAACCCCACGGCTTCTATTACCTTGCCCTGGACGAAGATTTATCATTGAATCAAACACCACAAAACGGTCAGTTCCCGCTTGGTCTGGGTGAAAGTTAATACCCCAAAGGTTCTCTTGTTCAGATCCATTTTCGAGCAATTCATATTCTTCGTCAGCATGCATGCCTGCATCAACTACCATAATTCCCTTTTCAATATCAACAACAGCTTTTACCATGTCACCAAACATTTTTGCTGCCATGAGCTTGAGTTCTTCGACTGAAATCTTGTTGTTGATATCTACGACTTTCATGAATTCTCATCAATTGTTATTACAAGACTGATTTTATTATTGTACACATTGAGCAGTTTTTATCTACTCATCAGTAGTTATATTCAAGGCCTTCTTTCCCGTAATCTTGACCAAAATAAATATCGCAGTTGGGAAGATTACGGTGCAGGGCAGATTTGCGCAAACTTTCAAAAGTTCCGTATCGTTCTTCAACGGTACCGTTTCCTGCGAGGTTCAAGTTTTTAAGATTGGGCGTTTGTTGCAAAGATGGCACAAGAATGTTTTGTATTTCATGGTAGCTAATATTACAATTTTCCAAAGACAATGAGGTGATGGAAGGTGTATTGAGGCAAATTTGAGCAAGTTGCAGCATGGCGTGGGTATTGAGTTGACACTCGGCAAGATCGAAAACACGAAGACTGGTCATTTGCCTAAAAAGGTGGCTGATGCGGCTAAGTCCTAATTCATCAATATGCTTTGAAGAACAATCGAGCGTGGTTACACAATTGAGTTGTTCTGGGGAAAGTTCAAAAAGATTCTGATAATTATCAATGGTGATAAGATCCAGCGTGGCGTTAGTGCGCAGGTTGCGTCGTTCTTCGGCTCGCATCTTAAGGTCAAGGTCGTCAAAAGGGAACATTCCATTAACTTGGCTTACACTCAAACTGCACAGCACCAGGCCCGCGAATAATAATTTTTTCATGAATTTTTCTTTCGACTACAAAATGACCTTACACCCAGGGACTGTTCTTTCAATGATTTTACGGATTATTTGTTGTTCTTTGTGCGATAGCGTCACTATTTCTGTCCATTTGTTTACATTGCGACACTCTAACAATATGGCTGTTCCGGCACCGAAGCATAGAATACACGTAGAACTTCCGTATAATAGTGCGAAACATGAGAGTCCATAAAGTGTAAGGCCTAGGAAAATCGGGTCGACATTGTATTCAATAACTTTAAAATGTTTGATGTTTTCGTTGTGACTCAGGTCCAACAACTCGAGTTTTTGGTTGTCGAGCTCCAAAGCAAATTGGCGTATTCCATCAAAACTTATTTCATTATTATGCATGATCAGTTTAGTTAAATGCGAATGTGTTTTGATGGCAGGGCCAAGGGTTTTAATTCCTCTGTCTTGAATTTCATTATAAGCGAGGTTAAGAATATTTAAGTGAGGCATGTCCATTAATCGTGGTGTGATTTTTTGAATTTCGCGATCATTAATACCCTCAGAGCTGAGGTTAAGGACCGTGACGTGTTCCAAAAGATTGGATTTAAGATCATAAAGGTCTTTTAAGCAAGAGATTGTAAATGGTTTTTTGGAAAATTCTGTTGGAAATCCTGGTTGGGTTGATGCATATATGTGGTGAATTGGGACAAAAAAAATCGCAACTGACGGCTGGCGAAAGGTTTGTTGTGCCTGACGGGAAAGTGTTTGTAAGCTGCGTCCAAGTCCAGCATCAACCTGGCCAACATTCAAACTAAAGAGCATCAGGCCAGCGAATAATAATTTTTTCATGGGCATCGCCTCGGTGTGCAAATTTTAATGCCGGAGATAAAATACCAATTAAAATTGGATTATTCTAGAGAATTGATGCTTGCCAGAAAAGTTGGCAGCCACCTATTTCCCGCATGCCCTGAGTGATTTTTCGTAAGAAAAATAGTATCGAAGGGTGAACAACTTAAAGGTAAAACCAAGAGCTTACAATAGCGACCCTTCGATACATTCTTTTGCGCTATTGCTTCAAAGAACACTCAGGACATGCGGGGGTAGATGGGTGTTAATTTTTTAAAATATAGTTATTCGGTGTTCAGATAAGCGTTCAATCTATTTAACGCACTCGTAGATGATGATGGGGGCAGATGCATCGGTGGCCACGGTCTTGGCATAATCTTGATACTTTTTGATACTCGCAAATCCGGCTGAGCGGAGCATGGCGTCCATTTCATCAAATCGGTACACATATTGCTCGAAAGTTTCTGATTCAGATTCAGTAATTATGCCGTTGACGATCAGGTCGTAGCGGCATTGCGAGCTGAACATTTGTGTTTGCCAATTGTAGGAGGCAAGAGTGTTGAGCGCAATTGTTGACCCATCGGCGCGAGTGTTGGCTCCTTGGCACCAGACGTCACAATGCTCCGGAACTGACGCAACGGTTTCTATTTCCAAAAGGAGTGTTCCGCCAACTGCCAAATGTTCGTACATCAAATTCAGGCATTGTTGTGATGTTGTCAGGTCCGTAATCAGGCCCCAGGATCCAAATGGCACAAAAATCAGATTGTATCGAGTTGAGCTTGTAAAATCTTGCACAAGTTGTTGCCAGACCGGTGCGGTTTTATCGTTAATTGTGGCGTATTTGTGCCGCAAAGCCTCGAGCATGTGTTCAGAAGCATCAAACCCCTGAATATCACATCCGGCCTGGAGCATGGGGATCAAGAATCGCCCGGATCCGCACATGGGTTCTAAAATGGGCCCGTGCGCAGCCTTGGCATATGCCAGATAGAATGCCAACACTGCCTGAGCGTCGGGGCTGTGCTCAAGTTCAAGGTCATAAAATTCGGTGCATAATTTTTGGTAGGTGGCGAGTGTGTTATTCATGATTTATTTTTATCAATTTTACAAATTTCTTGTTTAACAAAATTGAATATAGCTTCAGATTGTTCAATAAAGCTTTGAATTTTTTCTTGGCTAGGTTTCTTGAATGTATTATCAGGATATCTTCCGGCTGTTGAATAAGGTGAAATAACAGCGGCTAGTGGGCGAATCATCTCAAATTGTTTGTTGTGTTGGTGGCATTGATCAACAAGAGTAACAAGGTCATGTGTTTTGATGAGTCCAGTATTTTCGAATATCAGAAAGGCTTTGAGGGCTTTTTCAGCACATTGTTGGACGTGAAAAAGGGTGGTTACAAATGATTCTGAAAAAAGATGTTTGGCTGAATTTAGATCTTCAAGAGCTATCAAAAGACAATGTTCATGAATTTTCATAAATTCGTTTACCATATTTTTTAATAAGAAAACTGAGCGACGATGAATCTTGAGAGTATTCTGCAAATTCTGCAGGAGTGTAAACCATAATGTTTTTAGCCACCTTAACACCAATAAGAGCTTTGTATCCTTTGGTCATCAGTTCATAGTGCTCTATATCCTCGCCATCAACAATAATTAAAAAATTGGTGTCAATGTTTTCTTCTCGAATAGGTTCGAGCATATAAATTTCACGAGGGTTATAGATTTTTACAAATCGTCGTGTAATTTCGTCAATAGTGGCTTGGCTTAATGGTTCAATGTCAGTATTCATAGAGAATCTTTTGTGTAAATAATCTTTTAATGTTCCTAATGTATCCAAATATTTCAAAAGTTACCATGTCCTTTAGGTGTCATATTTTGACAGTTAGAGGATATGATAGCTTTTTGTATTTGTGAGGTTAAGGAGCTATGCCCGAGGACGGTGAGCGCCATGCTACGAAACATTTTGGCGAAGATTCATAAATGATATCTCGGATGCTATTTTGGTGGGTTGCTAAATAGGGGCTTCCCATAAAGAGCGCAATTTCTAATTTGTACTTGTTTCTTAGGGCTTGAATAAGATTTTGAGCTGTAATTTCATCAATGGGGACATATTTTTCTGTGGTTTTGTCAATTTTTTTAATTTTTAAAGTTAAGATGGCTAAATCGTGCATTTCAGATATGGCATTAATGATATCTGAAGTTTTTGGGTCATCCCAATCAAGATCATCGGTATCAAAAAAGCTAATTTTGGAAATTTTTTTAAGAGGCAGTCTCTTAAATTGATCAAGTTTGAAAATTCTAATTCCGCACGCATCAATAAGATTACGGTTTGAGCGTGAAACTTGGGCCACTATATTGCGATGTTTTTGGTCAAGATATTTCATGATGTAATGTTGAATCTCGAATGGGAGTTGCTCAAAAAAAGCATCAGCTCGATGTGGTGTCGTACACAATAAGATGAGTCCGGCGAGTAAAAGCTTTTTCATTACAATCCCATAACCCCAGATCCAAGGCAGATTTGATCATCATAAAATACCGCAAATTGCCCAGGGGCGATGCCTTGGTCGTTTTCGGTCAAATGGACGATGCCATCAGTTTCTGATGATAAATTGAGGGTGCATTGGGCAAGAGCGGGTCCGTGACGAAGTTTGACCAATAGATTTGCCATTTCAGGAGCCGTGCCCGAAATCCAATGACAATCGGCGACGGAAAAGGTGTCGCGCTTTTTATTTTCATCATGATATTGGCAGGAAATGTAGACGATATTTTTTTCAATGTCTTTGCTGAGTACATACCAGGGGCCGCCATGCAAACCAATTCCTTTGCGTTGCCCAATCGTGTGGTACCAGTACCCTTTGTGTTGCCCCATTATTTTGCCGGTTTCAAATTCTACAAAATTGCCTGGCTTGTCGCCTAGGTGGTGGCGCAAAAATTCATTAAAACTAATTTTCCCCAAAAAGCAGATCCCAAAGCTTTCTTTGCGTTCAGCCGGAGCAAGGCCTTTGGTTGCTGCAATGTGCTTCACTTGCGATTTGAGCAGATGACCAATGGGGAACATCGCTTTTTGCAGTTGTTCTTGGCTCAGATGTGACAAGAAATAGGTTTGGTCTTTAATGGGGTCAGGGCTACGCATCAGGACTGCTTTGCCATTTTCCATTTTAACTTGGGCATAGTGTCCCGTGGCAATGTAATCAAACCCTTGGCCGGCTTTGTCATAAAAGCAGCCAAATTTGATCATCTGGTTGCACAAAATGTCGGGGTTGGGTGTGCGTCCTGCCTTGGCTTGAGCGATCGTGTAGGCCACAACGTTGTCCCAATATTCGCGTTGTAGCGAGACGACCTTGAGTTCAACTCCCAGTTGACTGCAGACTTGTTGCGCATAATTCAGGTCATCTTCCCAGGGACAGTTACCCAAAAAAGCTAATTCATCTTCGAGCCAGATTTTGAGGTAAAAGGCGGTTACATCGGCGCCTTGGTCCTTGAGCAGGGCAAGGGAGACCGCGCTGTCGACCCCGCCGGAAACGAGCATAGCAATTTTAGGTTTATGCGTATTCATAAAGTACTCTACGATTCATTTTTTAAAGAAAGGGGCACGTCTTCACGACATACCCCTAGTTTACTGGTCTTTTATTCTTTAATCAAAAGCGCTCGAGTTTATTGATTAGGAATCCAAACATTTTTTCTATGCTCTGCTGACCATACCCATTGACCCCCAGGTTGTGGTTGAGGACCATATTCAGCCGGTTGTTGTTGTGGTTGAGGAGCATACTGAATTTGTTGTACGGGAGCTTGCATGGGAATGTAAGATTGCTGAGCATATTGCTGCCGCGGAACATATTGAGGAATCGTTCGTAAATTAGGGTCGGTGTAGGGGTTAACGTAGGCAGCATTGCTGCCCATAGGAATATAGCCTTGTTGTATTTGGTAAGTAGGTTGTTGTTGTTGATATCCATATTGATTTTGGGGAAGTGGAGTTGCTGGCATATTAATAATAATAGGTTGTTGGCCAGCAAAAGCTTGTCCTGTAGTTTGAGGTTGTTGTGCCTTTGGTATAAAGGCTTGAAGTGGCGTTGAAGGGCTTGAAGCAGCCGTTGCAGGGATTGCGTCTTTTTGGTCGGGTCTCGTTTGGTCAGATTGCTGCCAAGAGCTTGCGGCTGTAGCATCAGGCGATGGGGCAGGTGCTGATGGGATAGGGGCTGGTGGTGTTGGCTGGGTATTATCGATTTTGATCTCTATATTATATTTGGTGAATTTTTTGGTGGTGTTTTTGGTGTAATAATCATTGAGTGTTTTTTGTTCACTTTGTGCAAGTCGTGAGTAAAATGACCATTTTTCAGGCATGCCACCATTCAGGTGGCTTCCACGTAGCGCGAGAGCAAGAAGTTCAGCAAATGCCGTATAGGATAATTCTCCTGAGTCTCCAAAGGTCCAGTCCAATTTTACTTTGGCGCGTTGCAGGAGAGAAAAGAGGTAGTTTTTTGCCACGTCATTGGATATGTTATTAAAATCAGTGATTTGACTGAACAGGGCTGTGATTTTTGAGACCGTGTCGGTATACAAATTTTCGTTATCAAATTGAAGCTTGATCATGGGGTATTGTTGCAAAACTAGTGCTTCATCATCATTTCTTCCCACAATTTTTTCTTCAGTGGCATCTTGAAATATTCCTTCCAGTGCATCGATGTAATTGCCATTTGATTTGGCAAGAATTAAAAAGCTACGAAATTTTGTGTTGGCGTGGGCTTTTTGGATGAGTGAGCCAAATTGAGCTTTGGTGGATTTGCTCGTAAAGTCCATTCTATTAAGTACATTCCATGAAATGCGTTTTGAGGCATCAGAAATCAAGCGAAATATGTACAGAGCTGCGCCAATTGATGCGAACATTGAGGTGTCAAATACTTTGGCCAAATCATTACATCCTTTTACAAAACGAGCCTCTTGGGGTGAGATGAGATTCTGAAAAACCTGTTTGGTGCGTAAGGTTTTTATGATTTGGGCATCAGCATCATGAATTGCGATCGGGATAATCTGCATGGCTTGATTGTAATATTCTTCGATGGCTGTTTGATAATCTTCATCTTTTCTGACTAATTCTTCGGTAAAAGCATCCAGATTTATTATGGCATTTTTTTGGCTTAAAATAGTTTTGTAATCAGTCCCATTGCCTTGCAGAGCGTCGGTTGGCAAACTTGTTGCATCTCGCAGAATAAAAAGTTGTGAAACATCAGGATAATTGAATTGTTTATCAAGGCTATAAAAAGGGGCGGCAAGTATTGATATAAAAAGTGAGTATTGAGCATACGCGGTTCTGAGGGCGGGATTGCTTTGGTCCTTTTTTGCACTATCTGAATCACCCCATCGTAGTACTTTGCTCGCTTGTGCAAGTAGGTTCATCATGTCACGGAGAGTCGTCACTTTTTGTTTGGATTTCCAATCAACAGTGCACAGTTTGTTCATAATGCTGAGCAGGCCGTAGCTGTAACTATTACTGTTTTTGAGCAATTGCGTGATCATGGTGTCCTGAAACGCGAGGCGATCGAGAATGTTTGTTGGCTTGACTGTTGGTTTTGTTGAGATGGGGACTCCCAATGCAATAGTATCGCTAGGGTTTTGAACAAGAACAGGAGAGTTTGTTCTTGTGGAGGTTGAAATGCATAACAGGCCGAGAATCAGTACTATTTTTTTCATCATGCCCCTTTAAGGTTTGCGGTTAACTGAACATAAGAGTTAATGGTCAACTGTGTGCGGGTATCAAATTTGGCAAAAAGTGCAGCATTGGCTTGATTAGTTAGTGCATCAAGAACTTTTTTCAGTTCTAATTTCAGGTCTGGATTATTAAGGTCCCAAAAGTTAAATGTATTCCAAGAAAGTCGTTCTTTAGTTTGTGTAATTACATCACCAAGAATTCCCATAAATGTTTTTCCGAGATTATTAACATTTTTTGTTGAGGTTTCTATAAATTCCAAAAGATGTACAATGCCTTGTTTATATGCTTCTTCTTGAAAGAGTTTGTAGCGGCGATTGTTGGTAACAAAATCTTGCACAATGTAGAGCGAATACAGGGCCAATTCATCTTCGTCATAGAGTTGCGCCTTTTGTTTGGCAAATTGAGCAAAGGTTCCACAAAATTTGGTAAAGGCTTCTGGTGTTCTGATGTCTGGAGTCTCGGTGGAAATGTTTTTGAAAAGACGTTGGAGAATATCTGATGTTGGCGAAGAATTTTTTGAAAACGATTCAGCAAATGATGGCGTATTGGCCATATTGGCAAAAAGTCGATAGTTCAAAATATAGAGTTCCGGATCTGACCAATAGATCGTGAAAGTGGCGCTACCAATGGCCCACGCCATTTTTTCTTTTATGTCCACAAGGAGCTCAAGCAGTGAAGGGTAGTCTTCGGGATTAGGTCGCCCCATAAAATTCACTGTTTGAGATACAGCGGCATATGAATTGGCCATTCCACCCATAAGACTTATTCCCAATGTATAAAAACTTTGCTTCAGATATCGCATAGCATTCCACGATCTTGTAAAGTAAGGCAGGATTGAAAGTCCCGTGTGATACTGCGGATTGTTTGGATCAGTGGTATAACTTGGCAGCTCAGGAGCAATTAAAAGCCTGAGCATGGAGGGTGAAATACTCAGGGGCCCTTTGATTGAACCGACAGTACCCAATATTTTTTCGGCACGTTCAATATACGATTTGCGAAGATCTTCAATGGTATGCAGATCTTCACGTTCCATTTTTGCAAATTGGAAAATTCCTTCAACGTCAATGGCAGTATTTAATAATCGTGAATTGTTCAAAGTTTCGATCGTTTTGAATAAATCAGCCATACTTTTAATCAGGGCTTTATCGGTCCAGCCTAATCCATTGAGTGTTGTACCTAGTCCTCCGTTGCCGTAAACCCATGGATATGCCCAGGTGATGCGTTCTTTGGCTACTACAATCAAATCAGCAATTTTGGCATAAATCCAATCAGGAGTGCTTGGGTTGAGTCGCCACAAATAGTTAGTCAAAACTTTGATTCCAATATCAAAATAAATACGGCGCATATTGTCGCCTGGATAATTGATATGGTTTTTAATAAGATCTTCGATGATAAAAATCATACGAGTATCTTCAAAACCTTGGATTAGTTGGGCAAAATCATCCCTGACATTGGCCTGAGATATCGAACTTAAAAAAAAGTTAAGACTTAAAAAAATGAGTGCTCGCATAAAGCGTTTTGATAGGATCATCTGGGTTCTGTCACTCTCAACAGAGATTGATATATGAGAACACTCTAGAAAACCCCCACTAGCTCAAGCAAGCATTCGGTTGCAGAGTAAGGATTTATAGTCTGCTATTGCCACTTCATTCAGGGTGGTGTTGTTTTTGATAAAAGACAGAAAGTGCCTTACACTAGTTATGATCATTTCTTTTGGTAAAATGAGTTTCATAAAGCGCGAGAAAAGCCATGCCATGCAAAAACAAATTTTATGTCACCACTCCGATTTATTACGTAAATGCCAAACCTCACATTGGGACGCTGTATTCGACGTTGATTGCCGATGTGATTGCTCGTTGGAATAAGATTAAAGGGAAAAAGGTTTTTTTCCTGACCGGAACTGATGAGCATGGCCAAAAAATTGAAGAAAAGGCTAAGCTCGAAAATATGGCGCCTCAGGACTTTGTCGATTCCATGATTCCGTCATTTAAGTCAATGTGGCAGCGCTTTGACCTTGATTATGACCATTTTATCAGAACAACCGATCGCAAACACGTCGAGGCGGTCAATACCTTGCTCATCAAATTGATTGAAAAGGGAGATATCTACAAATCCGAATATATCGGTTTGTACTGTGTTCCCTGCGAAACTTTTGTGACAGCCGAATCGGCTCATCGTGATGCAGCTTCAAATTTGATGTGTCCAACGTGTGTGCGTGCATTGCGTGAGGTTTCGGAAGAAAGCTATTTTTTCAGACTTTCTGCGTATGAAGAACAATTGCTCAAATTTTATGATGAGAATCCTAACTTTATTTCACCAAAAGAGCGGATTAATGAAGTCGTTTCATTCGTTAAATCGGGCTTAAAAGATTTAAGTATTTCGCGCAAAACGGTCAAGTGGGGCATTCCATTTCCGGGCGACCCAGAACACACGGTGTATGTCTGGGGTGATGCCTTGACCAATTACATCAGTGCTGTTGGATATGGCGACGGTGCGGCCAGTGACAAAATATCTTTTGATTATTGGTGGCCAGCTGATGTTCAGGTTATGGCAAAAGACATTGTGCGATTCCATGCGGTTTATTGGCCAGCGTTTTTGATGGCGGCTGACTTGCCTCTTCCAAAACAATTATTGGTGCATGGTTACATCATGTTTGAGGACAGTAAAATGTCCAAATCAAAAGGCAATGTGGTCGATCCAGCTTTGCTTGCCGAACATTATGGTGTTGACCAAACGCGTTATTATTTAATGCGTCACATGGCTGTCAATCAAGATGGTAGCTTTTCGTACGATCAAATGGAAAAACAAGTTGAGGCTGATTTGGCCAATAACTTGGGTAATTTGCTTAGTAGGATTGTCTCGTTGGCCATTGCCAATGGGCTGACCCATGTGTCTCCGGTTGAACAGCTTGAGGGTAAAACAGCGCTGCTTAAAGATAAATGCGAAGAGGCGTTCCGTGCCTATTGGGATGAGATGAATCATCATCATTATCATGTGGCTATTGCCAATTTATGGACGTTTATTTCTGAAGTGAATGCGTATGTTCATGCGCAACAACCGTGGAAATTGGCCAAAGAGAATCCAGAATTATTCGCTGAAGTTGTCAGTGCAGTGTGCCATAGTCTGTATGCAATCGGTGTTTTGGCTTGGCCAATTATGCCTAAAAAAATGGAAGAATTACTCAGCTGCTTGGGCGTTGCATTTGATTATCGCGGGCACCATTACATGGACGAATTGCGCGCGAACAAGTGGAATATGACGTTTAATCTCAAGAAAAACGAAACACCGTTGTTCCCCCGTCCAGAGCCAATGCCAATGGCTCCTGGTCAACAGGAATTGGAAAAGCAATCAGAAGATAAGTTGGTTGAAGAGTATATTTCAATTGAAGATTTTGCCAAAGTTGAGCTGATTGTGGGCACAATTATCGAATGTGAACCTATGCCAAAATCAGACAAACTTCTGCGCATGCAGGTTGATTTTGGTAACAAAATTGGTATTCGTCAGGTTTTGTCGGGCATTGCACAACATTTTGGGCCTAAAGATTTGATTGGTAAACAGGGTGTGTATGTCGGCAATTTGGCCCCTCGAAAAATGATGGGAACCACGTCGCAGGGCATGATGCTGTTTGCTGAAGATGAAAGTGGTGTATTGGCGATGGCTATGGTTGCCGGCAAAGTAGCGAACGGTACACGTCTCAGATAATTAATTTTCTGGGGTAAAAGTGCACTTTTACCCCAGAGCCTTCGCGCTCTTTTTCCCTTTATGCTACTCTCTAAAAATAGTTTGATCTCAAGCCCCTCAAGGGATGCCGTGAAAGACTTGAAAAAAGATTTTCGTTTTTTTGATAAAGGTGAAATTTACCTGGACAGTGCTGCAACAGCGCAGACGCCTGAAGCGGTGATCAATGCCATGGCAGATTTTGATCGTACTGAACGAGCACCTATTTATAAAGGGGTGTACCCCTCCAGTGAGCAGGCAACGGCTCGTTATGAGCAGATTCGGCAACAAATAGCCGATTGGTTTTCGGTTAGCCCAAATGGGGTCATTTTTACCTCGGGCGCCACGGAAGCTATTAATTTGGTGATGCACTCGTGGGCCATGGTCAATCTTAAGGCTGGCGATGAAATTTTGATTTCTCCAATTGAACATCATGCAAACCTCGTTCCCTGGCAGGTGGTTGCCCAAAAAACGGGCGCTATTCTGAAATTTATTGATTTTGACCTTAATACACGATTATTGGGGCTCAAAGAATCAGATTTTACTTCAAAAACAAAACTAGTTTGTGTCACAGCCGAATCCAATGTTTTGGGACAGGTATGGCAGCCTGGTGACTTGCAAAAATTGATAGAATTAGCTCATTCAGTTGGAGCTCGTGTTTTGATTGATGCGGCGCAGGCAGCTGCGCATTGTCGTCACAATCTGACTCAGTTGGGAGCCGACTTTTTTGTGGTCTCAGCTCACAAAATGATGGGGCCTGTTGGTCTTGGCATTTTATGCATCAAAGAAGATGTATACCCCGAAATGGAGCCGTATCAGTACGGTGGCTCTATGGTTTCGTCCGTTCAATTGACCAATTCTCAGTGGCAACGACCTCCACAAATGTTTGAAGCTGGCAGCGCATTTTCGACCCAAGTAATAGGATTGGGCGCGTTGCTGACGTATTTCAAGTCAATTGATCGCTCGGCTTTGATTCAACATGAACAAAATTTAATCAGATCAATTATTAAAATAATCGATTCAATCGAAGGTTCTGAAATTTTGGGTAATCGCCAATATGCAGAAAATGGCGGGCACCTGGTCAGTTTTATTATCGATGGAGTTCATCCTCATGATGTGGCCTCTTTGCTGGGTATGCAAGGAATTGCGGTGCGTGCGGGGAATCATTGCGCGCAACCATTGCACCAGTTACTGGGAATGAACGCATCACTGCGCGTCAGCGTTCATTGTTACACAACTCAAGCAGATGTGAATGCATTTGGTGTGGCATTGCACGAGGTGGTTGAGCAATTACGGGAATATTCACGATGAGTACGCAATTGTATCAACAAAAGCTCATGGAGCACTTTAAGTCTGATGCTCATAAAGGGGTTATTTCCAGCCCTGATGCACAGGCCGAAGGCGTTAATGATTTGTGTGGTGACACCTTGAGCATGACGATTACGGTCGAAAATGGCATTTTCAAAGATATTAAATTTACAGGCTCTGGCTGCATTCTCAGCCAAGCTGCAGCCTCTATGCTTATTGAAAAAGTTATCGGTTCTTCACAAGAGCAAGTCAGTCTTTTGGGTGATGACGACATGCGTGCCCTGGTTGGCATCAATTTGGGGCCGAACCGATTTGCATGTGTTCGGCTTGCCTTGGATGTTTTGAAGAGGCTGAAAAATTAGTTCCAACTTTCTCGGCATTTTAATTTTAGATTTTTCTAAAAAAGAACATCGCAATTTGGGGCTACTGCACCAATTATCCTGAAAAAATCGTCTTTTTGGCTTTCTGAAAGGTTGTTATCTTCAAGATCTAACTTTTGCAAGTTAGACATAGTGCGCAAGGCATCAGCCAGAGCTCGCACTCCAGCTTCACCAAGGTTGTTATTTCCAAGATGCAGCTCTTCCAAGTTATGCATAGTGCTCAAGGCATGAGCGAGGGCTTGTGCTCCAGCTTGGCCAAGGTTGTTATTTCCAAGATACAGCTGCTTCAAGTTAGGCATAGTGCTCAAGGCATGAGCGAGGGCTTGTGCTCCAGCTTGGCCAAGGTTGTTATTTGTAAGATACAGCTTCTCCAAGTTAGGCATAGTGCTCAAGGCATGAGTGAGAGCTTGCGCTCCAGCTTGGCCAAGGTTGTTATTTCCAAGATGCAGGTATTGCAAGTTGCGCATATTGCTCAAGGCATGAGTGAGGGCTTGTGCTCCCTCTGTACCAAGGTTGTTATTTGCAAGATGCAGATATTGCAAGTTGCGCATATTGCTCAAGGCATGAGCGAGGGCTTGTGCTTCAGCTTGGCCAAGGTTGTTATTTGCAAGATGCAGATGTTCAACAAAGGGCAATTGATCTGCAGAGAGTTCTAGTAATGTGCTGAGTCTGGTAATACTGAAGACTCGCATTTGACGTCGGACTTGGACAAGAGCTGCGTCGCCAACTTCTGCTCTGCAAAGAGGACAAGTCTCACCCGTTTGTAGCCAAGCTCTGAGGCAGGTGTCATGAAACCAATCTTCTTGATCGCATTGGATGGGAACGTGACTTACATTTTCAGGAGTTACGGGATCTTCGTCGTCCTGGCAAATACGACAGACTTTATCTTCTTCAGGGGCTTGGATGTCGGCCTCTGGGACTTGGTCCTCATTATCATTTTCATACTGTTCGTCATCCTGTGAAGGTAAGCGAGAGGCCCAATTTCCTGATTCCAATGCCAGCGGGGCATAGGCAAGTGCCATTCCAGCAACGAGGATTAATAAGGTTTTTTTCAGCATTTTTCAATCCAATCCTATTTAGATCACAGTTTTCTAAAGAAACTATGTATTTCGGGTTGTTTACATACTTACAATATATTCTATCTGAAATGAAAAGCGCAAGAATATTGGTGTTGCATGGGTCCAAATCAGTCTTTTGGGTGATGACGACATGTGTGCTCTGGTCGTGATCGACTTGGGGCCGAACCGATTTGCATGCGTTCGGCTTGCCTTGGATGTTTTGAAGAGGCTTTGATCTAGCCACTAACTCTTTTGTCGGATATCTTGTTTATGCGCCATGTGCGTGAAAATTATTCACCTGTTTTTTGGAGATATCCGCATGATTAACGTACAACTCAAATCACGAAATTCATTTTGGGCAGATGACTCAGAGGGATTTTTGTTCTTATTACCACAAGACTTTAAAATTGCAGGGAATTTGGGAAAGGTTGAGGAACTGTATCCTCATTTGCAACAAATTCTAACGAGCCACAAATTCAAAGGCCAAAAAGGTCAAAGCTATATTTTGACGCATGCTGATGGATCACATGTTGCTCAGTTCATTTTCTTGGGAATGGGTGATGCCAAAAAAGACGGTTTTGAAGCCGTTCGCCGAGCACTTGGAACCGGGATTAAGCTCGCTAAAAAATTAGCTATCAAAAAAACTTCGGTTGAACTTCCAGATGCCGCCCATTATGGTTTCTCTCAGCGTGAATTGGTCAAGCAATTGACCACCATTTCGTGGATGGCTGCGTTTGATTTTGAGCGATTCAAGAGCAAAGCTGAAGACAACGTGCCATGGACAGGTTCAATTACCTTGCATGCAGACGGTGATCACGCCGATTTGGATCAAGCTGTTGCTGAGGGCAATATTATTGGTCAGGCGATCAATAGTGTTCGTGACCGAGCAATTTTACCAGGCAACATTGCAACTCCAACGTATTTGGCCCAAGAAGCTAAAAAGATGTGTGAAAAGCATGGCTTGAAATACACCTGTTTTGGTCGTGAAAAGGCGCTTGAATTGAACATGGGCGGTTTTTGCGCTGTTGACTCAGGGTCAGCTCAACCTGGTCAGTTTGTGATCATGGAATACAGTTGTGGTGATTCAAATGCGCCAACCATTGCGCTTGTGGGCAAAGGAATTACATTTGATACCGGTGGTGTGAGCCTCAAGCCTTCTGCCAGCATGACCGGCATGAAATATGACATGAGCGGAGCTTCTGCTGTAATTGGAGCTATGGAAGTTTTTGCGCAATTCAAACCAAAAGTTAACGTCGTCGGCATCACGCCCTTGGTGGAAAATATGCCGGGCGGAAACGCCTGCCGTCAAGATGACATTATTACCCACATGAATGGCAAAACCACTGAGATTGAAAATACCGATGCAGAAGGACGTTTGATCCTGTCTGATTCATTGTGTTACGCCGAAAAATATTTCAAGCCAGTCGTTATGCTTGATGCGGCTACTCTGACCGGTGCATGTCCTTACGCGCTGGGGCCTTTGTATTCAGGGCTTTTGTCAGCAGATGAAGAGCTTAAAAAAGAATTGACGGAAATTGGTCAGTTTGTGGGCGACAAAATGTGGGCGCTGCCATTTGATGATGAATATCGTGAAGCGATTAAATCCAAAGTGGCTGATTTGACCAACTGTGGCTCAAAAACTTATATGGCCGGCACGATTACCGCAGGATTGTATTTGAGCAATTTCGTTAAAGATGCACGTTGGGCTCACCTGGACATTGCAGGAACGGCCGACGGGGTTCCTGGAGTTAGTTACCTTGGCGGAATGGCCACTGGTTCGTCCATGAGAGTCTTTGTTGAATATGTAATGCGTTATTCTAAAAAACATGAGATGAACGCAGTTTCTGGTTTATAGATTTTTTAAAAAGATCAACTGGGTAGCGCTCATTTCATTATAATTTATTTGCCCGTATCGGGCACAGATGCTAATGGGGGCTATTGAGCCCCCTTAGCAAACCCGCAATTAGGGAGGCATCCCTAAATCCCTATTCGCTGAGTGTTTTTCGTAAGAAAAATGTATCGAAGGGTTATCAAGCAGAGTGCTAATTTAACTCCACCACTAGTCCAATATTTGAATGTCAGCTATCTTGTCCCACAGCCGAGCAGCCAAGATGTTGTGCTTGTGTACCGTAGTGGGGTCAGAAGAGATGAGCTATTGCCGCATTCAGAACCGATTTTTAGCGGTTTCTTTATTGATTTTATCAGGAAGTTTTCAGCTGAGCGCAGCAGATGCGGGGCCAATTCGTGAAGTTTTTGTTCCGGGGTATGAAGATGCACCACAACGCAAAGCTTCATCGCCTTTTCGGAAATATGAGCCATTACGTCACAAAATAACTATCAAGGACAAAGATACCGAATTGTTTATTGGGGGGAATATTAGGTCTGATATGTACCGAGTGTACCATCCAACGACCCTGCAGAATGACACAGATGACGAAATTGACACCTGGCGTCAACGGATTGAACTCGGTTTTATGCCCAAAATGGGAAAGAAAACATACGGCCGCACGGCACTAGAAGCTAAAGTGTTAATGGGAGGTGTGTTTTTCTGGCGTACACGTTGGACAAAACAATACGGAAGGTATGAAGGGCCCATTACGGCCCAAGATAATGTAACCCCTCCGGTTACTATGCAACTTAAAGAAGGGTGGATAAATCTGCATTTGGACACTCTGTTTGAGACGTTTGAAAACCGCCCACATCAATTTAAAATAGGTTTTTTCCCTTATTATGTCGGCCGAGGTATTTCGCTCGGTGACTGGACGGCTGGAGGCGTGTCTTATATGGGTTTTACGCGATCTGGGGTTCAGCAACAAATGGCGGAATATCCTCCAGGTATTGTTTTGGAAGGGGAACTTCCATACAACATTAAATATGATATTTACTACAGCCCTATGGTGAGTGAAGACGTTAATCAATTTGTGCAAGATACACGATCAAATCGTATTATCGTTCCCGACAAAACTGCTAATTCACGGCATATTGTGGCGGGGCGCATCAAGTATGAAGTTGAACCAAGCGAGAATTCTCGAGTTTTATTCGAACCATATTATGTATATTACAATTCTCCACGCCAAACCCTTCAGACGCCTGGCGATGCGCCAACTCGTTTTTCCACAGTGGGGACGATGATTGACGGTCAGGCTGGTTGTATTAAATTTAACTGTGAATTTGCCGGCCAATTTGGGCGCCAACGCGTAAAAGAGGTGGGAATTAATATTGGAAATGTGAACAATACCAAGCAAATTGCATTTGGACAGCAACCGGATGGAGTAACGCCTTTGGCTGCTTTTGGTGGAATGGTGGGGCCTGGACCTGGAGTTGATTCGGTTTCAAATATTTCTCTATTGTCCCAAAATTCCGATTATGACAATGCTTTTGCTGCAACAGCCGCGAATGTTTCTCAATTTTATACTGACTATCGTCCAGGGTATGACTTGAACCTTAAGGGCCGCATGTTCTTGCTCGATGCATGTTACGAACCAGAAAACGCACCAGTACGACTTTCAGCATCCTATGCTTATTTTTCTGGTGACCGATTTCCTCACAATGATCCTGTTGATAAATTTCTTGCAGGTGAAGAAGGTTACACTTCTCGGGATAATGCGCGCCTTGCGCCCGTGGAAAAACGAAATAAAGACTACAATGGCTTTTTGCCATTGCGTGATTATGATTATCGTGGCTTGTGGGCAAAACCGCTCATATTCTTTAATGCTGGCGTGATTCCTCGTCCACAAAATATTGATATTGGCTCGCTTCAAGCGGAAAATGACGCTGATACGACAACTAATTTGACCTCAATCGGAGGTGGAATTACCTGGTGGCCCATGAAAAAACGAGAAAAGTTGACACTCAATGCTAACTTTTTTTGGCATCGTGAAAATGCACAGCATTACAAATGGATTACCGGCTTGAATCAACCGACAGAAATTAACAAAATTGTGGTGGCAGATGGCGACAGCGTAAAAGGTTGGTACGACCTCAATCAGCCTGCGAGTAAGTCGCTGGGATTTGAGGCAGACCTTGTCATTGACTACAAGGTTAATGACAATTGCTATACCTCAATCCGTATGGGTGCATTCTTCCCGGGTCAGTTGTACACTGATCTTGCCGGCCAACCTAATATTAACACCAATAGGACCAATAATATTTTAGTGAATGTGGGCGATGCGCGTGCTCCAAAAGCGGTTGTGGCGACTCCAGAGGTTTCAGATACCATTGGTGCTAAAAAAATCGCATCAGTAAGTGATGTGGCGGGTCTTGGAACTGATGTTGCCTATGGTTTTTATATTCGCGTGGCTTATTTATTCTAGTTATTTTTTGTATCCATTCGATACCTGTTCGACAGCGGCTAAATAGCCTTTGCTAGGGCGAACGGAGTGTAGCCACTTGTGGTGTAATCGAATGGGTATCGGACGGATACAACATGCTCGATCACGATAAACTTATTCGGTGCATCAAAAAGAACTCACATCGGCTTGATGCACCAATTTTTAACAATCAGGACGACACTCTTCAAAAGTTGCGTGAAAAGCTAAAATCTCACGATAAACTTCAAGTAACACATCAAGTTATTTCCCAAAATGGCGGCTACAGTGTGCTGGGCGTTGACGGTTCGCAGGTGCACCCCGACCGTTCTATGTCACGGGTGTGGTGTGGACTCGTGAACATTGGTGGCATAGCGTTGCATTATTCAAAGTCCAGCCGAGTTGAATTTTTTTCATCCCCTGAGATTGTGTTTGAATCTGATTGTGCGCCATTTGGGTTATCACCCGAAACAATTGATTTGATGCGCACAGCTCGTGAATTGGAGCTTGCCTGTGATTGGGCTTTGCAGATTCAAGAAACTACTGGGAATAGCCCCTTAGTTTTGATCGACGGTAATTTACTCTTTTGGTTTTTGGACTCCAAGTCAGATGCACTGAAGTCTCATTTTTTTAAACGATATTGCGCCGCGCTTGAACGTTTGGCAGAAAATCATATTGTCACAGCCAGCTATGTCAGTGCGCCCCGTAGCTGCGATTTATTGACGATGATTTGGAAACCCTATTCGACAGGCTCAGGGCGATCGGAGTCAATTTTTTGCGACGCCGACCTTCTGGCCGACTGGCTTCTCGAATTTCATCGAACTGAGTTTTTCCCCATGACAACGGCCATGGCCCAAGAGTATTCACCACAAACTCGCCCTTGGTTTTGTTATTTTAATGTGGGCGACGAAATTGTCCGCATCGAGGTTTTGGGCTGGATGGTTCAGAATGATCGGGAAAATAAAGATAGCGTAATCGAATGTGTGCTTAGCCAAATTTGTGATCAGGCTCTCAAGGGCCGCGGCTATCCTGTGGCGCTGAGTGAGGCACATGAGCGAGCGGTTATCAAAACTTCCGATCGCTTGACCTTTTTCCAGTCTCTCGACCGGCTGCAGCTTGGTCAATCTATCAGCCAGTCCGGCGAAGTCTTTAGTCGAAGCCTGGGTTCTCAAAAAGCTCTAAAAAAACGCATAGTTGCCATCTGAGTGCTCAAAAACAGATAGAAAAAACTGCTTTGAATGCGCGACTTGCCCAGGGGGCTGCAACGATTCGAGAGGCACGTCGGCTGGAACGCGAAGAATATATAGGACCCATGCGATCATTTTGGGCGGGAATATTTGACCGAGATGCTGAAGGTAGTGTTTTAAGGATGGCTGCTATCGGTGATGTGCAGATGGTTGAGGTGGCAATTGCCAGCTACAATGAACAAGTTGCTCAGTTGAAAGTCGTCAGGCCACACGACTCAATCAAGAAGATTGATGATATCCGTGAATTCAAGCGCCATCTTAATGACCTGTTGAGAACTGATATTGTTCGAAAACAACAGGCCTTAAAGTATTTTAAGGGCTTGGGAATTGAGCATACTTAGAGATTTGCACTGTGGGGCTTGTCGTGGTTTAATAGCACAAATTGCAAGAATTTCTAAACCAAACAAGGTAATAGTTGCATTTTGGGGGGAGCGCATTGGTGATCATGTTTACTTGTGCAGATGACCATTCTTTTCCAAGAGAGAGCTGGCAGGAAAAAACTTCAAGATTCGGTAATTGGGCAAGTGCCTGGCAAAGTACATGATCAGCGCCAGGAATTTTTGCAATGTTTGCATTATCCATTATGAGAACTTTTAAGGTTTTAATTTTGCTCAAACAATCAAAAAAGTGTTTCAGTTCATCAAGTGTGCATTCTTCCAGTTCAATCGAGATGATCTCTAATTTTTCTAAACGGCGCATCTGTGCCAAACTGCTTGCAATTATATGTAAACGAGCAGGATCTTCTCCTAGTTTTGAACAGTTGAGGTCGAGCGTGGTGAGGTTTGAATGTGCAAGCGCATTGCCTAATGATGCAATAAGCTCAGGGGATACAAAGCCTGCAGGCAAAAATGTTCTGGCAAGGTGAATTTTAAGGTCAGTTAGACTTTCCAGCATGTGAAAATTTTGGGCCAATGTTATGTAAAAATGGATATTTTCATGAATATGAGTGCCCGTAAGAACAAGCTTTTTCAGACCTTTGAGTGAGGTGACGGCTTGGGCAAACCAGATATTGGAAAGTTTTTTCGAGGCATTTTGGCCAGAACTAAGGGCATATGACAAATCAAGTTCTTCAAGATTTTTAAATTGAGGCAAAAGTTTTGCTACCAGGAGTATTTTTTCAGGAGTTTCCTCAAGGGCACCAAGTTCAAAATTTAAAACTACCAGAGTTTCTGCGCAATGATCAGCTAAAGCTTGAAGAAGATTGCCAAAACCGTCATTATAAGCGATCGCAATCTGTGCGCTTTTGAGATGAGATAAGTTTGACACATGCTCCAAAAGATCCGCGGCAAGCATGCTTTTTAGCAATGGAGAGTAGCATCTGATTGCTTCAATTTGATCAAGTTGGCCGGCATCAACGGCTTGTTGTAATTCATCAGAATCAGATATCTTAAATAATTGAGTTATTGGATCACGTTTGAGGGGTAATGTAGGTCTTTGGGTTTTTGGCCCAGCGCACCATTTATTGGTGTTATAAAAATCAGCTGGCCACATGTTTTTTCGGCTTGGCGCCATGTAGCTGACCACTGAAATGCTTAGGCACAAAAAGAGGGGAAAGAGCTTTTTCATAATGCTTCTTTTGACTTAAAGAGCGTTTTCAGGAGGGCATTATAGCTATTTTGATTGAGATAAGCGAGCGCAAAAGCTTCAACTTCAGTACTAACTTTTTCAAGAACCAATTCATCTATTGCATTTGCTCGATCATAAATTACATTGCTATGCGTTTGCAGGAAAAAATCAGCATAATATGATGCTCAAATAGCTTGTTATGAAAGTAATCACCTGTTTTTAAAATTTTTAGGTATTCATCCTCGCTCACTATTAAATATCGAAGTGTTCCTATTTTTCCGAGGCGTACTACAAGAATCTGAAGTTCGTTTTTAGTCAAACGATGTAAATCATTGCGACTGAGGTTAAGTTTTTCCAGGTGTGGCATATCAACCAGCCACGAAGCAACCCTGTTCAATAAATCTGGCCATATCCCTAAACGAGAATCGCTCAGGTCAAGTTTTACCACAGATGAGTTCTTTAGGCCCATCACCAATCCAAGGGCCAGCTCGGGATAAGGAGGCTCTATGCCAATTCTTAAATCAACCAATTTTTTAAGAGAGGGGATACTTTTACTGATGGATTGGCAGATGATGAATCCATAACGATTTGTTAGGGTTATACCAATCTTTAAAATTCGCAGTTTTTGGAAGAAGGGGAGTGTTTCAAGAATTAGTTTGATTGATTCATGACAATGATCGGTATGAGAAAAATCTAATACATTAAATTCTTCGAGATTGATAAATTTCGGTAAAACATTGGCAAAAGCCTCGAGATTCCGCTGTGATATGCCCAATTTGCTACCCTCAAAATTAAGGCCGATCACCGTTTTTGAGCAGTGTTTGCCCAAGGCCTGAATTAAACATCCAAATTCAGGCTCAGATGCATATTTAAAATGGATTCTTTGCACATTTGTCAGGTAAGGAACATAGTCGATCCATTCTGCTGGGTGTGCATCAAAAGCTGCATCGTCTGAACCCAACTCGTAAATATTTTCGAGCATGCCATTTTCGGATGCCTTTTTAAGCTGTTTTAAGGTGTGGATTGTGAGTTGTTTGGTAGATTTGTGCCGCGTTTTGGCAACCTGAACAGACCATTTGCCGACATTATAAAAATCAGCAGGCCACATGTTTTTCCGCTGAGGAGCGGCATAATTGGAAGTTGCTGCGGCAAGGCACAAAAACAGGGCAATGAGTTTTTTCATGGTCGACCTTTGGGGCGAAAAATGGCTCAATGAGGAGCATGTTAGCTGTTTTAGGGCCTTAAATCTAGGATAAAAGTTGCAAATGATAAGTTCTAAAAATCTTATCCGAGGCTCTGTTTGACTTGTTGATTTGGATCCAACTATTGGGCATGAACAAGCTAAAAAACGTCCTTGTTTGGTAATAAGAGCTGATATCTATAATCAGGGGCAGAGGGGGTTTGCTGTTATTGTGCCCATCACCTCGCGAGCTCGTGATCTTTATTGGCAGATTCCATTGGGTATTTCAGAAGGTGGACTGGATAAGTTGTCGTATATCATTTGCGATAAAGTAAGAAGTGTTTCTTTGCAACGATTTTCACCTAAATCTCTTGGATTTGTAAGTGATTTTACACTCGCACAAGTTGAAGAGCGGCTGAAGGTTTTGTTGTCTATTGTGCAGCAAGAGTAAAAAGAGAAAGATATAAGAAGACATTTATGCATGTCTATCTTTCGCTCATTGAGCAAAACGCTTCGACTTCACTTTTAACTTTTTCAAGAACCAATTCATCAGTCATGTTTTTCAAAACCATCACAATCCAGTGCGCGACCAGGGGCATATCCCCAGGTTTTGTGCCACGGGTTGTGATGGCTGGTGTGCCAATGCGAATTCCTGACGGATTGAGTGGTGAGGTGGTGTCGTGCGGGATCATGTTGGCGTTGACGATAATGCCAGCGCGTTCAAGAGCGACGGCGGCTTGTTTTCCATTTATGGATACTGGGCGTAAATCGATCGTAAAAAGATGATTGGTCGTTCCGTGGCTCACAATTGCATATCCAAGGTCAGCGAGCAACTGGCACAAAATTTGAGCGTTTTGAATAACAAGTTTTTGGTAGGCAATAAATTGTGGTTGTAGGGCTTCTTCAAATGCGACCGCTTTTGCCGCAATGACGTGCATCAGTGGGCCACCTTGAATGCCGGGCATAACGGCACGGTCGATTAAGTTCGCAAATTCTTTTTTGCACATAATCAGCCCGCCGCGCGGTCCACGCAAGGTTTTGTGGGTGGTGCTGGTGACAAAATGTGCATATGGCACAGGATTTGCGTGCAGGCCTGCTGCAATCAGTCCGGCAACATGTGCAATGTCGACCATCAAATACGCGCCGCATTGTTGCGCAATTTCTGCAAATTTTGGGTAGTCAATTGGTTGA
The DNA here is from genome assembly GCA_023249975.1 of bacterium. Classification (GTDB taxonomy): domain Bacteria; phylum Babelota; class Babeliae; order Babelales; genus JAHFBP01. The sequence goes on from JAHFBP010000004.1 coordinate 25,343, forward strand.
GAATAGGCTGAAGCGCCGGCAATAATCAATTTGGGTTGATGTAAAAGCGCGAGCATTTGGACTTCGTCATAATCGATCAGGTGCGTTTTTGGATTAACATGGTAGGCAACGGAATTGAAGAATTTTCCCGAAAAGCTGATTTTTGCGCCATGGGTCAGGTGTCCGCCTGACGCCAGTTCCATTCCCAGAATCGTGTCACCAGCATTGAGAACCGCCATGTAAACGGCCATATTGGCATTAGACCCTGAATGAGGCTGAACATTGACGTGCTCAGCCCCAAAGATTTGTTGTGCCAATTGCTGGGCATAACGTTCAATTTCATCAATAACCTGGCAGCCGCTGTAATACCGTTTGCCAGGATATCCTTCGGCGTATTTGTTGGTCAGCACTGATCCTTGGGCCTTACGGACCGCATCGCTTGCATAATTTTCAGATGCAATGAGGTTGAGCGTGGTGCGTTGCCGCACTTCCTCGCGTTCGATGAGGCTTAAGACTTTGGATGGGTGTGCCAAATTAATACTCCGCGTACAGTGCTCACTTAAACGTTGAATTTGATATTCAAAATGTCGCCGTTTTTAACCACATAGGTTTTGCCTTCTGTGCGCAATAAACCCAGAGTTCTGAGTTTTGCTTCGCTGCCTTGTGCAAAAATATCTTCGCAGTTGTACACTTCAGCTGCAATAAATCCGCGTTCAAGATCGGAGTGAATCACGCCAGCAGCTTGGGGAACAAGAGTTCCTTGGGTAATGGTCCAAGCGTGAGCTTCCTTGGGTCCGCACGTGTAAAATGAAATCAGACCAAGGCGTTGATACGTGGTTTTAATTACAGAATCAAGTCCGCTTTGTTCAATGCCCAAGTCTTGCATGAATTCTTTGGCATCAGCTTCGTCCATGTGGGCAAGTTCAGATTCAATTTTTGCTGAAACAGGAACTACATTTTCTTCACCAAAACGAGCAACTACCGCTTGATAGTGTTTGTTTTGCTTGTAGTTGGTTCCAGAGAAGTCCTCTTCGCTCAAATTTGCCACCACAAGGAAAGGTTTGCCGCTGAGCAATGGAATCAAAGGGGTATCTTCCTTTTTGGCTTGTGCGACAAGTTTGATGATGGCTTGATGGTCTCCCTTTTCAAGAAGAGGGATCAGTTGTCCGACCAGCTCTTGTTCTTTTTCAATTTTTTTAATTTCAAAAACGGAAGCTTGTTTGTTTTTGGCAGCTTTGAGCAAGGTAACAAAACGTTCATTACGCTTTTCCAAGCTTTCCAAGTCTTTGAGCATCAATTCAGTCAAAATATTTTCAAAGTCGTTCACAGGGTCAACGGCATTGTGTACGTGCAAAACATTGCCATCTTCAAAGCAACGCAACACATGGATGACCAAATCAACTTCCATGATGTGTGACAAGAATTGATTTCCCAAGCCTTCACCTTTGGAGGCACCTTTTACCAATCCTGCAATATCCACAAAATTCATGGTGGCAGGGATTAATTTTTGAGATCCGTAAACAACCATAAGGCGGTCAAGTCGTTCATCAGGAACTTTGGCCATGGCGGTGCTGGGGTCCAGGGTACAGAATGGGAAGTTTTCTGCTGGGACTGATGATTTGGTAAGTGCATTGAATAGTGTTGATTTACCAACGTTTGGAAGCCCAACTAGGCCAGCTTGCAAAGCCATGAATACCTCTTTAGTAAATACCCAATTAGGGTGAAATAATTCCTGTTAATTACGCATATTTACAAGTTTATAACCAATTGAGATTTTTGGCCAGGACGGTTGATTTGCCGATTATTTTTATAAAAATGCTGATTTACTCATGAAAATATGGTCAAAGGGTTGTCACAATTGCGATGTAAGGCTATTCTAAGAGCTGGGACATCGAAAGATGTGCTTTTTGATATACAGGGGCGGCATAGCCAAGAGGCAAGGCAATGGTCTGCAAAACCGTGACCCCCGGTTCGAATCCGGGTGCCGCCTCCATTTTTCTTTAACATGCTTTATCATAAGTGTCAGTGATGCCGGGGTGGTGGAATGGTAGACACAAGAGACTTAAAATCTCTCGGGCGTACGCCTGTACCGGTTCGAGTCCGGTCCTCGGCACCAGTCTTTGTTAAGCTTGATAAATTCAGCTTAACTATGCCTGGCGCAGCCAGCAAAGTGATTTCATAACGAAGACGGTCCAGCGAAGCATTTTTGCCAGGCCTGGACAATTTTTCTCTCTCGTATCCCCTTTGATAACTTTTTTCCTTAAGTTTTCACATATCAATTTTAGAAATCGCCTTTTATTTGTCCGAAAAAAGATCAATAGCAATCAGGATTTATGGTATGTCGTTGATCGAAAACTTGACAAAAATATCGCAATCAACAATCATCAGTGTGGCATAAGTCGATTGGGAGCCTACTATGAGTATGTAGTGGGTTTTTTTATAAATCCTTTTTATAACCAAGGAGTTGATTGTTATGAACAAGGCAGAACTAGTAGAAATGATTTCAAAAGAAACCAAGATGCCAAAAGCTTCATGCAAAAATGCACTCGAAGCTTTCATCAAGGTCGTTGAAGGTTCATTGAAAAAGAACAAGCCAGTTGTATTGACTGGATTTGGAACTTTTGAAGTTATCAAACGCAAAGAGCGTATCGGTGTCAATCCTGCCACTGGTGAAAAGATGAAGATAGCTGCTAAAAAAGTTCCTAAATTCAAACCAGGCAAACAATTGAAAGATGTTGTTGCTTAAGTTTGACTAAAGAATTCTTTAAAAAGGCAATCGCTGAAAAGTGGTTGCCTTTTTTTATTGTGTGATTTCTTGAGTTTGTCGCTTCCCAAAGGCTTTAATCAAAAAAGCTTTGGTGTCGTCAAATGAAAATTTTCGTGCCTCGGGATATACGAGGAGCGCAGATTCGCGCACATTGAGATACAGTTTTTCTTCATAAAAAACAGAGTGCACTCGGCGCTTGATGAGATTGCGCACATGTGCAGGACCGACACGGCGAGGAATGATAATCAAAAGTTTCCCGTGATCGATGCCTGGTTGTGCGGTAGTAGAAATAATTTTGAGTCCCAGCCGACTGGCAAGAGGTCGAGCTTTTGCCAGAAGCTGACCTACTTCTTTGTGACTAAACCTGAAAAGGCTGCGAAAGTGTGACACAAAGCCCTAAGCTGTAAGGCGTTTGCGACCTTTAGCGCGACGTCGGTTAACAATTGCGCGGCCAGATTTTGTGCTCATACGGGCACGGAAACCCATTTTGCGTTTTCTTTTAAGTTTGCTTGGGCTGTACGTTATTGACATAGTAACTCCACGAGGTGTCATAAATACAATGGTAAAAAATACTTTTCCATTTTACCTAAGGTTGTGAGTTCAGGCAAGCTAAATTTGTCGAAATTGTCTTTTCAGCGCAGGGCTTTTTAGCATAAATACACTATTGTTTTTATTCTCAGAGTCAATGTGACTGAAGGAAAAGTCGTTTTTTATCAAAAAATATTGGCATCTCACGTTATCTGGGGCAACTTCTGCAGTAATTTTGGCAATATTGGTAACTTCAAAAAATTCTCGAGTGGAAAGCTCAATGGTCTCTTTTGAGGCCCCTATTCCCTGGTGGCTTTTCTTTGCCCAGCCTGAAAGAAGGGGTCCTTTGGGTGATCCGCGTAGTTCAATTACACCTGAAAATGCACCAGTTTTAGTGTCAAAACCTGAGTAAATAAGCCAGCGGCGATAGCGTTGATTGAGCCATGCATGGCGTAAATAGGCCTCAATGTCCCGATTTTCACCACAGGATGTAGCAAAAAATTGGTCGGCAATGTCATACGAAAAAGCCTTTTTATAGTCGTTCCAATGACTGCGATCAAAGAGTTTTAGTGTGATAAATTTGCCCTTGATCTCTTTTTTCGGTTCTCGCAAAAAGGTGAGTGTTTCTGTGTTGTTGTGACGAGCATCAAGCCAATATCGTAATTCTTTGTCGGGCGCCGCCCATTTTTTTTGGGTCCAGACAAGGTTCAGGCTCAGGGCAAAAAGTCCAATGAGCCCCGCCAATTGATATATTTTTTTCATGCGCGTGAAAGAGTTGTGATGATAAAGTTTAATGTTTTTTCACGTAAAACCGCCATGTTGAGGATGCGTTCGGGTATGGGGTAGTTCAATTCATCAAAATTTTCAATTGCGGGCCTGAAATACACAAATTCGCGCAAGCGGTCATGATTGAACAGGTGCAGATACCCCTTCAGGTCGCTGTTTGTGATTTTGAGGTTTTCTTGTTGAGCAATGGAGTCGATCAGTGCTTCTTCGCGCAATTGTTTTTCGGCCAAGGTTTCAAGCTGCTTTTCAAACTTTTTGTGAGCTTTGTACACGCGATAGTCAGGTAATCGACGCACGCTGGCCAGAAGGTCTTCTTGTTTGCGTAGGGTTAGATGGTGTGGAATTTCGAATCTTTGGCGAGATAGGAGTAGGTTGAAAATTTCTTCAATAATCGATCTGCGCTGGGAAATGTCATTTCTGAATGAAAAAACTTCGATGAGCTTTTTGTGAACATCTACTTTGTTTTTGAGATTAAACATTGACTTGAAAAGTTCAACTGAAAAGTTTTCGCCTTTTGACTTAGAGATAATGGTGACCAAGTGCGTGCTGCGGTCGCTCAAAAATTCATCCAATCCATCGTTCAGTTGCAGTGATTTGATGGTAAATGAATCGCCTATTTTTTTTCCCGCAAAAGCTTGGCGGAAGGGGTCGCTGACATATTGGGTTGAAAATTTGAACCAATATCGATTGGTCAATCCGTCAAAAAGTGGGACCTTGTCATTGTTGACGAGCTTGATTTCAAGTTCAAGCCAGTCGCCTTCCCCAACCACTTCAAGTTGTTTTTTCTTGAATAGTTCGCCTTCGCGATCAATAAAGACTTCAACTTGTTTGTCCAGGTCTTTGTACAGCTTTCTGCGCGGGGACTTGAAAGGGAAGTGTTGCCAGTTTTCTAATTTGGGTGACTCAATGGCCGATATTCGAAAATCGTACGATATGGCATCATCAGAGTGCGTAATGCTGGAAAGCCGTGGTGTGTGGACCACCAGTAATTTGTGTTTCCACAATTCTTGCATCAAAAAATCAAGAGCGAGATAGCGCAACCCAAATCGTTCGGCGCTTTGTGTAATGGAGCTTTCGTACCGGCTTTGGATGAAATCCTGAGGAACCATTGAACTTTCAAGCCCATGAGGACGTGCATAGGTGCAATAGGCTTTGACAATGTGGCCTTTGATTTGTCCGGCCATTTGAGGGTGAATGATGACAAGCGCTTTGAATAAATTGGTCGAGATTCTCTCGACTTTGAGCTCTATTTTCTGAATTTCTTGATCAATTCCTGATCCAAGTTCGATAACAGGCATGCGCTCTCCTTCGCTCCCCAAAGATTTTTAACGTGAGCATAATGTACTGTTGGGTTGCCAGGGGAGTCAAGTGTGTGTTGGAAGCTGCCTTTAATACTATTGTTGATATAATCATATGTTTATGTTGGTGAATTTAGAGTGAAGTGAGATATGCGATGTTTGCGGTTATGGGAATAAAGTTTTTGATATGTATGACATTTTGCACGATGGGTTCTGTTCCGCTTGTTGCAACACAGGGGGTTGAGGAACGAGCTCTTGAGCTTGTTTTGTTGCGTGGATTGGCTAAGTACAGTATTGATGATGTGACATCGAAATTTGTGTGGCAATATGCCATTTTAGGACTAGATGTTGTTTTGGATAGATTTTTTCAAGAAAGTTTGCACAAGACATTATTTTTTTTCCCAGAGGTTACTGAAGCGTCGCGTTTAAAAAACAGTCCAGAATATTATTGGTTTTGCGAGGCTGCTAAGTTTCGATTGCTTAATATACTTAAAATGCAATCTAATCCTAAGGAGTATGATGTCGATCAATTTCTGGAAACATTAGCCAAAAAAGTTGTTGATAGTGTCTATAATGCAGTATTGCTCAATTATAGGGGTTCGATATGTGCAGATGTTGTATGGCTGATGGATCGTGAAAAGATTTTTTTGGTAGAAAAATGGAAGCCTATTGTTGCTCATATTATACGAGAATTGTGTCAGGCTGGGATATTTTCTTATGAGGAACTTGGAGTTATGCGGCCGAGAGTATCGTTTTTTTCTGGGGGATATGTGCATCTGAATTTACCACCAAGAAATTAAATTTTATGGTGCAGGAGAAGGGACTCGAACCCTCACCTCGCAAGAGACTGGTTCCTAAGACCAGCGCGTCTACCATTCCGCCACCCCTGCACAATTTTGAATGATCCATTTTGGTAGGCTATTTCTAGCGATGTGGATCACAAAGATAATTTTAGGCTAATTTTAACAAGCTCACAAGGGCCAGCGTGTTTTAACTGGCGCGAAGTATGGTGGGTTGCCGGGGAATCGAACCCCGAACCTACAGATTAAGAGTCTGGCGCTCTGCCAATTGAGCTAGCAACCCTCATTAATTAAAAGGGTAGCAAGAATCAGGGGAAAATAAAGAAAAAAGAGTATTTTAATGATTTTTTTATTATGATACTGCCGCAATTGATCAAAATAATGATAAAGGCATGAGTTATGAATATGCGAATTTTGGTAATTATGTCGCTTGGAATACTCAGTTTTGGGCCATCAAAAATTCAATCAATGCCCAATTATTTGGAACTTTTGGCTACAATTAAAAATCGTGGCGTTGTGCGGTCAGATCGCACGGGAACGGGAACTATAAGTATCCTGGGGCCACAATTAAGGTTTGATCTGGCACAAGGTTTTCCGATTTTAACGACGAAAAAAGTGTTTTTCAAGTCGGTGATAGCTGAATTGCTCTGGTTTTTGTCCGGGAGCACCAATGTTCATGATCTGCAAAAAATGAATTGTCATATTTGGGATGAATGGGCAGACAAAGAAACGGGCGAGCTGGGGCCCATTTATGGGCATCAATGGCGGTCGTGGACATCCGCTGACGGTAAAACTATCGACCAAATTCAGAATGTAATTGATAGCATCAAGTTAGATGCGAATTCACGGCGACACATTGTCTGTTCATGGAATGTGGGTGAAATTCACAAAATGGCGCTTCCTCCTTGCCATTGTTTGTTCCAGTTTTATGTAGCGGAGGGAAAATTGTCCTGCATGCTGTATCAACGATCGTGCGACGTCTTTTTGGGCCTTCCGTTTAATATTGCCTCATATGCTCTTTTGACGCACATGATTGCTCAGCAGTGCGACTTGCAAGTGGGGGAATTTGTATGGACGGGATGCGATGCACATCTTTATCTTAATCACATGGAGCAGGTTAATCTGCAGTTGAGCCGTGACCCTCGCACATTGCCAATATTGAGTATCAAGCGCAAGCCCAGCAGTATTTTTGAGTATGTCCCCGATGACTTTGAGTTAATTGGTTATAATCCACATGGGTATATTAAAGCTCCAATTGCGGTGTAATTATGAAAAAAAGCTTTGTAATAACGATGCTGGTTTGGAGCTCTGTTTATGCGGGAAAGCCCTTTTGCAGAAGGGGCCCTGTTGATATTCACGAAAATCTAGATTTAAAAAGACAGGTTTTAATTGACGAACTTAATCGACTTAAAGATCAGTATGCTGATTATGCGGACACTAAGTTTGATGGAACCAATGCATCATCTGCATACATCGCACAAACATTATGTATGTCAATTTATGAAATAGAACGAGAGCTTGCCGCATTGGAATAAAAGGTCTTAGGTATTTCACAATGGAATTTTTTTGGGGATTTGCTACGATCAATACGGCATGTATTGTGTGGTGTGCAGGTTGTTTAATTGATTAAGGTTGTGAAATATATGAAGAAACTATTGCTTACAGGTCTTTTTTTGTGTGGATTAAGTTCAAATATTGTTAATGCTGGTTTACCAGATTTTTTAATGGCTCTGAAGATAGATGATCCATCCTGTGTTACTGTTTATGAAAATATTGGTTTAGCATATGATGATGCCATATCGGCATTGAATTCTCAAAAAATTATTCCCGAAGCTTTTAATTTGATTAAAGAAGATTTTATCAAACTCATGGTATTGATAAAAGATAACAAGCGAAATGAGACTTGTTTTTTATTTAATCAAATAAAAGGTGCAATCAATTGTTGGAAACCTCGAGCAAAGCGTGTTGGCGTAACAATGTGCGATCAGGAAACTCAAGTGTATCAAGAGGACCTTGGTATACCAAGAGCAATGGCAGCTTCAGCGGCGGTACCTTGTTCTGACGAAAATGAATGGGCTGATGAAGGTGATTGGACTGAAGTTTCAACAATTTTTTCTAAAAAATCTGAAGAATTGAAAGCTGAGATTAAAGGTCTAAAGCAATCGATTCAGCGCTTAAAGAAAAGGTTAGCATATAAGCCAAACATCTTTGGGGCTACACAATTAAAGTGTAAGATTGACCAAAAACAATATGCATTGTGTCAAAAACAACTGGAGTTGATGGCATTAACTCCAGATTCAGTAGAAAATTCATAAAGTTTATGAGCATAAGGTTATTTATGGATATTAAGAAGATTTTAATGAGTCTTTGTTTTCTTATGTGTATTTCGAATGTGTTACATAATATTGATTACAGCACAAAAAATGTTGTTGAACTCATTAAGAATGATGAAGTTGCGTTTATTCAAATGCCTAAAACGGTAAACTTAGAAGTAAGGCCTAGGGTAAATAGGTCCATAGCGCACCAAACTAAAAGCTTGCTCAAAATAGCTGGTGGTATGGCACGTGTAATTGGAAAAACTTTTTTTGTACTGTTAACGCCAATCTTTTCTGTGCCTGTCTTGACGACACGATTCTTTAACAAAGATGGACACAAAAAAAGAAATCGTCAGTTAAAAGCTCTTACTTGTATTCTTGGGACAGCTCTCTGCGTTGTTTCACCTATTATGTGTTCTATACAAGCAATCGTCCTTCCCCACATACTTACACAGTCAATAACTTCTTCATATTGTGCACCTGAAGAGGATATATATGATTCGCGATGTAAGTATAAATCTTGGAAGCCCTTAGCCACAGTAATTACCTGGTTAGCATTACGAGGTATAGCACTACAGGCTTTTGGCTCAATAGCCACTGTTTATCATTCATGGTCGCAAAAAGTCTTAATATTCACTGTTGATTGATCAAATTCTTATATAGAACTTGTTTTTGTAGGGTTAAATCGTTGATGGATTGTCATTCTGGGGTATGCTTATAGCTATTATGTGCACCAGGATGACAAAGGCTGAAAATGGCATCTGATGAAGTTGTAGAAATCGGCTCTGGCATAGAAATTCTAAATGCTCGAAGCAATGATGAAGAATCCATTGTCATTTCGCGCCCCAAGTCTTTTGCTGAATATCATGGGCAAGAAGAACTGAAGGGCAAGTTGAGGGTGTATGTCACAGCATGCTCACAGCGCAACGAGGCTTTGGACCACCTTTTGTTTTTTGGGCCTCCAGGGCTTGGTAAAACAACGATTGCCCGCGTGATGGCGCATGAGTTAAATGTTCCAATCAAAGTGACCAGCGCCCCTGTTTTGGAGCGCAGTGGCGACCTTGTGGCCATTCTTTCCAATTTGCAGCCCCGAGAAATTTTATTTATCGACGAAATTCATCGTCTTCCGACCATTGTTGAAGAAACTTTGTATTCTGCCATGGAAGAATTTTGTGTCGACATGATCATTGGCCAAGGTGCTGGAGCCCAGTCCATGCGGCTTCCACTCAATCCATTTACGCTGATTGGCGCAACCACAAAATCTTCATTAATTTCCAGTCCCTTGCGTACTCGCTTTGGGATTATTGAACGCCTTGATTTCTATTCACCCGAAGAATTAGCTCAAATTGTGATTCAGACAGGCAAGGATTGTGGCATTACGATTGATGCAGCAGCGGCATTAGAAGTTGGCAAGCGGGCACGGGGTACGCCTCGGATTGTCAAGCGCATGACGCATCGTGTGCGTGATTATGCACAAGTTAAAGGGATTGGCGTGATTAATGCACAGATTGCGCAAGAAGCACTGACCTTTTTGGGCATAGATCAAGATGGTTTGAATAAATTAGATCGTGATTTGCTCATGTCAGTATTGCGTGATTTTGACGGCGGTCCGGTTGGTTTGGATACGTTGGCTGCAATTACCGGTGAAGATAAAGAAACGATAGAAGAAGTGTGTGAGCCGTATCTTTTGCGTCAGGGATTTTTACAAAAAACCCCTCGTGGCCGACAAATTCCATTCCAAAAACGTCCGTATTTGATGCGGCGATTTTTTGGAATGGAAACTGATATTCAGGCACAGTTATTTAAAAGTTAAGAAGCCCCAATCAATTCGACAATTTTCAGTAAAATGGATAAAGTTTATGGTATGTGCTTGCGCATGTAACATGAGATGTACGCGTCATAGATAATTATCAAAATAGAAAGATAGAGCGATGTCTGGTCATTCCAAGTGGGCAAATATCAAACATAAAAAAGCAAAAGAAGATGACAAGCGCGGACGAGTTTTTACGCGTATTTCCAAAGAGATTTTGGTGGCCGCGCGTGAAGGCGGCGGTGATCCTGCGGGCAATGTGCGTTTGCGCATATTGATCGAAAAAGGTCGTGCGGTGAATATGCCCAAGGACAATATTGACCGAGCTATTAAAAAAGGTATTGGTGAGCTTGGTGGCGAGCATTACGAATCAGTAAGCTACGAAGGTTATGGCCCTTGTGGAGTTGCGGTGATTGTTGAAGTTTTGACTGAAAATAAAAATCGTACCATTTCAGATGTGCGCCATTGTTTTAGTAAACGCGGTGGAGCAATTGGTGCTGATGGATCAGTTGCGTGGATGTTCCATCACAAAGGAGTGGTGACATTTGCAGCTCCTGGTGCAAGCGAAGACGACTTGCTCGAAAAGTTTTTGGATTTGGACATTGACGAATTGATTCTTGATGACGGCATGGTCACACTTGAATGTGCCATGGATCAATTGGATACTGTTCGTTCTGGCGCAGAAAAACTTGGGTTTAAGGTTGAATCAGCTGAACTTGCGTGGATCCCACGTACTCCAGCACAATTGAACGAAGATCAAGAAAAGATAGTTTACGATTTCCTTGATGCAGTTTCGGATGTTGAAGACGTTCAGAATGTGTATGCCAATATTGAATAAGGTGTGCAATGCCGGCCCTTCGATACTATTTTTCTTGCGAAAAATCACTTCCTCAGTCGCTAAGGCTATGGCGGACAGGCAGGGCATGCGGGTCGTGGGGTGCATGCCGTATTAGTTAAGAAAAAAATGAGCAGATATTCTGCTGAAGAGAGCTAGTAAATTTGTTAAGTCGCAATGGGGTGGCAGGTAAAAAAATATCATCCACACCCCGCATTCCCTGAGTGTTTTGTGAAACAAAATGTATCGAAGGGTTTGAATTTGTAAAAAATGGAGATTACATGATACGAAGTATGACGGGGTTTGCGAGTGTCACAGTTGAAATTTCTGGCGGAAAAAATCGACCATCAGTTTCATTTATGATTGAAGTCAAAACGCTCAATGGGCGCCATTTTGAGGCAACAAGCCGTATACCATCGGGGCTTTCACATCTTGAAATTCCATTTACCGAAGTTTTGAAAGAAAAACTTGTGCGCGGTCGTGCTTTTTTGACCATTCGCAGCGCTACAGGTGAAGCTTCACTTGATCGGCCTGTGATGTCCATGGAAGTGGTCCAACAGTACATTGAAGAAGGTAATCGCATCAAGAAGCAATTCAAAGTAGGCGGTGAATTGACCATTTCCGAGATTATGCTTTTGCCGCATGTTTTTTCATTTGAACGTGTTGGATTGACCAAAGCGGACGAAAAAAAATTACTCGAAGGTTTACATGAAGTTGCTGATTTGATCACTAAAGAGCGTGATCGAGAAGGCAAGTCGCTTCAAAAAGATATTAAAGCTCGTTTTGAGCAATGTCGTAAAATTATGGTGAGCATTCGCAGTTCATTTGAAAAGTTTATGGATACGCAAAAAGATGTGGTCAAAAATATGGTGAATGAGGCAAAGCAGGGTGGCACCGCAGCGCGCAGCCAGCTTGATGATTTGTACGCCATGCTGAATAAAATTGATATTAACGAAGAAATTATTCGATTTAACAGCCATTTGAGTGCCTCAGTAAAACTTTTGTCTGATGCAAAACAAGATGAAAAGGGCCGACGATTAGATTTTATTATTCAAGAGCTTGCGCGTGAGGCCAACACGATTACGGCAAAATGTTCCAGTTTTGATATTGGGTCGCATGCTGTTGATATTAAAGTTGAACTTGAAAAAGCGCGTGAGCAAATACAAAATATCGTATAACACAAGGTCCCCTCTGCATGTCTGACAAGTCCATATTGTTTTTTAGAAAAAACTGGGATAAGATCGGGCCAATCCGCAGCCAGTGTTTTTGCAAAAAATCGTGTTGATAGCAAAATAACAGGCTCTCAGCCAGTTCCAAAACAAAAGGATGCTTGGTGAAGAGGGGGCACAGAACTTTTTCCAAATTAGTACTGCTGCTCGCGGTTTTCATCTGCTGGCAGAATCTTGCGTTACCCGGATTTAAATTTCATGGGCAACAGGCGTCACATATTTTCAATGGCACAAGTCAGTTTCATTTGGACAACGGTGTTACCACATTCAGTGGAACACTTAATCTTGCTAGCACCTCAACGTTGATTTCTTCTGCAGGAAAAACCATAGCATTTACTGGCGGTGCATTTTTTCAAGGAAATAGTGGCGTTTTTATGCAAGGGACCATGTCAACAACAGAGTTTGTGTCTCTTACTGGAAATAAGTCATTCAATGCTGAAAAGTCAACATCATTGTCGGGGGTTAATGTTTCGGGCACAGGAAATTTGATCGACGGATCATTAACGCTTTCTGGTGGTATTGTTATTTTAAATTCGCTTTCAAGTCTTACACTTTCTATTCAATCGAGCATGAGTCAAAATATTACCTTAAATAGCGGTACGCTGACTTTGGGAGATAGACTTCAGTTTAATGATGGAATGGCTCCTATTGGACCGGGAACAATAGATTGCCAATCTTATCAGTTGGCGTTTGGAGGAGGTTCTGGTGTTGTGTCTCTTTCAACTCCACTTGTTATTCAAAATGGAGCTTTGGTTACATTAAATGGAAATGTTGCGCTTACCAACAAATTGAGATTTGACAATACAGGAGTATTGGAAGGCAATGGAAATGTTCTTGATATGAGTGGTGGTTCAACCCTGTGGGTACGCTCAGGAGTTGGACTTTCATTGCAAAATATTGAAATTAGAGGTCTTGGAGGTTCTGGTGGATGGTTATTGCTTGAAGATGCAAATTCAACATTAACCTTAAAAAATGTGACTTTGCAGCTGAATGCAGCATATACCATAACGAATGGTAAAATTTATGTTGCAGGAACAGATAGTAAAATTACCACGAGTGACAAGGTGCTTGCTTTTACTAATTTGGCAACCTTGACGGTTGATGGTGTTTCACTGATATATGACACGCTCAATACTCCAGAGGCTCAAAATATTACTCCATTTCCTGTCAATGATGTTGCCAGCGGTGTTGGAGTGAATTTAATTAATGGAGGGCTGATCCGTTCAGTTGACAGTTGGAGTGAGGATACGGTTAACGTAGTCCTTGCAACATTAAATTTGGTGCGGAATGAGGATCTATCAGCACAGCGTAAATTTAATTTTAATGGCAGCGGAACCGTTACAAATATGACGTGTGATGGTGGCAATTTTGTGATGCAATTTCCTCATACAGTATCATCGGTATTGAATGTGGCCGCAGCAAAAACTGTAACATTGCAAAATGTGGTGCTTCGTGACTTTGCGCCGGGACATATTTCACTGGGTGCGGGAGCCTTCTTGTACTTTGGTTCAAATTGTGTCATTGAACTTGGTGATAATCAGGCTTTGACCACTTCATGGACTTTCAATGGTGGGTCATCAATTATTAATGGCAAGGGACTTAATCTTGATTTGAATAATTCATTTGCTCTTGTGGTTAATCCAACCACAACTTTGCAAATCATGAATACTCGTGTGACCAATGTGGGAGGTTCAAATAACCCAAATAATATTCGATTGGCGGGTAATACGGCAACTCTTGCATTACGCAGTAGTCAGTTGGTGTTGGCGCAAAATTGGTCATTCACGACCGGGTATATTAACTGTTTTGACAATGTTAAGCTTGAGGGGCCTGGCAATGTCTTTCAGTTTCAATCGGCCAATCCGCTGACGATTCAATCGAATGCAACATTGATGTTGGATCGTAACATTACTTTTTCATACGATTCGCTCGGCGCTTCTAAAAACAATTTGGTCTTTACAGATACTTCTTCTCGGCTGTATCTCAATGGTTGTACACTTCTTTCAACTCGTACCGGGGTCTCTTTGTCTGGAGGGATTTTGGTACTTGATGATTTGGTTACTTTCTCAAGTCAAGCATCAACTCTGGCCAATGCAATGGTTTTGAGCAGCACTTTGAACATTCAAGTTATGGCAGGAGCTGTGGCCAACGTATTTGGGTATGTTGAGTATCGTTAGGTCTGCAAAAACACCGTTTCATCCTTGTCTTTACGCCCAATGCGTAGTATTCTATTAATACTCATATAATAGCGATTCCATCGGGGGTTTGCTCAAAATAGAAAATTCAGGAGGATAGTGCGTGGCGGACAAAATCGATTCGAAAATGCCTAATATTCAATCTGTAGTGCCTCTTTCAATTGATAAAGAGCTGAGAAGTTCATTCCTTGATTATGCAATGTCGGTTATCGTCAGCCGTGCACTTCCAGACGTACGAGACGGACTCAAGCCCGTGCATCGCAGAATTTTATATTCAATGCATACGATGGGATTGTATCACGAACGAGCTTATCGTAAATCAGCAACGGTAGTTGGGGATGTGATGGGTCATTACCACCCACATGGAGACTCTGCAATTTACCAGTCCATGGTTGGTATGGCACAATTATTTTCAAAGCGATATCCATTGCTCGACGGCCAGGGAAACTGGGGTTCCGTTGACGGTGATAATGCTGCGGCAATGCGATACACTGAAGTTCGTATGGCTTCAATTGCGCGCGAATTGTTAACTGATATTGAAAAAAATACGGTTCTTTTTGTTCCTAACTTTGATGAATCAAAAACTGAGCCAGATCTTTTGCCGAGCAAAATCCCTAACTTGTTGATCAACGGAACAAACGGTATTGCTGTGGGTATGGCAACATCCATTCCTCCGCACAATGCGGGTGAAGTTATTGCAGCTTGCCTCGCTTTGCTCAAAGATCCAGAATTATCTGAAGAAGAATTATTCGACCTTGTTCCAGGTCCCGATTTTCCAACAGGCGGTATCATTTGTGGCCGTTCTGGAATCTTGAAGGCTTATCGCACAGGACATGGAAATGTTGTGGTGCGTGGAGTTGTTGAGATTGAAGAAACAAGTAATAAATCTGTTTTGATTATCACCGAAATTCCATTCCAGGTGAATAAATCAGATTTGATTAACAAAATTGCTGATCTCGTAAAAAATAAAGTTATTGAAGGTATTACCAATCTTCGTGACGAATCGTCTAATCGTGGTGGTATGCGTGTGGTGATTGATATTCGCCGTGGTGACATTCCACAGGTTATTCTCAATCAGCTTTATAAGCACACACAGCTTCAGTCTTCAATTTCGATCATTATGTTGGCGCTCTTGAAAAATCGTCCGATGATTTTCACATTGCGTGAAGTTCTTGAACAATTTCTTGAACATCGCCGTGAAATTATTCGTCGTCGTTCTGAATTTGATCTTGATAAGAGCAAAAAACGTGAACATGTACTTCTTGGCTTGCTAACAGCTCTTGAAAACATTGATAAAGTTGTTGAATTGATCAAAAAAGCAAGCGATGCTACCGATGCAATTTTTGTACTAGGTAATGCATTTGGGTTGAGTGAAGTTCAATCTAAGGCAATTCTTGAAATGCGCTTGCAGCGTTTGACGGGTCTTGAACAAGACAAAATTCGTGAAGAAATGACTGAGCTTAAAAAAGTGATCACTTTCCTTGAAACAATTTTGAACGATCCAGAAGTTCTCAAAGAAGAAATTCGCAAAGAGCTTGAACAGATTCACAAAACTTATTCTGATCCACGTCGTTCACGAATAGAAGCGTCAGTTGATGGAATTATGGATATTGACCTCATTCCTGATGAAGATGTGGTCGTGACATTAACTCAAAAAGGGTACATCAAGCGCGTCCCACTTGAAGTTTATGAAGTTCAGCATCGTGGTGGAAAAGGCAAAAAAGGCATGGCTGACTTGTCGTCAAATGACGATATTATGTTGGACTTATTTGTTGCCCGTAATCATGATGATTTACTCTTCTTTACCAATAAGGGCCGTGTGTACACCCTGAATGTGTACAATGTTCCTGAAGGTTCTCGTACAGCCAAAGGTCGTGCCGTCATCAACTTGTTGCCATTGACTGAAGGTGAAACCGTGGTCAAGTTGTTGTGTACTCGTGATCTGCAAACGGGCTATTTGGTGATGGTGACTAAAAAAGGAACCATTAAAAAAACTGAAACCAAAGCTTTTGCAAAAGTGCGAAGTACCGGTATTCAGGCGCTCAACCTCAATGAAGGTGACGAACTTTCATTCTGCTCACTCAGTAGCGGAACTGATGACATTGTATTGATCTCAAATATGGGTCAAGGAATTCGCTTTAACGAAGAAGAAGTGCGTCCAATGGGTCGTCATGCGGCCGGGGTGCGTGGTATTCGTATGCGCGAAAAAGCCTTTGTTGTTGGACTTGAAGTTATTTCTGATGATCGTGACTTGTTGTTTGCCACATCACGTGGATATGGAAAACGTGTGCGTATTGAAGATTTCCGTGTTGCACATCGTGGTGGACTTGGAGTACGAACTATTCCAGTTGGCGCGAGAAATGGCGAAGTAATTGGTATGGCACGTGTTGCCGTTGAATCAAGTGTTCTGTTGATTGATGAAATGGGTAAAATCATTCGTCTTTCACCCGAAGAAATTCGTACCATGCGTCGTGGCGCTCAAGGTGTGCGTTTGATTCGACTTGATGAATCGCAACGGGTTTCGACCATTGTTGCGTTTGATGAACATGAAGAAGAAGATAAAAATGGTAATTCTGCGCCTCGTCCGCTTGTTAGAGAGCCTCGGCCAGAAACAGAATTGCCGGAAGATCTTTTGGAAGAAGAATCTGATGAAGAGTTGCTCAAGGGAGACCTTGAGGCACTTGAAGGTGATTTTGAAGCTGAAGAAGAGGCTGAAGACGCCGAAGATTCAATGGATGATGAAGAAGACGAAGACAACGAATAATATTTGTGATTAAAATGAGGGGGCCTTTGTTAAAAAGGCCTCCTCGTTGTTTTGAATAAGACTATGGTGGTTATCTATGAATAATAATGTGCTTATGCATTTGTCGCTCATTTCTCACATTGGGCCTGGAACTATTTTTAAAATTATCAATGCACTCTGCCCAACGGCATTTGCGGTGTGGCGGAGTGGTTCGACTGATATTGATCATGTTCATGTAAAAAGTGTTTTGCTTGAGCTGTACAATTTTACGCCGTCAGACTTTGTTACTCAATGCGGCTTGAGCGTTGCGACAGCTCAAAAGTGCCATGATGCTCTGCTGGATACTGATCTTCTCGATCAGGAACTTGGTCTTGCGATTAAAAACAATGTACAGATAGCAATCTTGTTTGATGATGCATATCCGTATCTTTTGCGTCAAATTAACATTCCCCCTGCCGTTATTTATTATCGTGGGCAATTAAATTGGATTGATCCCAGCAAATCATTGGCAATTGTCGGATCGCGCCAAGCCACACGATATTCCGTACGCGTTATTGACCACATTGTTCCTGATTTGATTGCATCAGGATGGAGCATAGTTAGTGGTGGGGCCACCGGGGTGGATACTTTTGCTCACGAAAAAGTGCTGCAATTAGGTGGGCATACTGTTGCGGTGCTTGGATGCGGCTTACTGCAAAATAATAAAAAAATATTTACAGACATTGTTGCAAGGGGCGGTGCAGTGGTTTCACCATTTCCCCTCACCTTTCCCGCATCTCAAACAACTTTTCCGGCGCGCAACAGAATTATTGCGGGATTGTCCGTAGGAACTTTGGTTATTGAAGCTCCGCAAGAGAGTGGAGCATTGATTACGGCCAAATATGCGCTTGATGAAAACAGGCATGTATATGCGGTTCCTGGGCCCATAGACGATTATTTGAGCCAGGGGTCCCACAATTTGATTCGATCTGGTGCAATGCTGGTGAGTAATGCTACGCAGATTTTGGAAGATTTGGGATATCGCGTTGAACAGCATGAACAAGCCATTGAGTATGAGAATAAATTACCCAAAATTATTATCCAAGAAAACGATGAGAATGCTGATTTGTTCAGGGTTCTTGATCGTGCACGACCACTTGAAGATATTGCACAATTGATTAATTGTTCACCACAAGATGCTCTTGATCAGCTTTTTGGGTTGCAGCTTGAAGGTAAGGTGAGTCAAACCTTTGCGGGCTTGTGGGAGCGGCAATAGCGTGATTTTGTTTTTACAAGAGGGTTTTTTTCTGGTTAACTAAAGAGCAGATAGTCAGCGAGTATTGGCTTTGTGTCTTTTGAGTTTAAGCATGAAGTGTCCATTGAAAAGGTTTATTATGAAAAAGAAATTATTAATGAGTTTTGTGTTCTATGCTTTGTCGGTCAATGCGTGTGATCTTCATGACCATGATCATAATCATGATTCTGAAGTTTCCAAAGATGTAAGTGAAGCATCCAATACATTTATGTTTACAGCAGAAGAAGACGGTTGCACAGAAGTTGCAGCGAATTCAGAATTTGATGAAGCAGATGAAAAAGTTGAACATGATTCTGGCGACATTGCAAAATCAGATGAAATTCAGTTGGCAAAGTTGTTTGAAGTAGACGGTGACGAGGATTCGACTGAATTTGATTCAGCAGAGTTTGATGCGGCACTTGAAGAAATGATGACTCCTGAAGTTCAAGCTCAAATGGAGCAGGTTTTCAGTTCAGAAGAATTTCAACAAGAGTTTGCCAAATTTTTGGAATCTCCTGAAATGCAAGCACAAATGGCAGAAGCTCTTTTGAGCGAAGAAAATGCTGATTTGGCTGTAGCTGCTGCATAAAAAAGAAAATAATTCTGCTTTATTTTATTTTTGAGATGCCAATTGTATATGCTGGAGGTTAGGTCCTCTTGTGCATCCATACGTTGCGGAAGGGCTTTCATGAGTGTTAATCTTTCCATATCTTTTGAGTTGGTGTGTCTGATGGGGTGGCTTGTGCGTCGTGAGCGCAAAGCGCTGAATGGACTAGTTCGCAAGGCGTTAGCCTCAGGGCTTGCTAAAGAACTTGAAAATTCAGATGCCGACTCTGAGTCGTTCAAAAACATTAACGAGCAAACTCCAACCATTGTTTCAGATTTTTTTTCGCGACTTGAATCAATGGTTTACGAGGAGCTTGATCGTGAGGATGGCGATTCTGCCGTAATTCACGAAAAGCTTGGCACAATTGTTAAAAAAATTGATCATGAATTTACTGATGAAAGAGCATTGTTTCTCAGCCTCAAGCAATTATATGCTGATCACAAAAAGCAGGGGGATGATGCACTGGACAGTCCTGTTCCAGAGTTGGAAGATGAACTGTTAAAGGTTTTTCTGAAAAACTGGAAACCAGATCAGCATGATCAGCGGAATTAGCACATATTATTTTTGCTGATAAATTTAATGGCGTGGGGTTGTAAAAATTCCCACGCCATTTTTTTAATTTCAAGTTAATTCCTCCGGCAAAAATCCGCCAACCTGTGCATTCCACAATGTTCTGTACAGTCCATCTTGGCCCAAAAGTTGGTTGTGGGTACCGTCTTGCATAATTTTCCCCTGATCAAATACAAGAATACGATCCATGTTGAGTAATGTGGAGAGCCGATGAGCAATTACAATAGTGGTTTTTCCTTGCATCGATTCCCACAGGCTATCTTGAATATATTTTTCAGTGACTGAGTCCAGTTGTGATGTTGCTTCATCTAAAATTAAAATTGGTGCATTTTTCAAAATAGCACGAGCAATGGCAATTCTTTGTCGTTGTCCCCCCGAGAGTTTGATGCCGCGTTCTCCCACCAATGAGCTGTAGCCTTGTGGTAATGAACTAATAAATTTATGGGCACCAGCTTTTTTGGCAGCTTCAATGACTTCTTCATCGGTTGCGCCATGTTTTCCGTAGCGAATGTTTTCCATCAAAGTGCGATGAAACAGTGACGGATCTTGAGGGATGGTCGCAATTGCAAGGTGCAGACTATCTTGAGTGACATCACGAATATCTTGATCATCAATGAGAATGTGGCCGCCTGTTACATCGTAGAGCCTGAGGATCAGGTTGATGAAGGTTGTTTTTCCGCCACCGGAATAGCCGACAAGCCCGACTTTTTGACCAGCTTGAATGGTTACAGAAAGATTGCTGAATAAGTTAGGCGTTTCTGGGTAGTGAAAATTCACACGATCAAAAGTGATGTTTCCACGTGAAACAGCCAGCTGAGTGGCATTTTTGCTATCTTCAAGTTGCGCAGGTTCCAATATGGTTTGCAGGGCCTGGGCGATGCGGCCATACAATGTTGTAAATCGGACAACTTCAAAGGCAACCCACCAAATGTATTCAAAAAATGAAAAATTAATGGTCAGAACCAGCGCAAAGTCCCCAACCGTTATCCATCCTTCTTGTCGCCCTTTGCAGAGAAAATAAAAATTGAGAATTTGAAGGGTAATGATGGCCGCGCCGTACCAGAGCCAGACCCATAGATATGACCACTGAAGTTCTTGTTCAGCTTTAGTCGCGTTACCAACGGTTTGGGCGAATGATTGTTTTTCTGAAGTGTGGGCCGAAAATAATCGAACTGATAAGATATTCGAGAGAATGTCGACAATTTTTCCCGTAACGCTCGATCCCGTTTCTGCCCAAAACCCAGCAAGATGGGTAAGTTGTTTTCTCGAATAAAGAATGACGCCAATGCAAACAATGTTCCATGCTAACATACACAGGGCGAACCATATATTTACGTACCACAATGTTATGATGGCAATGATGGTGGTGAGCAAATGAGCAAAAAAACGATCAATTACAATTCGTATGAGGTCGGAGGTACACCCCATCAAGTCGGCAACTTTATTGGATAGGCTTCCAGAAAAAGTATCCTGAAAAAACATATGACTTTTATTCAAAAGTGTTTCGAGACAATTGTTGGCGATTGTTGCACGCAACTGGGGAATCATTTGAATTTCAACCAAATAATTATAAAGACGGTATGTCGCAGTTTGGAGGATGCATATTCCCAGATATGCCAAAATAGGGACTGCAAGATAGCTAAAAACCGCACTTTGTGACCCTTGAGAAACTCGATCAAGAATGATTTTGAGTAAGTAGGGATTGACTGATGCGCTCGTTGCAAAGGCAATCACGCATAAAAACATGCTGAAAATTGCGCCAGGAAAAGGCTTTATGGCATTGAAAAGATATGACCATACCTGGTATGACGATACCTGTCGTGTCGTAATTTGAGTGTTCATATTTTTCCTAATTCTAACTTCAATTCATAGATGGGCAGACCGATAACATTGGTATATGAGCCATTAATATAACTGACAAATTGTGCGCCAAAACCTTCGATAGTTGCTCCACTTGCAACGTTGAGAGCAAATGGCACATTCTCAAAATATGAGGCGATCATATTCTCGGCAACTTTATAGCCAAAGGTCGTTGAGCTGTACCAATCAGATTGTTTGGTCACACTCCAGTCACCTTTCTGGCTTTCGTATAATCTCAAGCAACACCCTGTGACCACTTGGCCGTCTTCATCGCGTAATAATTGCAGATATTTGGCCAAAGTTTGGCGGTCGCCCGGCTTGCCCAAAATAGTGTGACTTTTTTGTGTTCTGACTAAGGTGTCAGCAGTTAAAACTGCAATTTTTGTACCTTCTTTCTCCACCGGCGGGAGAATAATGAACTTCATTTTTTCCTGGGCAATGCCCATTACGGTTTCTTCAAAACTGTTTTTTGGCTCACATGTTTCTTCGTGAGGATTGAGTTTGAGCAGTTGGTATTCAATTTTTGCCTCATCAAGCAATTGTTTACGGCCTGCCGAGGTGGAAGCAAGGTATAGTGTTGGATATAAGAGCATTTTTATACGATTCAGATAAACTAATTTCCGATATGATTATTAACAAAAGTTTATCATACTTTTCCTAAATGAGGATTTTTCGGCATGGAAAAGTTGATGTTTAGGATAGTATGCTGAATAAATTATTATGTATGTGTGTCTGTTTGGTTTCATCAGTTGCTTATACCATGACGGCGGATGAAATGCAGAATTTCCCTTATCTGATACAGAACGCAAGAGTGCTTGAACATGCCAGACAGCAGAGACTTGCATCAATTACAGATTTTTCTCAAAAATTATTCTTGAGTTTTTTTACAGAGACTGACCCATTGTGTTTGCTTGAATCAGAAACAGAAATGGGATTGAGCTCTCAGGTATGTGATCATCTACATAATGTTACCTTGAAAGCTTTTCATGAAATTGCGTGGGAGGTGGAAAAAAAAGAGCATGGATGGCGTTTGCCGATGGACGGTATTAATGAAATACTGCAGCAAGTTTTACATATCTTTAGGCTGTATTTGGCGAAAAATCCAGGAGAGCGTGATGTGGTAAAAATGTATATAGCTCATCTTTTTACCGCTGAACAAGCGAGTAAACATAGTAATTTTTATTGTGCGAATTTGTTAAAGGGATTATACAAGGGCTTGGAGCAAGAATTAGTCCCGTCTGCTTTGTTTTGTACAATTTTGTAGCTTTGTGAAATAGATAAAAAAGATTTCACTTGTTTTATAACTTGGACAGCATATTATGCTGGGAACTTCAAAGAGTGTTCTTTTTGGAGATTGAGCATGAAATTTAAAGTTGCTATCTTCTCAATGATCATTGCGATTCAGAGTTTGCCATTACACACAGGAGCACTTCTTTCATGTTTTGGTAGGGAGAATAAAGCCAAGGCCCCCCTCGAAGAAGTTCTCTTTTGCGACAATATTTTCGTTATGGGGGCTCATTCAGACTATCCTCAGCGAATTCCTGTAAAAATGCAGCAACAGCCGTGGGCGGTTGAACATCGCACGTATCGTCCATCAGTTTACCCTGAGGGGTGCATGGACAATACAAGTATTGAATATCCCCAAAACCCTATGGGACGGACAGGTCTTGCGGGTAAAGGGGTTTTTGAAAATTGGGGCGTCAATCGGGATTTTATTGTGGTGGTTTTTAACCATGGCAAGACGGGAAATATACAAGTTTTGTCTTTGAGGCTACCGGGAACGGGGTCCTATGTGTTGCCTTCGGGTGCATCACTGGGGGAATATCGCGATCCTAGTTTAGTGGTGAAGGCTGCGGTCACCATGTTATTGGGATTAGTGCCCCAGAATCCCAGCGATATGAATATGCTGACCAACAATTTTTGGGAGTATGAATATTTTGCAGATTCTCGCAACACTGACAATGCATGGGTGGAAGCATGCATTGTGTTTTATGAAATTGAAATTGATGAAACTGAAATATCAGGATTTATCAATGGCCTTGAGCCTCGGTGGCTTGATGCGCATCAAGAATTATTTTTGTTAAAACATAATTATGCAGAGCTTGTTCGTTTTGTGAGTCGCAAAACGCGTATTATGGCTTTGCAGGGACAATTGAGTCAGGACCTTGAAGGTTTGTTCAATGATGCAGCAGACGAGGATGAAGGTGAAATTACGCCACGTGATGCAATTTCAAAAAAGAAATCCCCAATGAAATCTAGACCAATTCCTATTCCAACGCCTCGGGATGAAGTAACTTATATTTTTTTTCATCGGGGATTAGGATCAAGCAAAAAATAGAGCTATAAATTTTCATGACGACCAATTCCTGCCATTTTGCGAAGTCGTGCAATTCTTTCCTTTAATGGGGGATGAGTTGAAAACCAGCTCCATACGCCATCAGTTGAAAATGGATAAACAATGAACAAACTGGCTGTTGAGGCTTGAGCATACGAATCAGGGTGATACTTGGTTTTTGAAGAACCTTCAAGTTTTTCAAGTGCTGAGGCAAGAGCAAGTGGATCGTGACAGGTGTCGGCGCCACACTCATCGGCCAAATATTCACGTGAGCGTGAAATAGCCAATTGAATGAGCATGGCCATAAAGGGGACGAGCAATAGGGCGATAATGGTGCCCCATCCACCATCTTCATTATTGCGGCGACGGCCACCAAAGATCATTGACCAGCGCATCCAGTCAGCCAAATAAGCAATGGCAGCTGCAATGGTGGCAGCAATGGTTCCGACTAAAATGTCGCGATTTTTAACATGAGAAAGTTCATGTGCCAATACACCACGCAATTCATGCGCATCAAGTAATTTCATAATCCCTGTGGTGACAGCAACAGAAGCATTTTCAGGATTGCGACCGGTTGCAAAAGCATTGGGTGTATCCATATTGAGTAGCCACAGTTTGGGCATCGGCATGCGAGATTGTAACGCCAATTCTTCAACGATATTGTAAACTTCAGGGTATTTTTGTGCATCAAGAGGTTGTGCGCCATACATTTTTAGAACTAATTTGTCTGAGTAAAAATATGTAAAAAAGTTCATGGCACAGGCAAGTACGAGCGCAATAATGAGACCTTGTTCTCCGCCAAAAGCATGTCCCATGAAGAGTAAGAGTGCGGCAAGTGAACCAAGAAGAAAGGCGGTCTTTATGTAATTTCCAAACATGAGCTACTCCTCATTTTAAAAGAACTTTCATCGTCTTACTTAAAATGTAAACGTACATGCCTCAAGATGCAAGAGGAATATTCTTTTACCACTGAGTGTTTTTGGGAGCTGCATAATTAAGACCTTAGGCGAGGTGCCTGGAGATGAAAAAAGGGTACATGCTGCCCGCCGTATGCATGTCCTTTGAAAAGTAGTTTTGCTGTGGGTCAAGATGAAGGGCGGTCTTTAAGGAGCTTCCAAGGGGGAATTACTTTTCATTGTGTAAAAATATGAAGCAAAAATTATTACATGCCAGGCTTGCAACCATTGCCGCCTGAACATTTGCAGCTGCAGCAGCTCTTCATGTAAAGTGCGTAGATTACAGCAACAGCCAAAACCGCTACCAAAATATTGCACGTCAAACACCAAGGGATAGTCATTCCGAGAAACATCATGCCAAACTCCTTTTATTTAAAAAATAAGAAAAACACTATTTTTTATAAAAATCATCTTTTCGGCATCTGCAAAAACATTGGTATCTTTTGACCAAAACAATTTCAACAATTCGCACCAGGCAATTTGCCAAGCAAATAATGGCAATGACGCTGATGATCGGGTGTTGATTAAGAAGAAGAGTAATTGTTTCGTTCATGTTACATATTCCTAAAAAAATTTACTTTTTACAAGTTGACATGTAGGTGCACCACAAAACCCAAGTTGCTCCAATTGCTCCTATGGCCGTGAGTATTGATTTGAGATTCACAATATCACAAAGCACACCCATATGCGTCTCCTTGAGTTGCTCATAGTTCAACGTTAGCTCTTATTATCAATGTTATTATCTTTATTCCGCATATTCTGGGCAATAGTTTTCTGCTCTTGTGTGCTGCAGGGGTAGCTTTAGAGGGAGTCTTCGTAGTCAATTTCCCAGTCAACGGTTTTTGAGCCATCATCTGATGAGTGTTGATCAACGTTTTTTCTGTCTTCATTGCTTGATCCAGGCTTTGCAAGGGTTTGCTCAGGGGCAGATTTATTTTTTTGGCGTATGTGTAAAAGTTGAGAAACTTGGGATTCAACTTGTTGTTTGTATACCTCAGTTTCTGATTCAAGTTGGTCTTTGGTTTGGTCAAAAAGTTGATTAACCTCGCCTTGAAGTCGGGAGATTTTTTTTTGTAACTTGAGAATCATTTCAACGCCGGCAAGATTGATGCCCATTTTGTGGGTCAGGTGAATTACTTGTTCAAGAGCATCAACGTCTTCTTCGGTAAATTGCCGTGTATTGCCAGCAGACCGTTGAGGCGTGATCAATCCCTGTTTTTCATACAAACGAATAGTTTGTTGGTGTACCCCAAACATTTGGGCAACTACAGAAATTGAATACATACCTTTTTTACGTTTCATGCCAGGCCCTCCCCACAATCAATCGCACAGTTTTATAAAATTAACACGAGATATTTATGTCTATGCCCACCACCCGCATGCCCTGAGTGTTTTGTGAAACAAAATGTATCGAAGGGTTCGGTATTGTACAACTTCAAACCCTTCGATACTATTTTTCTATGAAAAATCACTTCCTCCGTCGCTAAGGCTATGGCGGACAGGCAGGGCATGCGGGTGGCGGGATATGTAAATTTCAATTATTTGTGCTTATCTTAGTTAAGTTATGCTCAGACTATCGTTTTAATACGCTCAAAAAAGCTTCCTGAGGCAATTCAACGTTACCAAGCTGTTTCATCTTTTTCTTACCTTTTTTCTGCTTTTCAAGCAACTTCTTTTTACGCGTGATGTCACCGCCATACAATCCTGCAATCACGTCCTTACGAACCGGAGATACCGTTTCACGCGCCAAAATTTTGGCTCCAACTGCCGCTTGAATAGCAACAGGAATTTGTTGGCGATGAATAACTTCCTTCAGGCGTTCAGTGATATTGCGTCCAATGCTGATTGCGCGGTCTTTGTGCACGATGAGTGACAAGGCATCAACGCTTTCACCATTGATGAGAATATTCATCAATTGCATATCCGCAGGTGCATAAGGTGTTTCTTCATAGTCGAAACTTGCATATCCAGCACTGCATGATTTGAGCCTGTCGTAAAAGTCCGTCACAATTTCAGAAAGTGGCAGTGCGTAAGTGACAATGACACGATTTTCATCAAGGTACGTCATGTCTAATTGTATGCCACGATAGTTTTGGCAGAGCGTTAAAATATTACCCAAATATTCTTTTGGTGTAACAATCGTTGCTTTGACCATTGGTTCACGGATTTCAGAAATTCTTTGAACTTCAGGGAATTTGGCAGGATTTTCGACCACCATTTCTGTGCCGTTAGTTAAAGTAATTTCATAAGGCACGGTTGGAGCCGTTGAAATAATTTCTACATCATATTCTTGTTCAAGACGTTGTTTGAACACATCCATGTGCAAAAGGCCCAAAAATCCACAGCGAAAGCCGAGACCCAAAGCCATTGAAGATTCCGGTTCGACCGTGATACTTGGGTCGTTGAGTGTCAATTTTTCAATCGCATCGCGTACGTTGTCGTATTCGGTTGTTTCAACAGGATAAATTCCTGCAAAAACCATCGGCTTGGCTTTTTTAAAACCAGGCAGAGGGGTTACCGGATGTTTTTTATGATAAAACGTATCACCAATATAGGCTTCACGAACGGTTTTCATACCCGTAATGATGTAACCCACTTGTCCAGGCAAAAGTCTGTCGGTTGGTGTTGGTTCAGGGAACATAAGTCCAATTTCAAGAACCTCGTAGCTGTCGCCTGTATGAGCGGCTGTTACAAGGTCACCTTTTCTGACGTGTCCATCCATGACTTCAATCAAGCAGACAATTCCGCGGTAAATATCAAACCATGAATCGAACAAAAGAGCCTTGAACGGCTTGGTATCATCAGCTTTTGGTGCGGGGATTCGGTCAATAATTGCACCAAAAATTTCATCAATACCAATTCCAGCTTTGGCAGAAGCGAGCAAGATTTCATCTTGTTCAACGCCAAAAGCTTTGATCATTTCTTCAGAAACGCGCTCTGGTTGGGCATTGGCCATGTCGATTTTGTTGATGACCGGAATAATGGTCAAATCTTGATCGAATGCCAAATAAAAGTTCGCCAAAGTTTGTGCCTGAATCCCTTGTGCTGCATCAACCAAGAGCAATGAGCCTTGGCATGCGTACAATGATCGTGAAACTTCGTATGTGAAATCCACGTGTCCGGGAGTGTCGATCAAATTGAGCAAATAAGTTTCGCCTTTGTAGGTATAAAAGAGCGATGCTGTTTGCGCTTTGACCGTAATTCCGCGTTCTTTTTCAACTTGAAGCTTGTCCAAAAATTGTTCATTTCGGGTCCGTGTTGAAAGGGTGCCTGCTTTTTCGAGCATGCGGTCGGCCAAGGTTGATTTGCCGTGATCGATATGCGCGATGATCGAAAAATTTCGGATCTTGTCAGGCGTAAATTTTTCTAAGATTTTAAGATATTTTTCCATACTTTTTTCGATTATGAGTTTTGTGGGCCATTTTTATTTTAAATTTTTTACATCTGCTGAGGTTGATCTAATCCCATCAAATCAAGACAAATTTGCAATGTTTGTCGTACCATCATGGTCAATGCCAATCGGTGCTCAGACCTGGCTGTGTCGGCTGCATCAATCACGCGATTATGTGCGTAAAATGAGTGGAATTGTTTGGCAAGTTCGAAGGTGTAAAATGCGAGCATGTGCGTGTGGTAGGTACTCGCAATGGTTTTGAGTATTGATTCAAGCGAAACAATCTTTTTGATCAAAGCTATTTCATCATTTTCGAACACAAAGTTGTTGGCATTGAGTTTTTTGGATCGCAAATGCATTACAAAGTTTTCAAAAATAGCTTCTTTTTCAGCCTTTTCCAAAATTGCAAATGTTCTGACAAATGCGTATTGGATGTAATACACAGGATTTTCTTCAGATTTTTTAAGAGCTACATCCAAATCAAATTCCAAATGAGCTTCGGCTTTGCGGTTAAGGTAAAAATAACGTGCAACGTCTTTGCCCACGATTTCAATCACACTGGCCAGAGTTTCGAAATTTCCGGCTCGTTTGGACATTCTGACGAAAACATCACCTTTTTTGATGTGAACCATTTGATACAAAATAACATCAAGCTTGGACGCATCATTGCCCAACGCCTGCATGGTTGCCTTCAGTCGTGTGACATAGCCGTGATGATCTTGGCCCATAATGTCGAGAATGTGGTCATAACCTCGATCAAATTTGGTTTGGTGATACGCAATATCGGGAGCGATGTAGGTTGGCTCACCCGTTTCTTTGACAAGCACACGATCTTTTTCATCTCCAAATTCAGATGATTTGAACCACAGTGCCCCATCAGCTTCGTACGTAAAGCCTTTGTCAGTCAGGGCTTGGATTGATTTTTTTAAATCTCCATTGTCATACAAGGAGCGTTCAGAAACCCAATTGTCAAAAGAGACGCCATAAAGTTGCAAGTCAGATTTGATTAAATTGAGCATTTTTTTGTAGCCATAGTTGATGAAATATTCAACTGGTTCTTCTAAAATCTCCGCACCAAATTCATTTTTTAGCTCTTGTGCCACATCCTTCAGGTATTGGCCTTTGTAGCCATCTTCAGGAAAATCAGCTCCCGCGCCTTCCAGTTCTCGGTACAGTGCCTGAAGTGATCTGCCCAGACGGTGCATTTGGTTGCCGGCGTCATTGATGTAAAATTCTCGGGTGACATCGTGACCAACGAATTTTAAAACTCGGCAGAGCACGTCGCCAATAATCGCGTTTCGGCCATGAGCTAAATGAAGTGGTCCGGTAGGGTTAGCGCTGACAAATTCAACGAGGTAGCGTTTTTTTTCAGAATCGGCGATTTGGCAATCAGCTTCAGGTGTATCCAAAAGCTCTTGGCAGATGGTTCCCCAGAGTTTTTTGTCAAAAGTAATGTTCAAAAAACCAGGTCCAGCAATTTCAATAGAACTGATAGAACTTAATGGTTTCTCTGTTTTGGCACGTTCGAGCAATTCAGTTTTGAGCTTGTTGGCCAAGTCTTTGGGCGCAGTTTGAGTGATTTTTGATAAAACCAGCGCTGCGTTACAGCTGACATCACCAAACTCTGACCCCTTGTCGACGTTTAATGTTACATCAACTTTGTCCAAGCGGTCGCGACTAATGCCAAGAATTGATGCAAGAGCACTGATGATGTCGTGACGAAGGGCAATCAAGGTTTTCATAAAAGGGCCTTTTTGAGTGATAAACAGCTTGAGACTATGCAGATGTATTCAGTATACCGCAGGATCTGAACTTTGAGAATATCCAGAAAGGTTGTTGTTTTTTATAAAAAACCGTGATTTTTAAAGTTTTTTTATAAAAAAATTTCTTTTAAGGCAAGTTGAAGAGAGTAATTATTGTTTCTGCGTGATATTCATAATGAATTTTATACATAAAAAACTTTGGCTTGCTGTGCTTTTGATAATTTCGCCCTCTTTTTGTTTCACTGTGCCGCCATGTGGCTTTGATCATGAAGAACTAAATAAACAGTCGATGCGATTGCTTGCCGAAAATAGGGCAATTGCTCTTCAAAATGAGGCACTTGCGGCTCAAAATGTAACATTAAGAGCGAATGCTACAACTCTAAAAAATAATTACACACAAGCTAAGGCTGCGTATGAAGAAAGGCACAGTTTGCTTTTGATGCAACGTGATAAAATTCTAGAACTCGAGACTCTTGTAAAAAGTCAGAATGGAGTTATGGCTGTCATGGAAAAAAGGTCTCAAGAGCATCAATCTGCAAGGGATGCAACAAAAAAATATCTGGATCGAATTAAAGCTCAAAATACAGAGATCTTAGATTTGAAAAATGAGATTGCGCAATTGAAGGCTCGTTCCGATTCATATCTTTCTTCGCAAGACACCATTGTGAGCTCTGCAAGAGAAGATTTGCGGTGTGAATTTGAGGAAATGTACAACGTTAAGATTGGTGAATATCATGAATCACAAGACCGGTTGCGCTGTGAACAAGTCCGATTGTGCAGTGAAAATGAAAAGCAACGTGTGCAGATTCAAGACTTGCAAGTGGCTTTGGACCGGGCCTCTGAGAAAATTATGGAAAATGAACCAGTAATTAAATTGGGAAAAGAAAAATGTGATGAGGCAACCAAAAGAGAGGAGCTTGCAACGAGAAGGGCTCTTGATGCAGAAGCTCAGAATCAAGAGTTGCGCCAAATGATAGGACGGATTCAGATTGAACGAGCAACGTGTTTGAGCGAGCAAAAAAGTCGGGAAGAATTGGAGCGCGCGTTTAAGGCTCTTAGTTTAGAGGTTTGTGGAGGCAAAAAAAATAGTGCTAATCTGCAAGGGGAAATTCGTGAACTTAAAAAGCAAAATCACGAATTAGATAGAGGCTTGAAAAATTTACAAGCTCGATATAAAGCCCAGAGTAAAGAGCTAGGTGATTTTAAGGGCTGGCGTTATCAGTTTTACAAGGATGATTACAAAAATCGCATGAAGCATATTGATAACACGGTCAGATGTCATGCATATATGGGCAGAATAGATCGCCTCTGGATAAACTTTTTGCAGGATCGCGACATTCATAAGTTTTTTGCTTCTCATTATATTTTAATGGTCTGCTATCAAGACAAAATGGATTTAGATCACTTTGTAAATTATGGACATAGAGAATCTTATCTGGAATCTTTGAAAAAGTTCCTAGGCAGCACTGATATTTTTGATAGTGAATCGCGTGACGCAATTATGAGCTGTGCCGAAGATTATTTTTGTAATCAAATTGTTGTATCGCACTTTGAATCTTCAATGTTTGAGTCAGATGACAATAGTGATGACGATGATGTTAAAGTGCTGCTTGAGAAGGCCTCCTTTAAAAGACTTCGCAATTGAGAGTCTTGTGAAAGGCAAAAAGCTGTCGTGATGAACTTGAAAAAAATGGACTGAGATATTTCACAATAACCCTATCTGAAACATGTCAAAACAAACCAGGCAAGTCCAAGAGCTGGATGATTTGTTGAGTTTTGTTCGAATACTGCGGTCCAAACTCTTTACTTTTCCTCTGGGGTATTGTTACAGTTTGAATTAGGTCGAGTGCGCAATATTGGAATTTGATGGAGCTAGATATGAAAAAACTTATACAAGTTAAAATGGTTTATGGATTCTTGGCCATTTGTTTGCTCGGGAATTTTAATCTATGTGCTGCAACTTTGGACGAACAAGCTACTGATATCGCTGGGCAGCTGGAAGGGGTTAAAGAACGAATTGATGAGGCAAATCTTGCGCGAAAGGTCAGCGCAGATGGCACTCTCATTAAAGATTCCCAAGGTAATTTTGTAAAAAATATGGATAAAAAAGGGCTTGAGGCTTTTTTGTCAAAAGATAAAGCTGCAAGAGAATATCTCCAGAAAGTGGAGAGTATTCAAAGTAAGGTTTCAGGTGCAGATAAAATAACACTGAGGTCTCTTTTAGAGACAAAGGTCAATGAAAATCTTCTTGCTCATTATGATAACACAGCGAGGTACCTCAAGCCTGTAGCCGCTGCAAAGCGGTTTGCAACAGACGAAGAAAAAATACAATCAGCGGATGTCAATAAAAAAAACAACAGTAAAGTCAAGGCTGCAGTGGATAAGCTGCTTTTAGAGAGAAATAAAAAATCAGAAACACCAACAAACCGTAGAAAAAAAGCTTCTGGTTCTGACACGAGTAGTAATGCAAGTGATGCAAGCGATATCAGCGGAACATCTACGGAGTCAATGCGAAGTAAGAGGTCGCTCACAGAAGGCCATCAAGCTGCACCGCTTCATAAAGGACCTGCTCGTCGTATAATCAAACAATAAATAACTTAAGAAATTTTTAATAATTCAGGAGCTTCATTTCTTGGGGCTCCTTTTTTTTTGAGTATACTTGAATTCGGCTTAAATTCTCTGATTTTTTTTAAAAGTAGATTTTTCATGGAATTTTCTCATAATCGCCATGAACTGGCCGTTCGTATGCGGCGCATTCAGGTTGTGATTGCGTTTTTGACTCTTATTCCGTGCGTGATTATTGGGCGCCTTGTGTGGATGCAGCTCATTCAGGGCGATATTTGTCATGCGCGAGGTTTGCAAAATTTTATGCGCACCGAGCAGATTCAGCCGCTGCGGGGGCGTATTCTCGATTGCAATGGTCAGGAATTGGTAACCAATCAGTTTTCGTACGATGTGCATTACAATGGCCTGGGGAATCTGCAATTGTGCGATTCGATTATTGCAGCATTGCAAGCCATTGTTCCCATTGATCTTGATGGTGATCTAGAAGCTCTGAAAAATGCCGAAAAACGAAAAAAAACAATTCTCCTCAAGCACGATGTGCCATTTGCGCTTATTTGTCAGTTAAGTGAGCATCACCTTTTGGCCAGTCGTATTACCGTTTCTCGTCATCCCATGCGCTCATATCCGCATGGTACCAGTGCGTGCCACGTGCTGGGGTATTTGCAACGCGCATCGGCAAGCAATTCTGTCATTGGCAAAGAGGGGCTGGAGCGTCATTTTGAGACGGGTCTTTCGGGTGATGTGGGATCTGTGCGCAAAATTGTGGATGCCAAGGGCAAGCGGCAGGCTTGTGAAATTGTCAACCAGGCTCACGACGGGCAAGATATCCCATTGACGCTCGACGGACACCTTCAGCGTTGCGCCGAGTCGATTTTTGAGTCATTGCCGGTCGCTTACCAGGTTGGAGCCTATCAAGCAGGCGCCTGTGTGGTGCTTGATCCGAGCAATGGTGCTATTAAGGTTATGTTGTCATCTCCTCGCTTTGATCCAAACCAGTTTTTGGCATCAATTTCTCATGAAGCCTGGAATCGCGATTTTATTCAGGGGAATGCGCTTTTAAATCGTTCAATTCAGGCAATGTATCCTCCAGCTTCAATTTTCAAATTAGTGACATTTGCTGCTGCGCTTGAAAAAGGTGTAATCAATTCAGAGACTGAGTTTGAATGTACGGGATCGGTGACGTGTGGCGGCAGGCCTTATTACTGCATTCGGCGGTGGGGGCATGGCATGGTGACGGCCACTTCATCTCTGGCGTATTCATGTAATTGTTTTTCGTATCGCGTTGCAGAATTAATGAATATTGACGATTTTGCCGATTTTGCCCATCGATTGGGCCTTGGTGAGCCGACAGGATGCGTTTTGCCCGAAAAAAGTGGACTCATTCCCACATCAGAATGGAAGCGACGGATTAAGCATGAGCCGTGGTGGAAGGGTGAAACTTTGTCAGCCAGCATAGGGCAAAGTTTTTTGCTGGTCACTCCTCTGCAGGTTGTGCGGATGATATCAGCGCTTTTCCAAGGATATTTGGTGCGTCCGCGATTACTCAAAAATGAAGCAGTTGATTGCAGTCCTTTGCATGTTTCTTCGGAAATACGAGAATTGTTAATGAGTGGGCTGCGTGAAGCGACTCGCGTGGGGACGGCAAAAGCATTGGGGAAATTGCAGGACTTTGAGGTGTATGCAAAAACAGGAACAGCTCAGGTTGGAACGCTTGATCAGTCGCAATCGGGCAATGTGATGTATCGTGAACATGGATGGTGTGTTGCATATTTTCGTTACAAAAATTTTCATCCACTTGCAATGGTGGTACTTCTTGAGCATGTCGGGCGCTCCAGGCCAGCTGTTTTGGTGGTTGAGCAGTTTATGAAATTCTATCGAGATTACTGTGAGTCATGATATACTTTGAAGATCAAAATTTTTGCAAAGAGGGGACAATCATGAGTGAAGAAAAAAAAGCACCAAAGGGCTCAGTTAAAGGAAACTTTTTGCTCTTTTTTGCATTTGACGTTGGCGATGAAATTGATTTGCTTCAATTGCGAAGGCGCCGCTTGGTGCCGGTTACAGTGCCTCAGGTGTCATCATATTTTAAAAATTATCACAAGCCATTAGCCTTTGATGTAGCTGATTGTTACGAAGGAGGGGCTGCCTCAAGAACAGATTGTGTCTCGAGTAAAGTACATACTTTTGGGGTCATCTCGTTTTGCTACAAAGTTCCATTTGCCGGTTCTTTGGAAGATGCTAAGTCAAAATTTATTGAAATTTATGATCAGTATTCAGCAACAAGTAAACAAGATGCTTTGGCCGTATTTAGTACTATTAAGGATGCGATTATTCGACCATCATTTTTTAATTTACGTGGTGAATATTTTGGGGTTCAAGTTGATCCAGTTTCTGGGTTAGATCCAGCAGAATTTAAGGAAATGTACGCACAAAACATTGCCTCGCTGATTCGTTTTGAGCGAGAGTCACTTTCTGAGTATCAACAAGATGCCATTCTTTCTTCGTCAACCGGATATTACGGTGAAGATATGGTGGTAATTGATGGCCAGGCCGCGTTTGTTTATGATTTTGAATACTTTGAATTGATCGAGTTTTTTGAGTCAGCCACTATTCAACGGCTTGAATTGCAATACTTTGATCGCCTTTTAGATCGTAAATTAAATCAATTTTACAGTGGTGATCGACTTCATATTGAGAGTTATCGTTCATACATTCCGATGCTCAAAGCAAAAGAAGACCGGCTGGTGGAAGAGCTTGCGCGTTTGCGTGTGGATATTTCAGTAATAGTAGATCGTCTTGAAGGTGGGTTTAAGCTTTCGGGCGACCCGTATTACGAAGAAGTGTATTCCATGTTGGTCAACAAAATGCAGATCAAGGACTGGAAAGAGTCAGTTGCCAACAAACTCGAGATTGTACAGGATTTGTGTGGCATCCATAAGTACAAAATGGAAACACTGCGCATGGAGATTCTGACCATTGTGATTATCGTTCTTGTGGCACTTGAAGCGTGGTTTGCATTTGCTCGAGATCATAAACCTGTCGACTCTGTGGCGACCAATGTTGTTGCTGCGCAGATAGTTGAAGAGGAAGAAGAGCACATAAACCTGAGAGATTAGTCAATTTCAGTAGATTTTTAGCGGTTTATTTGGTAAAAATAAGATTCATACATTTTTGATGTATGCTTTTTATATGGATATGCGCCCGTAGCTCAATTGGATAGAGTACCGGACTTCGAATCCGTAGGTTGCAGGTTCGAGTCCTGCCGGGCGCACCAGTTTTCCCATAATCAAAATATTCTTCATGTGCCTATAGCTCAGGTGGATAGAGCGAGTGATTCCTAATCGCTAGGCCACAGGTTCGAGTCCTGTTAGGCACACCAGGCTACGCTCTAATGAACTACGCTTGGTACGCCATGGTAATCAATATTGAATAACATCGCATTCAGCGGGCACTGCTGCTCGAATTTGATTCTGTATTTCTTCAGAAAAATGTGCGAAATATATTTTGAGCGATCGCAGATGAGTCAGTTGCTGTAGTGCTATGATCAAATACTCTATGAACTCTCTACCCGCCTTTGTTCTTTGGTTGGGGATGGCATAGAGTTCCAGTTCTTGAAGAGTCGTCAACTGAGCCAGAATCTTGGCAAATTCAATAGTTGTTTCATGATTTTGATCGCAAAGGGTAAGTTTTAAGGATTTAATAACTGAGTTATGCTGCATCCCAGAAAGAAGTAATTCAAAAAATTCTGGATCTGTGCCAGGTATATTTAAGTGTTCAGATAGGGCGCTTTTTTGAAAAATGAATTCTTCGTGAAGACAGCGTATATAAAGTTCATGTAATGAAAGGGGATAGTTGTCTTTGAGAACAAGGGCTTTTTCTTTAAGACTATGAATAAGCTCTCGATTATTTAATGCGTTCTCGAATTCGGTTCGTTCCAACAGTTGGTTGCGTTCTCCCGTTTCTTCAAGTTCATTGTCATACGCTTCTTGTCTCAGCTCTCTTTCAAAGTCAGCTTCTAAGGCATCGTATTCTTCGTCTTCGGGGTCAGAAAGCTCTTCTCTTTCAAATTCACCATCAGATGTATCGTCAAAAAAAGTTTGATTGTTATCCAAAATATTATTTTCTATATTTTCAATTCCATGCTCGAGATCTGGTAAGTCGAGAAGAGGGAGTCTGTTGCACGAAGCGCCTTCAAGAATAACTGGTGAGGATAGTGCTAGTATATTCAAGGCTAAAAATAATTTTTTCATTAATGCGTGTTCGTCGGCAGGAGGCCAATTAAAAATCATATCAAATTTTCTTATAAGTCTTTAGGATGCCAGCATATTAAAAGATTTTCAAAAAAAGTGATTTTCATGTTAAAAATGATGTTTTTTGTCGAGATTTCGTTATTTTTAACCCAGTTTGGTCAGGTTCATCCATTAATTATGATCAAGGAAAATAATTGATAGTAGCTTCTCAATATTGACCAAATTTAAGTGTTTTTTCCCATACCTGATGGCCTGTGAGCTTCTGAAACAAAGGTGATTCGGCGTGTCGTTGTTTATAAATCATGAGAGCATATGCCAAGAAGGGGTCACGAAAATTGACGTAAATAGGTTCGCCTTTAATGGTGCAATCATAGTATCTGCAATTGAAGGCTTGTTGGATTTCCTCGATGGTCAGTTCCAAAATTTGATCAACAGCTTCGCCGTCTTCTTGGGCCGAGTCTTGTTTGTCGACAATTTCAGCTTCAAAGACATGGCAAAGAACACCAGACATTCCAGAATCTCCTGGTATTATTCCAAGAAGTGAAAGGTTATTTGCGATCAGCCCCGTTTCTTCCAATAATTCTCGTCGTGCAGCATCTTCAGCCATTTCATTGTGTTCAGATCCTCCGCGAGCAAGTTCAACTTCCCATGATCGTGTTGCATGGCGAAAGTTGCAATTAAGAGCTATTTTTCCATTTTGTAAGATGGGTAAAACGGCAACGCCACAGAGGTTTTGCTTAAAGTGCTGAGTCCACAAAACACGTCCATAGACCCCAAATTTCCCATTGGGAAATCTGCAGGCATCA
This sequence comes from bacterium, assembly GCA_023249975.1. GTDB lineage: Bacteria > Babelota > Babeliae > Babelales > JAHFBP01. The sequence continues at coordinate 63,004 of JAHFBP010000004.1, forward strand.
TTGATCCAGGTGTAATAATGGTCACTTGCAACTACCCCAATGTCACGACCAGTTTCTTTTTCAAGTTGCGTCATAACTCGTGTATCAAGAACAATCTCAATTTCACCATTTGCAGCATTACCAGAGGGACGAACAAGTTGTGGAAATTGTTCAATAAGCTGAAAATAGGCGCGACGAGTTTCTGGACTGGTGATTAAGGCGCTGCCCATGGAAAGAAGAAAAATGAGAAGAGCTTTATGGTTCATAGTGCCATCCAAAAACATATTTTATACCATGGGGTAAAAATAGCCTTTGAATTTTGAGTAAATCAATACTTTGGTATTGCGCTATCTCTGTGCTTCTCGTTTGGCAGGAAATTAAATAGAAATAAATTTGAGGTTGCAACTTCTTGGAGCTGCTGCTCGAATTCTATTTTTTATATCATGAGAAAAATGTGTATCAAGTATTTTCAATGATTTCAAATTCACAAGATTTTGTAATGCACCAGCCAATTCCTGAGCAAATTCATGGTTTTCTCTTGGCAGATCATGCAATTCTAGCACATTGAGTGTGGAAAGGTGCGCCAGTGTTTGAGGAAAACGCCTAATATTTTCATCATTTTGGCCCGATAGTGACAGTTTAAGTGATAGAATTACTCTGTTGTTTTCCGGGCCTGCCAGTGTGGATTCAAGCCATTCTGAGGGGATAGCTGGAAGATTAAGTTCAATTTTTTGCGCAGCGCGTTGCTTGATGACTTCGGAGTTAAGAACCTTAATATACATTTCATGTAGTAGGATGTCGCTATTGAGCCATAATTCAAGAGCTTTTTCTTTCACATTTTCGATGCAGGAGTGGGGTTGTATTTTTAGATACCATTCTTCTAGTTCTTTTATCTGAAAAGCATATCTTTCAGAGTTAGGGTCGGTTGCCATATCCATCATTAACTGTTGATCAAAATCATAATCAACGGCAGATTCATCATCTTCTGTGTCAAAAAGTTCTTCGCGTTCAAAATCCTCATTAGAGGTCAAGTCTGACTCGTCGTCTTTAATGTTCTCAAAAAGTTCTTCAAGTTTTGTTCCGTTATAAGATGCGGATTTTAAAATAGTGCTTAATGAGAGGTTGAAAAGTGCCAAAAGTACTAAAAGTGTTTTTTTCACAAGGGGGCTCTGTGTTAGATTTTAGTGGGTGCATAACTGCTAAAAATTCTATTATGAAAAATAATTATACTAATTTGTTTGGTAGTTGCAATAAGAAAATCGCCTGAGTCATTAGTTGTAAGATAATTTTTTTTTAAAAGCCGCGGAGGCTTTCGTGGTCAATCAGTGAGCAAATTTCGATTGATTCAAGATCAATGAGTGGGGTGAGGGTCAGGATTCCTTCGGTCAAATCATCATGTTTTGATTCAATTTTGCCGATACAAAACCCTTCGGGTACCACCAGCCCCGATCCGCTGGAAAGGACGATGTCTCCGAGCATGACATTGGCATGTTTGTCCACATGCCGCATCACGCATTGATTTTTGATACATTGTCCCTCAGTTATGCCGTTGAGCAAGCCAGTGGCAGTGTGGGCAGAAATTTTGCATCCCGGGTCGCTGATAGCCAAGACTTTGCAATAATGATCAAAAACTTGAACAACTTTACCAATGATTTGAAACTTATAGACGGCGGTCATGCCAGGCGAAACACCTTTGTTTTTGCCACCTGAGACAAGAAGTGAGTGTTCGCATTTGTCTGTGAGGCACCTGGACAGTATTCGAGCTTGTGGGGCATTTTTGAGATCATAGCGACGCTGAAAGTCAAAGAGCTCTTGGCTTCGGTTTTGAAAATCAAGAGATGCTGTCAGTTTGGCGTTTTGAAATTTGAGGTATTCGTTTTCTTCGCGTAGCCCAGCAAATCGACTGGCATTGGCGTGAGCATCAGCCCAACGTTGTCCCATCCAGCGCAGTGGACGAGCGCAGAAATTGGCGCTGACCAAAACCGGGTACATGGCTGTGTGGACCGCATGGGTTACGGCAGGTGGAATGGGGAGGTACATAAAGCTGATGGCCAGTGCGGTAAAAATGAGAAATTTTTTCAGCATGTGGGCCCCCTTAAATGTCGGACCCTTCGATACAATTTTTCTGTGAAAAAACACTCAGGGCATGCGTGGCGTAGAAATCCGCATGCCCTGAGTGTTCTCTGTCAGGAGAATGTATCGAAGGGTCCGGTTTTGTAAATTTACTCAAACCCTTTAGGTGTCATTGTAAAAAATTGTGTTTCTTGTTCGTAGGCATGCGCAACTTGGAACAACATGTCTTCAGAAAGTCGGGGTCCAATTAACTGAAAGCCAATCGGCAGTCCGCTTTGTGAATATCCGCAGGGGATAGAAATTCCAGGAAGTCCCGCTACGTTGCTCGGTACTGAAAAATAGTCATTCATGTAAATTGCCAATGGATCGGTCACATCTTTGCCCAGCTCGAATGGCAATGTGGTGGTTGTTGGGCTGGTCAGCACATCAACTTCCGCAAATGCTTGTTCAAATTCAGCGCGAATCATGGAGCGCACATGCAGTGCTTTTTCGTAAAATTCAGAGCGATGTGCTTGTGAAAGTACATAATTGCCCATCATGATACGTTTTTTGACTTCGGTGCCAAACCCCTGAGTGCGAGTCTGAATGGCCATTTCTTCGAGTGTTTTAATCCCCAGTGCGCGATTGCCATACAATGAACCGTCAAAGCGTGCCAAATTGGAGGCAGCTTCTGCACGACTGATCAGGAAATAAACTGAAATGCCGTATTTCAGGTTAGGTAATTCAATTTCTTTGATTGTTGCGCCAAGCTTTTCAAGTTCTTTGAGCGCATCTAAGAATTTTTGTTTAATTTCAGGATTAATACCTTCTGAGGTCAGCGCATCTTTGATCACGCCGATTCTCAATCCCGCAGGCAGTTTGCCATTCAGGTTGATGGTGTAATCGTGCGCAGGTTCAGGGATGCTGGTCGAGTCGTTCTGATCATGACCCGACATGGCTGAGGTGACTAATGCGCAATCGTACACGGTTCGTGTGATGGGGCCAACCTGGTCAAGTGATGAGGCGAACGGCAAAATGCCATAACGGGAGAAAAGACCATAAGTTGGGTAAAGCCCGACAAGTCCACCAAATGCAGCAGGTTGCCGAACAGAACCGCCCGTTTCGCTTCCAATTGCCCATGGAACCAAGCCTGCAGAAACTGCTGCGCCAGAACCAGAACTTGAACCACCAGGTGATCGAGTCAGATCCCATGGATTTCGGGTTGCACCATAGGTTGAAAATTCTCCTGAACTTCCCATGGCAAATTCGTCCATGTTGGTGCGTCCAATTAAAAGACCACCTTGTTTTTGGAGTCGATCAACAATCGTTGCATTGTAAGGAGCTTTGTAGCCCTTGAGGACATTCGATCCGGCTGTGGTCAAACGACCCTTTTGTGAAATATTATCTTTGATCAGTCCCGGAACATGTGCCAAAAGACCTTTATCATTCTGTGTTTGTGTTGCAGCTTCGTCTTCAAAAGTTTCAAGAACGGCATTGAGTTGAGGATTGAATTTTTTGATGCGATCAAGGTGGAAATCAACAACTTCTTTTGGTGAAAATTTCTTGGCTGCAATGCCTTGTTTGATTTCTTTGATGGTTAAAAATGGCTTTGTAAAAGACATGTTCTGTATTCCTCAATCCAAAATATTTGGTACGACAAAGTAGCGATCATGAAGTTCGGGAGCCTGCGCCAAAATGTCATCAGCAGGTTTTTTGCATGCTTTGTCTTCACGAAAAACGTTGACGTTTCGTGTTGCTTCAAGCTCATTGGAGATATCAAGATTGGCAAGTTCTTTGGTGTAGCTGAGCAATGTTTTCAGTTGCGAAGAAAATTGTGCAATTTCTTGTTCATTGAGAGTTAATCCCGAGAGTGCTGCAATTTTCAGTAATTCTTCTCGACTAATGTCATTCATGGACGTCATGTATTCCTCTCAGCTTTAATAATATCAGAATGTTCAGATTGGTAAGTTGGTGCAGGCTGAGAGAAAAGGTCTTTTCGTCTCAGTGCTAGTATAACTATAGCAATCACGTGCGGGATGGCAACTGGAAGAAGGAAAAAGTCGATAATGGTCCATACAAATTTAAAGTCTGCGATGCTTCCCAAAAATATGGTAATTGCTGCAAGAAGATAATAATACGAGATCCCACCATTTTTGAGATGAGTCTGTTTGGTGAGATATAAAAAACACTGACTTCCATTGTAACAGTTGGATAAAATAGTGCCGAATGCAAACATAAACGTAAATATGAGTAATAAAATAGGCCCAGCAGCGGCAAAATGATTTTCCATAATCCGTGCAAAAACCGTTATATCAAGAGATGTCGTTGTATCTTGGCTTGCTCCTGAGACTAAGATGGCAAGTCCGGTTAAAAAACATAATATACCGTTTGAATAGACCGAGACCATAGCCAAAATACTTTGGGAATAGGAGTCAGCTTGGGCAACTGAATGAGGGAAGGTAGAAGTTCCAATGCCAGCTTCATTGGAATGAATGGAGCGTGAAATTCCCCACCGCATTGCCGTTTGATTAAGTCCAAATCCAATGGAGGCACCAAGAGCTGTTGCTGGTGTAAAAAGCGAATGCCAAATAGAGGCAAATGCTTCAGGCAGTGCAGCATGATTAACGATAAGAATCCATGCCATGGCTGAAATATAGGTAATGAATTTTAAGGGAACAAGCTTTTCATTAAAACGGCCAATTATTTTAATTCCGCGAATCAGTAGCAACATAATGAGACCAGTAAGAATAATACCAAACCAAAATGTTGAGCATCCATAGGTATTCAATTGAACAGCAACGGCATTTGACTGGACACTTGACCAGGCAGTTAAAAGCAAAAATCCAAAAAATGCATATATCTTCGCCAAAAATGGTGAAAATTCATCATGCAAATATTCCATGGGGCCACCAGAAATTGAACCATCTGCCCTGCGTTTGCGATACATCATCGCCAAGCGAACTTCGGTAAACGTTACAGCCGCTCCCAAGATAGTTCCAATGATATATCCGGCAAGTGCACCAGGGCCCCCCCAGCCGATAGCAATGATTGGTCCGACAATTGTCCCCGTCCCAATTGAAGACATTGCCGTTGCAAGAGCATCAAGAGGTGAAATGGTATTTGCGGTTTCAGGTTGTTTTTTTAAGGTAATGGCGTGCCACAAAAGTTTTCCAACCGTTGATAATGTTCGAAATTGAATTCCGCGAGATATAATGGTCAATACCAAGCTGGCAAAAATAATAAAATAAAAAGGAATGGCCAGCGCTGTATCGCTCATTGAGTAAATTAATTCGGTGATGTTCATGGTTTAAGCCTGTGTTAATGCAAACCCTTCGATACATTTTGTTCAATATAATTTCACAAAACACTCAGGGAATGCGGGTTTTGGGGATTCGCTCTCTGTCCGCATGCCCTGAGTGTTTTTTCGTAAGAAAAAATGTATCGAAGGGTTTTGCAGGAAAAGTAACCTTAAAAATCTAAATTGATTTCTTTTGCCACGCTGTTCCTTTGATGCGCCAGTAAAATGCAATTCCCATGACAGCGGTCGTCAAATAGTAGCAGGTGTAGATCATCATAAATTTGGCCTGAGGGTCGATCCCTACGAAGAATTGACTGATAATGTAGGATATCGGAACAAAGATTCCAAGGCAACATCCGGTTCTGATCATCATCACACTGCGTACATCTCCTGCTCCGCGCAATGCACCAGCCAAAATAATTTGCACAAGATCAAGTGAAACTAAAAAGATAATCGGGCAAATAAGGGGCTCAAAGAATGAGGCGAATTTGTTATTGGGGTCGAATAGTGTTGCCCAAAAGTGTGAAGATGAACAAATGCCGAGTGAGACTATCAAAACGGAAATAAAGGTAAAAATAAGAATCTTTTTGATATTTTTGCGGGCCCCACCAATATTTTTTTCACCCATATTATTACTGACCAAAAAGGTGACCACTTGAGCAAACGCCAATGCTGGCAAAATACTAAAGCGTTCAAGGTTTTTGATCGCTTCCATCGAGGCCATGGCAACTTTGACGTGGTTTGCACTTCCAATAGTACCAATCATTTTACCGAGCCAAATGAATGACCATGCCAAAATTCCCTTGTCGATAACAACTGGCCAGCTGAGGTTGAGTAAATGAAGCATTTGGCCGGGACGAAATACGGTAAAAAACATCTGTTTAAAATACTTCTTGTAACTCGAATCGGTCATGATGTGCACAATAATGATTATATTCATGAATGAATATCGGATAATTGAGGCAATCGGCGAACCGATAAGGCCCAATTGAGGAAAGCCAAATTTACCCAAAATCAGTGCGTAATCAAAACCCAAAAAGAGCGCAATCCCAATTATATTGACATACAGGGGAGTTGTGGTGTTTTTCAGTGCCTTCATAAAGCCAATGAGTGCTGCAAATATGAAAAGAAGTGGGATGTTCAAGGCTTGCAATTTCAGATAAGGAGTCCCTGTGGCAATCATACTTTCTGGGGCGCCCAGGAATCGATAAATTTGGCTGGCAAAAATCCAAAGAATGGCGCATTGCGCAAATCCGATCAGTGTTGCAGACCAGAATGAATCACCAAAACGTTCTCCGCATTTTTCGTATTCTCCGGCACCATTATGGCGACCAATAAAGGCGATGGATGCGACAGGAATGGCTTCAGACAACTTGAACAACGTATTCATGAGCCGTGTTCCGGCACCCAATGCCCCATAGGTAGAGGTTGAATTAAGTTGTGAAATCCAATACGAATCAAGAAAAAGGGGCAGTGAGACGAGCAATGCGTAGGCAATGAATTCAGGCAGCCAATATTGTAAAATTTTGAAGGCCGATTCTCCTTGTGCGGAAGGATTTTGATTCATTGAGCTTTTCCTTACGTCAACGGTGTCGGTTTTTAGTTCTAGATCCATGATGTCTCCACACATTTGAAGGTGTATCTGAGCTCACACCTTAGAAAAAATACCTACATCTGGCAAGGTGTTGGATGTACTGGAATGATTATTCTGCTTTTTTGCTGCGCATAAAGGGTGATTTTAAGTTATAAAAGGCTCTTTGGTTGAATTTCTGTTTAAACATCAAATAGACTTGAATATAACGCAGTATCCTACGAAGTTGAGTAGAGGATTGGTTATATGCTTCACAGAAATTTGAAATTAGCCGGGCTTGTTCTTATTGTGACGCTTGCAGGGATTTCGTTGGTCAAAGCAGCGATTCCTACAAATATTCGTCGTATGGGAACACGAGCATTGCTTGGTGCGCTTACAAGGTCTGATTTTTCGCAAATGACTTCTGAGCAGCTGGCAGATCTTACTGACGTTTTGCAAGAACGTGCCGAGTCTTTGCAGACTCGCGATCCAAACCGCCTTTTGGACTCTGTTGAAGATATGCTTTCTCGGGTAGAGGCGGCACTTCAAAGTCAGCAAGATGTCGAGCCTGATCAGGACAATCAAGATGCAGAGTACTCAAATTTAGATGAGCAATTGACTGAAGAGCAACCAATCGTTGCTGCACCGACAGCTGCTGAAATTAATGATGATTTAAATTATTTATTACGGGAAGATTCTGCCGATGTGGCTGCCAATATGTATTTGGAATCAGTATCTACGGGAAATGTTGATCCGGATCTTGTGGATTACATTCACCTTAAGGCCTCTCGGCTTAAAGAGCACAGACAGCACTTTTTAGAAATTATAGATATGATAAATCGCAGTTTTTTGACACCAGAAGGCGAAATGGTTTTTAATATTGATCCTGAGCAGACACGCGTTAACTTTCATAGTGAAATACCTCAGGAGAACAATGGTGATGGAATAACCAGTGCGAGATTACAGGAAGCAGACTTGCTCTTTACTGCCTTGATAGGCGGTGTTCATTATTACGTTACAACGCCCTATCAATCAGCATTAACGGTAAAAGGTAAAGACCTGTTCTTAAGGACATTTGGGATACGAAATCCAATTCAATATCGTATTCAATCACAAGTACAACAATCGATTCCAGCTCTGACTGTCTAGGTAATTTTACGGGGGCCGTTTTCAGGCCCCCATTTTACTCTTAGCTTAATGGATCAAATATTTCTGGCAGCGGGTCGCGCACCGATGCAGATGGAGCTTGAACGCCCAACAAATATGCCAAGGTCCGCACAAGTTGCAGCGGTGACGTTGGAGCAGAGATATTTTTGTTGGTGGTAAGGTCTTGTTGGTGAATAACCATTGGCACGTGTCGATCGTATAAATATGGTGTTGCGTGTGAAGTTCCTTTGTCATATTCGGTGAGCAAGGTATAAGGGCTGAACAAGCAAGTCAGTTCACCAGAACGATCTTTTTGAGTTTGGTTTTGGAATAATTGAGTGAATTCAGACCAATGGGGTATGTTTGAGAGCAATTCTTCCATCGACCATACATCAACAATCCCTGGGATGGCCTTTAAGTAGTCAGTCAGCATTGCCGTAATGGCTTGCTGTGCTTCATATGGCAAACTTCTAAAAAGAGGCTTGTCGAAGTAAAACTGCGGTGTTTGATAAAGTTTAATGAGATTTTTGATACCAAATTGTGAATACACGAGTTCATTCATGGCTTTCAGGTGTTCTTTTGAGTCAATACGTTGTGCTTGAGCAAATCCTTTGGCATTGAGAACTTCGGGGATAGGCATAACGCCATGATCAGCGGTTAAAGCCCAGGTGATGTTCGTCGCAGGAGCAAGTGTTTCAACATAATTCATAAATTCTAGCAAGCATTGATCTATGTGATACAAAATGTCGGCAGATTCAACGGTGTTAGGTCCAAACATATGTCCACAAAAATCAAGTGCACTGAGCGAAATCCACAGCATGGTGGTACTGTTTGGGCAAGCGGTGTGCTTTAAATATTCTTTGGCCGTTTCGAGTGTTAACTTGTCGCAATCGGGACTCATTTTAAAGTTATTGAACGTTTTGCCTGCAGGAAAGCTTGTTCCCATAAATTGTTTGCCATAGGTTGTGAATGTGTAATCTTGGCTCATGCTGAAGTTATAGGCAGGGCTGTTTGCGGGAAATGTTGATTCCCAATGAATAATTGTGTCTTCTGAAAGTTTGTGTGTTTGGTTAAAAAGGGTAAGCCATTCTGGTAGAGCATCAAAGTAAGCGCGACTGGAGGTCATCTGGCCGCCTTTTGCATCAAACCAAAAAGCAGATCCTTTTTTACCAGCCATTAATGCGGCTGCGCGATCTTTGAATGAAAAAGCAGCGCAAAAATGTTTGGTTCCTGGTTGTTCCGCCAGCAAAAATTGGTCAGAAAAATTGTCAACGAGCATGGCGTTGGCAGAAACCCCATAGTCATAGGTACTTCCATTAGGTGCAAAGACATATGATGTTTCTGCATCATCAAATCCAGCATTGATGATCGATCCATTTTCATTGACCCATTGATTGGAAATAATTCCATGGTCTTTGCCGTAAGCTCCCGAACTGAGTGCCGCGTGACCTGTTGCCGTACATGGCAAGCCGTGTGGATAGACGCAATTGTGGTAAAGCACTCCTTCATTAAATAGTTTTTTCAGTCCAGCCTTGAAGTAAGGTCTGAGGCGAGGAAGATAGTGGTATGCAAATTGATCAATAACAATAACAACAGCTAGCCGTGGAGCATTTGTGCTTGTTTGGTTTGCCAATTGACGGTATTGATAGGTTATTAAGGCGAGAACTGTGATGAGAAATAGTGCCGGTTTTATGAAGTAATCATTTTTAAAATACGTTAAATAGGTTTTCATGAATTACCTTTATTCAAATTTATGAGCAAGCTTGGATGAGCCTAACTCAATGATTTGCTAGAATTAAAGAGTTATTATTTTACTATTCCCAATTTGTTTTCAAACCAGCCAATGTCATTTAAGTTTGCACGAGGGAAAGCTTTTTCTACAATTTGACGGACAAGTTTGTGTGCGGGGGCTGTGTGTTCTTGATAATATTTCATTTTCATTTCATCTCGACACTGGTCGAGGGTTCTGTTCAATTTTTTACGATATAAAAGGTGTGAGCCAATACCATACGTTGCAACTGCAGCAAGTGCTGCATAAGGCATGAGGTAGAGCCCCAGATGTTTGAGCATGGCTCTATTAAGATAATTAAATTTTTCAGCCATCTCTCCATCGATGTTTTTGATATTAATATTAACAAAACCAACATAGAGAGGGAGTGTTGTTTTAAAATGAACCCAATTGCGCAAATGTTTGAGTCGTAGTCGTCCCCACCAGGTATGCGAGTAACGTTCAAAATAATAACGATAAAGATTTTCTTGGTCGATAAAGGTCAGGTGTTCGCCATCATCTGAAACTACAATGTTGCCAAAATGAGGGTCATCAAAACCGGTGGCCAGTGACATATCAATGAGTGTTTTCCAATTTTCAAGAGAGATGCGTTTGAGGCATTCAGTTTGTTGCCCAAAGCAGGGATAGCTGCTGTGAGTTTCAATGGCATTGTATACTCGTTCGCTGATTACAAAAAAATTTTGATCAGTCAGGGCAAGGTCAAGGGGGTTTGTATTTGCTTGTAAATTAACAGGAATCAGCCACCGTTCAGCCAGGTGAATTTTGTGATTAAGTTTATGGTCATCGATATATTTTTGAAGTTTGCGGCCCATAATAATGCGTGAAATATTTTGAGCTTCTCCATTCATTAAAAATCCATTACGTGCCCGATTGGCCGGTTTAATGGTTCCTTTAATGACATATTCAGGAAAATCTTTGAGGTATCCGACAACAAAGTTATTGGTATAACTGCCGAATGAAACAAAGTCTGATTGTTGAGCAAGGGCTTTGATGGACGGAAACTGTGAGATGCGTTGGTAAAATAAGGTTTGTTCTGGGGTGTCAGAAGGGAAAAGATGTTCTTGAATGATCTGGCGGGCTTCTTTTGGGCTTTCGGGCATGACATTTTTTGTATGCACAGATGTGCTCGTGAGTACCAATATCATCACAGCAAGACCGTGCATTGTTAACAGGCCTGTTTTGAGTCTTGCTATCATGAGATGTTCCCTTTAAAACTCTGTTGTTCGGCAGTATTGATATACTGCCGAACTATGAACATGTGCCCATAATACTGAGAACTGTAAAGATCACACTATGGTTTTATGGTTTGCGATTTTTTCGGCTGTATGACTCGCCACCAAAATCACTTTTTGGAGTTGAGTGATGGTGGTCGTTTTGTTTTTCGAGTTCTTTTTTTACCAAAGTAATCATTTTATCAATGACTCCATTGATGTGGCCGTACATATCTTGCCCTTCTTCATGAGTTTGAATGTTAAGCTTGCTGGCAGAAAGATGAAGTTCAATATGCCGAAGATTATTATGTGCATGATTTGCGGTAAAGGTAAATTTAATGCGCACAGGGTTGTTGTGAGTTAAAAGGGCTTGGAGTTTCGCCACTTTTTCTCGGGCGTGGGCCTCAATTAATGGTGAAGAATCCATGTGAACGAAGTGAAATTCGATTGACATAACGTCCTTCCTGGTTAAAAAACTTTAAAACAGCGGTTTTTGTATCAGAATTCCATTATAGCTCATCAGGGGGTAGCTAGGTAATAAAATACAGAGAAATCTTGGATTGCCAGGAGTTATGCTCGAATGAGACTTCTTGTTTTAAGGCCGGGGCGCATGATACAATTACAATTAGAAACCAAGTTGCTACTCAAAGTTATTAGGCATGCATTATGATGTTTGGTAAGACATATGGGGTAAAAACGTGGGTTTTGATGGGATTAGGTCTCATTATTCAGTCATCTATATCAGCAGAGCCAGCATTTACTCGGACATTTAAGTTTAACGATAACTTTGGTAAAGACGTTGTTTGCTCATTTGTGGACCGAAATGACGACACGCAGCGTGAGCTCTCAGAAAAAGATATGGATCTTTATGAAAAAACGACATCTTTTGCCTTCAAAGATGCTCCATTGGCCATGCGTCCATCACGGGAAGATCTGGCATTGCCACGGGTTTTTAACAAATTTTTGGCCTGTAAAAATGTGAATTATTTGAGGGTAACCCGAAACGCCAGACTTATTGGGCTGTTGGTATTTTCTTTTCTTGATAACAATAGGACATTATATATTCAAGAGCTGGCTATAGATCCGGCTTTTCATAAAAGTGGGATTGGAAAGAGGCTGATTCTTGCTCCAGCTATTTTCTTGAATCACCAGGTTGGCTCGATAATTTTGCAAACGTATAAATTAAATTCAAATGCTTTGGCATTTTATGGGCATTTAGGGTTTAAGCCCCTGACTACCCGTAATGCGTGTCTTGGCGATGACCCGTCCCGTGCAGATGTGAATGTTCATTGTAAGGAACGACAAATAGAGGGGGTTAGCGGTAATTTTCTCACGCTTGACTGTTACCCTGGGTATAACCATGATATGCGATGGTTGAAATTAATTCGGCCATCAGGTGGATTTAGGTCATTGCTTGAGCGAGGCAGATAAGAGATTGGGAACCCCGTTACAGGGCTCCCAAATAAGAATTTTATGAAAAAACCAGTAATTAAGCAGCGATCTCTTCAGACGCAACCACTTTTTTAGGTTCAGATTCACGAATTTTGCTGTGTCGATATGCCAATTTGACAGGGCATCCGAGCAAGTTGTACTTCTTGCGCATCAAGTTGTCGATAAATGCTGAATGAGTTGTGTCAAACAAAGCGGGAATATTCACGCAGAGCGCAAATGCCGGCATATTGCCGCGCAATGGCTGAACCCAGCGGACAACCAATTGTTTTTGTTGGTTGAACATAGGGCGTTTTGCAAATTGGTCTTTGAGGTATTGGTTAACTTCCGCTTCATTAAATGGCTGGGTGCATCGTTTGAAAAGATCATTGATCTCTTCTTTGATACGGCCAATATTTTTTAATGAAATACATGAAGTCCAAATTACAGGAACTTTAGTGAAAATGTGTTTATACAAATCACGAGAATTTTCAATTTGTTCGCGATGTTCTTCGGTCACCAAGTCATGTTTGTTAAAGATAACAATGATCGCCTTTTTGCGTTCATATGCGTAAAACAAAAGTTTAAGTTCTTGATCACAGATGGGCCCTTGTGAGGCATCGATCACCATGAGCACGATGTCGCAATTTTTCAGTGCGCGCATTGAATCTTTAACCATCAATTGTTCAAGGTCATCATCAACTGAACTTTTTCGTCGTACCCCAGCAGTGTCGATCAAATCAAGTGTTTGGTTATGCAATTTCATTTTTGTGGTGACAGATTCTCGCGTGGTTCCTGGCATATCACAAACAATGGTGCGTTCTTCTTGCAACAACAAATTTAATAGTGATGATTTGCCGACGTTGGGTTTTCCAACGATACAGACAGAGTAGGTTGCATCTTCAATGGGGGCTGAGCTGGAAACAGGAATACGTTCGATAATGATATCAAGAATGTCACCTACGTTGCGGCCATGAAGAGCAGAAACTGGAACAATGTGCTCAAAGCCCAGTTGCGAAAATTCATAAAGTGCAGCTTGCTCCATTTTGTCGTTATCAGCCTTGTTGGCAAGAACGATGCAATCACGATTTTCTTTGCGCAGAATGTTGGCAATTTCAAGATCTTCGCCGATCAAGTCAATTGAGGCGTCGACCATGAAAAGCACAAGGTCTGCGGTTTTGATAAGTTTGCGAACGCCGTCGTGAACTTTTTGATCAATAAAGTTGAGGTTTCTGCCCAAAGGCAATCCACCACAATCAGTTAATTTAAAGCTGATATTATTCCAAGAAATAACTTCTTCTTGGTGATCACGTGTAACCCCTTCGCGGTCAAATACAATGCTGCGTATGGAATTAGTGAGTCGATTAAAGAATGTTGATTTTCCTACGTTGGTTCGACCAACTAAGACAACAGATGGAAATGACATATTCTATGCTTCTCGATATAGGGTTTTCAGCGTGATTAAAGGGCGGTTCTTAGCTTCTTTCTTTTATTTTACCCGGGAAATGCTTTAGGAGCAAATGAACCTTTGGCCAACGCGTTTTATCGTTAATATCGGGGGGTAATCCGCCATTTTGTGCCCCAAAAGAGGGTCGAGACTGCCCAAATTGGGGCCGAGGGCTAGCGTTTGATGGTAAAACATGCCCTTGAGGGGCCGGCCTAGGTGTAATTTCTCGGACTAAAGTCGGTTCAAGAGTTTTTTTTTGAGCAATTGGAGTGGCCGATCCGACAAATTTTATCTCACGGCATCCGGGGAAAAGCTCTTTAACGAGCGGAAACCAGGTGTCTTTTTGGTCATAAAGTTGATCTTTGGTGAATGCATTGAGCTGTCCAAATGAGATCACAACGACATTGTCCGTCATTTGAATATCGGCAATTGAGCCCAAAAGTGAGGCGAGCATATTGGCACCAGCTTCTTTGACGCGTTCAATGAGTTTTGTTTTAGCGTCAGAACTGTCTGTTTTAGCTGTGACTTTAGGTTCAGCTGTTTTTACAGGAGAACTCGTTTCAGTTTTTTGAATCACAGGAACTTCACTCTCTGCGCCGTTCGCCCTGATCCTTCGACTTTGCTCAGGATGCTCGGAGATATTTGCAGGGGTCTTGCCGTGCTCGCCATAGCCTTGTGCGACGGCCGGGGGCGCAGCTGTTTTTACAGGCGCAGATACTAAAGTTTCGGACTGATCACACAACTGAATGAGCAAATGTTCCAAGAATAAAAACTTATTTCCCGTTTTAATAAAAATGTCTTCACTATGCCACATGGTGCTCAAAAGAAGATTCAGTCGTTCTTTGGTGCATTTTTGCGCCAATGTTGTCAATTCTGATTCATGCCCCGCAAATGCGCCTACGCATTGTTTGATGCCAATTTTGAGCCGTAAAATATTACGAAAACACTCAATGGTTGAATTCCACAATTGTTGAGGAGAGATGCGTTGTGCATCCAACTGATCGAATGTCACAACTACATCAGCTGATTTTTTTTCAATAACATGGCCAATAAGCGTGATGCACGTTCCAATTCCAAGCAAGCCGCACGATTTTTCAACAACTTCTGTGGTAATCGGAATTTGTAGGGCACGCAATTGTTCGAGTAAATTGAGCGCATCGCGCACGGATCCGCCAGATTGGTGGCAGATTAAAGTGAGAGCTGGGCGATCAATGATGATCGATTCATTCTGTGCAACGGAAGCAAGATATTCAGATAATTCTGATTCAGGCAAAGCTTTGAATGTTGCCTGGAAACAACGTGACCGAACTGTTTCAGGGACTTTGTTGGCTTCAGTCGTCGCCAAAATGAATAATGCAGTTAATGGCGGTTCTTCCAAAACTTTGAGCAACGCATTGAATGCCGCTTTGCTGAGCATGTGCGCTTCGTCGATTAAATAAACTTTTTTTGAGCCCAGAGTTGGTACATAGGTACACAGTTCCAAAATTGATCGAATGTTGTCCACGCCGGTATGCGAAGCCGCATCCATCTCGATAAAATCAGGATGCCGTTGCGCTGTCATGGCCAAGCATGATCGACATTCCAGACATGGAACCGGGTTTGCTTTTGGGTTTTTTTTAAAATCAGGAAGTTTTAGACAGTTGATTGCAGCTGCAAAAACGCGAGCGGTTGTTGTTTTTCCGCATCCATGTTGACCCGAAAATAGATATACCGGAAATACCACCCCACGGTAGAGTGAGTTTTTGAGCATGCTCACACTCAACATCTGACCAACAATATCCTCAAATTTCTGAGGGCGCAAAAGCCGCGTCAGATTCAGGGTATTGGGAGTGATTGTTTTTTCGGGGGATTCCATTAACTATTCTTGAGGGCTATGGGTACATGTGGACAAAACTGCAACTCTTTTTAGTGTACCACGAGGACTTTAGTTCTCAAATAAGATTTGAAGTTTTTATCTACCGATACTGTTCCAGATTTCGTCATCGATATCACACGGGTAAAAATCATGGAAAAAATGATGAAATATTGAGGTGGCAGTTAAAAATAGTGTGATTCCTGAAATTAAACAAAAGCTTTCGGTGACATTCAGTTGCCCTATTTTATTATTAATAAGGCCTTGGCGTGCAAGGAGTGTTGAAATAAGTAAGGCTATGTTTGCTGAGCTTGTAATGAGAATGTGCAGAGGGACCTGATAATCTAATGTGGAGACCGCCTCTCTTGCAGTTTGTTCTGCCTTGCAGAGGGGGCATGGAGCATCGAATTGGGTATTTCGCCACTGTTGGATACAGTCAGGGTGCATAAGAATGTGATGAGGATATCCCTTGGGGCATTTCCAGATATGGGGAGTGAGGTTGAGTTGTTCCATGGTGTCACAACAAATTCTGCATTTTTTGTTTTGAACATTTTCTTGAGCTACAAAATCTTGTATTTCAGAAAGAACCAACTTCCGAGTCTTTTGAACCGGAAGGGCTTTTTGCTTTTTTGATGAAAAAACATTGCCCGCGGTAAGTTGAGAGGAAATGTTCGCAGCGGCAAGTAAGAGGGTGAGAATCAATCTCATGTAGTATTCCATGGTGTATGTATTGATTGATGATAATCATTTTATCATGGGTGTTTTGATTATCCAATGTAATTTTAGTTGTCCTAATTCATAGATAAAAGAGCGAAAAAATAGGCTAAGAAGGCTTGATCAGCAACAGCAAAAATTTTGTCCATGATCAAAGATGTATGATTATTGTTATTTTGAAGTTAATTTTACACCATAGTATTATGGTATTTTGCATAACTGGAAAATTAATAGCTGATATGTCTGAGGTTTTTCCCCAATGGATTAATTTGATTATTGGGTGTGAGCATTTAATGGTGGAGTGTGAGGTTTTGTGAAGAATATTACGTTAAAACGATATCTGTTATTTTACTTTTTTTTAAATGCAACGAGTTCTCTTACGAGTGGGGGAGAGAGGCGTTTGGATTGTTTAGAGCAAGTTCAAGCAGTGTTGTTTTGTGAAAATATTTTTAATAACTTTCTGGAAAAACCGATTGAGCGGAAAATTGATACTTTATGTTGTTCCTGTATAAATTTTGATCAAAATAATAGTGTTGAATTAATTAATCAGATTAACGATCTTAAGCCACGACATTTACGCTTGAGTTGGAAAAAAAATACGATTAATTGTATCACGACTGCACATCTTGCGCAGGTGTTGTTTAACAATGCT
>JAHFBP010000005.1 GCA_023249975.1 bacterium
GTGACGCGTGAAAGTGGCTTGTGTGATCGGTGCGTAGCTGTTTTGGGAGTTGCTGAGTAATTTTTAGTCGACCCTTCGATACATTTTGTTTCACAAAACACTCAGCGCATGCGGAACTAGGAATGGAAGTCTTATTAAAATAAGATAAAGATTTTCTAATTAATAAGAGAATACTACTTCTCTCCCGCATGCGCTGAGTGTTTTTTCGTAAGAAAAAATGTATCGAAGGGTGTAAAACCTAGAAAGTAAAAAATTATGATTATAACCATCGATGGACCAGCCGGAAGCGGAAAATCTTCTGCTGCGCGCATTGTTGCCAAAGAATTGGGTTACGCCTTACTCAACACCGGAATGTTGTATCGTGCGGCAGCCTATGTGGTGCTGACGCGACATAACTTTGAAGTTCAAGGTGAGTTTCCAACATTCAGCGATGAGGCATTTGAGCGCCTTACCAATCCGGATGAAGACGATCTTGCTGCCCTTGAACACTTGGAGTATCACGTTGAAGGTCCGAGCGTAACTGAGGCAACGATTGACATCACCTCTCGATTGTACGAGCCGTGGATAGACAAGCCATCGGCAGTGATCAGTCAAAATGAAGATGTGCGTGACATTATTGTTGCCATGCAGCGAGCTGTTGCGCAGAACCATGATGTTGTGGCTGAAGGGCGAGATTGTGGATCAGTGGTTTTTCCAGATGCAGAATTCCAGTTCTTTTTGACGGCATCGCTTGATATTCGTGCGCAACGCATTGCAAGTGATGCTGAACGCGGCAGAGGGGTTGATTTTGCGACTCTTAAGCAGCGGCTGGCCGAACGTGATGAGCGCGACATGAACCGTAGTATTTCACCTCTTCAAGTTTCCTCCAATGCCAGAGTGATCGACAATTCAAATTTGTCGATGGCTCAAACCGTTGATCGAATTGTTAATGTCGTCAAATACGGCCAGGAATAGCATGACAATTGTTACTCCTCTATTGGCGCTCCTATGTTGATTTGATTGGCAAGGGGAAAGGTAAGTGGATTTTCTTGCATCGGGACTAATTCTTGAGCTTTGAATTGATCGGGGGTTTTGAGCTGCGTGGTTTCTGCAGAAGGAGCCATTGGCTCTTGTGATGATGAAATATACATCACAGGGCCCCAAATGTCGGCCAGCTTTGATCGTGCTTCATTTTGATCAGCAATTTCTATGTCAGGATCGGAGTCGTTCTCCTTGTCTTGTAAGAAGATACAGCTTTCGTTGAGGACTTCTTTTGCCGTTGCATGAATATTAAGGGGGTCAAAATGAGTGCTGTAGCTTTTGGTTGTTGGATATACCAATCGAATTTCATACCCATTTTTGAGAGCATCAGAAAGAACAATCGGGCCCCTGGGAGTAATGTATCGTTTGCGGGTGACCTCAAAGCTTTGGGCGCGTTTGTCGTAATCGCTTCGGGCATGAATGAGGTTCTTTTTATGCACAGAATTTTGCTCGAGCATTTTTATGTAATTTGCTAGATGTGCATAGTTTTCTCTAATTGTGTTATTAGCTGCCTCATAGTCTTGTAACGTTTTTGGTTGAGTCGACATGGGAAGAACAACCAGTTTTTCGGTTTTTTCTGTAAATTCTTGGTGTTTGTCAGCATTGCTTTTTTCAGAGTTGAACAGATCATCAAGTTCGCGTGTTAATGTTTTTTTATCAGTAAAATATTCATCAACAGGAAAGTTTTCCAATTTAACGAGAGTCGGTATGAGCTGGCCTAAAAACGCTTGGTATTCTTTGTAGGCGTCAAGTGCTTTTTCTAAATTACTTTTTTCTTTTTCGAGATTATCTTTTTGATCAATGCCAATTTTGTTTTGGTCAAATGGGTTTCCATTATTTTTTGTGGATACATTATTCTTGGGTTTATCTGCATTTTTTTTCTCGTGTTTTTTTATACGACCAATTTCTTTATTGATTTTTCGAGCAAGAGAGAGCATTTCATCAAAAAAATGTCCTTCTTTTTGTGTGACAAAGCCGTGATATGCTCGGCCTATAGTTTCAAAATACTTGGACCCAGGAGAGGAGCCGTCTTCTTTTGGATCTTTGGGTGTAAACCAAATGTCTTGGTTGGCAAGTTCATTGAAAGGGTCGACCAATTCATAAAATTGTTCAATCAAGCCAAGAATTTTCTCTTCTTTAAATTCATTAGTCACAGTCTTTTCTTCAGGTTGGGGTAGATATCCTCTTGTAGCTTGATTTGCTGTATTTGCAGAAGGTGTGTCAGCAGTAGCAGTATTCCCTGATTGGCTCCATGGTGCATTGTGGCCATAATCATTTCCGTAGCCGTCACCATATCCATAATTACCACCATAATTACCACCATAATTACCACCGTAATTACCACCGTATCCGCCTTGGCCACCTTGATATTTGCGTGATTGGCCGCCTTCTGAGCGATATCGACTTTCAGGTTGATAATATGATGACGAAGATCCACGTGAAGGAGAGGAGCCACGGGGTTGATACGCAGCTTGTTTTTTTTGCTGAATTTTTGGCGTTAATTCTTTAATAATTGGTTGTGCGGCTTTAATAAAAGCATTAGCTTTTTTTATGTATTCTACAAATTGCTTTTTTTGTTCCTCCGAAAAAACCCGCTTAATTTGTGTTTTTGGAAGTTTTGTTTTTCCTAAAATAAAAAGATCTAAATCATGGTCAGTACTTTTGGGGATTGGCATGAAAAGGATTTGTTCAAGCACGTCTTCGTGTTTTGCCAAAGCAGCAAGGTCCTCGGCAATTTTATGAGCCTTTTCTTCAGATAATTTTGCTTTTGCGTCAGGGGAAAGGATTAGCTTTTTTTGCAATTCAGTTGCCACGCGTTTTGATTCGGCAGAGACTGAAAATGCGCCATTAAATCTATCGGCGATAGTAATTCCTAGGCCAATAGGGTTGTCAATAGCGCTGCGTTTTTGTCGACCCTTGGGTGTAAGAAAACTTTCCAATTCTTTTTTGAGTTTATTCAAATATTCGGTGGCATGAGCTTTTTCCGTGGAGTTTGATTTTGCTAAAGAACTGTGTGCTTGAGGTGTTGGCTCAGTGTATGCTTGTGGCATGTTATAGGCTGGGTCTTGTTGGAATGCAGCTTGCTCTTCTTCTTCAATCATGCGATTAAATTCTTCCATTTCCTCGGGAGACATGTTTTCAAGCTCACGCATAAAATCTTCAAAATTGAAATCATCCATATTCATGCCTGGATTGTCAAAATTCATCATCTGATGATCTCTGGGTGCCCTACCCTTAAGTGTTTGAAAAAAAGGCGTCAAGAACAATGCGCACATCATGATCTTTTTAAATACCATAATCACCCCCCCCCATTTTTTCGGCATAAATTCTTAATTTATTCTTAATTCTATCTGAACTTATTACAAGTTAGCATAAGCGCGGTTGCCTTGGTAATGATATGCAATATTTTATCAACCAGGGTTCATGTTGCGTTGTGGATGAAATGTTTTTGTGAAAAATGGGACTTGTTGAAAAGGCATGTTGGTAAAATTTGATTGAGGGCTGCGGGGTTTTGTGATAACGTTAAAGTTGCCTGGTATCTCAACGGGATGTTGAAAAAACTTGGCTTATTTTTGGATTGCAACTTCATTGAATTAGGTTCATCGAATCAAGGAAAAATTATGTTAGTTTATTTACTTAAAGATGTTGAAAATATCGGCATGCGCGGCACCGTTATCAAGGTAGCCGATGGTTATGGAAAAAACTTCTTAATTCCACGTAAATGTGCCATTGAAGTTACTGCCGAAAATCGTGCTCATTATGAAAACCGAGTAATTAAGGCAGAAAGTGACAAAGAAGCTGTCAAATCTAAGCTTGGTATGTTGGCAGAGCACATCAAAGGTATGCATTTGACGATCAAAAAGCGTATACATGATGATGGTAAGCTTTATGGTTCAGTCAGCCCAGAAGATATCGTTGACCTTCTCAAGGCCAAGGATGTTGCTATCACTCGCAAACAAGTTGTGTTTGGCAAAGCTGTTCGTTCAGTTGGTGAGCACATGGTTGGTGTTAAATTGAGTACCAAATTCCAACCAGAGTTTAGTCTTAAAGTTGTGAGCGAATAGCTTTAAGCTTTTTGTATTTAGGAGAATTGCCTTATGTCATCTTATGGTGATAATCATAAGCGGCACAACACAGGCAATCTGGTTGACCCTTCGTCTGGCTCAGGACTAAAGGCGGCAGGCTCGGCTCGTGTTAATGAAAATCGTGTTCAGGAGACGCGCATTTCTATCGGTCGCGAACTGCCCGCAAATTGTGATGCAGAACGTGCCGTATTGTCTGCTATTTTGCTTAATGAAGAAAACTTTGCATTAGTTTCTGATTTTTTGCTGCCGCAAGACTATTATTTTCGACCACATCAGCTGATTTGTCAGGCACTGATTGATCTTTCTTCTCAAAATAAGAGAATCGATTTAGTAACCTTGCAAAATCATTTGGCATCAAGAAATCAGCTTGAAGAAATTGGGGGGATTGTCTACCTGCTTGATCTGCAGGAAGACATTCCCGCCGTTGGTTTAATTGAACAACATGCTCAGATTGTTAAAGATAAATCACTTTTGCGCAACTTGATAACGACTTCTTCGGGAATTATCAGCTCGTGTTACGACCACAAAGGTCGAGAACTTGAAGAAATTCTTGATAATGCAGAACAGTCTATTTTTCAGATTGCTCATCGTAAGGATTCAAAAAGCTTTTTGCCATTTCGCGATATTCTTAACGCAACATTCAAGAGGCTTTCAGCATTAAGCCAACGTGAGGGAATTACGGGGATTACTTCCGGATTTTCCAAATTTGATGAAATGACTTCTGGGATGCAGAAGGGTGATTTGCTTATTTTGGCAGCACGTCCTTCCATGGGTAAAACTGCACTTGCGCTCAACATTGCATGTAATGCTCAAAAAGCCGGCCATGCGGTTGGAATGTTTTCACTTGAAATGTCATCTGATCAATTGGCGATGCGTATTTTGTCGGCTGAGTCGCGAATTCCACATCATTATATTCGTAATGCGTCGGTAACATCCGATGAATGGAATGTTTTGACCAATACCGCAGCAGAAATTTCTGAGGCTAAACTTTACATTGATGATACCCCAACAATTTCAATCATGGAGCTGCGTTCACGGGCTCGCAAGCTCAAGGCTAAGCACAACATAGAATTATTGGTTATCGATTACTTACAGCTTATTTCTGGTGACTCTCAGCGTCATGAAAATAGAACTCAAGAAATTTCTCAAATTTCACGATGCCTCAAGGCATTGGCCAAGGAATTGGATATTGCTGTTCTTGCACTTTCTCAGCTTTCGCGTTCATTAGAAGCACGAATTGACAAACGGCCTATGCTTTCTGATTTGCGGGAATCAGGTGCCATTGAACAAGACGGTGACGTGATTTTCTTTGTATATCGTGACATTGTGTACAACCGCGACACGGAACATCCTGATCTTGCCGAAATTATTATCGGTAAACAGCGTAATGGTCCAACAGGCGCCGTAACGGTTAGGTTTGCCAATGACATTACGCGTTTTGAGGACGTCCACGAGGGGTAAGTAATAGGGTGAGAGGGAAGTTGGATTGGAAGGGGTAAAGCGGGTTCTTGGTGTTGATCCAGGGTTTACAGTCACCGGTTATTCAATACTTTCTAGCGGAACTCAGCCCAGTCAAAGCAGACCAATTCCATCTAAATCCATAGCATTAATTGCGTGTGGGTACCTGAAATTCAATCCAAAAAATCATTTGAGCCTACGGACTGAAAAATTTTACGATACGATGCGTGATTTCATTCTCAAGCACCAAGTAACTCACATCGCTCTGGAAACATCGTTCTTGGGCAAAAATCCACAGGTGTTTTTAAAATTGGGCTATTTACGTGGCATTTTGTATCTGCTGGCGGCTCAACATAAACTCGAAATATCTGAATTTGCGCCTCGTGAGGTCAAATCAGCGGTGACGGGGGTAGGGGGTTCGACTAAGGAGCAGGTGGCATTCATGCTGGCCAAAATGTTCCCACAACTGGAGAGCATTTGCCAAACCGCACGCAATGACGTGACCGATGCTTTGGCTGTTGGGATATGTGGGCTGTGGAGTGCCGCTGCGGCTGAAAATAGTGTGAATGTTGCCCAAAAATCATTGATACAGAAGGGTGGTTCGGCCCCAAAAAACCATTTGGCAGGGCGAGGCAAGGCCAATATTCGGAGTATTGCTTCATTAAAATCGTGGCCAGTTCGACTCAAAATCTCTAAATAACCCCAAGAATATATATATGAATATATGATTACTAAGTTAAAAATTTTGTATATTTATCATGTCTGATAATGCCCATTATGTAAACGCCAAAATTGTATAAACAAGTGATTTAATCAGTGTTTTAAGTAGATATACTGATTAAATCACTTGAATCAATTAATTAACTTAAGAATTTTAAGAATTTAAGGAACTTAGATAATAAAAAACCCCGAGTGGAGAAATCCACCCGGGGAAAAGGAGAAAGGAGAGTATTAACAATAGAGGTTTTTACGCCCCTACTGCTCATAAATAATTTTACACCTAACTTATTGAATTGCAAGTTTATTTCCAAGATCCATTGCTGCACGGGCTAATTGCCCGAAAAGAATTCTATTAGGCAATTGCCCTGCCTGCATTCAAATTAAACTTCCTCAACCAGCTGTACGATGCTTTGTCAGGCATAAAATTCTCATTCATAAAGCGAAATATGGACGCCCTTTTCACATTTTTAAGCTGTCGTGAATTTAGTCTGGCAAAAAAACATTTTTGTGTTCTTCTAAAAGGGACAATATTTTTTCGCATTGAGCAATTTGTAATTCAATCATATTTCTAGATGAATAGGCTGCAATTTTATAAGGAATTGCCCCTAAGTCCCACCAAAGTTTTTCAAAAACTGAATTTTCATTATGTTCTATATCTTCGGCAATCATAACAATACAAAAAGTAACAGCTAAAAATATCGATGCAAACAGATCATTACCCCGTAAATTGAACAAATTGCTCAATACAGTGGCAGGAACAGTCACACTGAGAAGGTATAGCGTTACGAAAAATGCTTTGGAGAGCACTTCATCACGGTGATTATATCTTCGTGAATGAATCATTTTTTGTATTTCTGCAAATTTATTTTGAAAAATACACACTTTGTTTTTGGTGATATGTTTTAATCGTAAAATACAAGCCTGCTCGACCGCAAGGTCAACACCAAGTCGCTCTGTGTCATTCAAATGATCCATTATCATATGAGAACGTTGGCTTTTTGGTCTAAGGATACTTTTGGCCTCATCGTTACTTAAAAATTCGCATTCCTTAGCTACATTGAAAATGTTTTCAAAAAACGACATTGTTGTGACTACTTCCTTTAGTTGATCAGAAGTTGTGGGATTTTCCCAGATTGTTGGCAATACGGACATAGTATTTGGGGCAAAAAAGGCCGAAACTAACAAACTTAATAGTAAAATTTTCATAAATATACATCTTTTAAGGAATTACAAAGGGGGCAACATGGAGTTCTCTCTCCATGAGTTTTTCGATAATTATTTTCGTATATAGGCAAGCAAGTTTCACAGGCTACTCCATGATTTTTACATTGGGGATAAGAGATTAGGTATGTGGTATTCCAACAAATATTACAACGACCAAATTTCAAGTGATCGAAAATTTTTTTAAAAATATTGGGGTATTTTGAACGATGATCCAACTCTATGTTGCAAAGTTGAATCATAATTTCAGTATTCATCAGTTCTTGATGCCAAAAATTCTGGTTATGATGCTGACTATTTTTTATCATAATAATTGTTGAGATTAAGGCTATAAAATTAAAGATAAGCACAGAATATATAAAAGTTTCATTATTAAAAGGACCATGATTTATATGTATGTACAATAAAGGAAGTCCTTGCGTAAGTAATAATGTAGCTGCGGCAATGGTTGATTTGCGATATGTTATTTCGTAAAAATGAGCTCTGTGTTGAATAATATTATTAATAAAAACAAATCGAGTTTGACTCGCCTGTTTTTTTAAATTTATTATATAACTAAGCCGATACATTATTGCTTGGCGCAAAAAAACACTCGCCTCAAGTTGTTCAGCGATAACACAGACTTGTTGAATGTTTTCTTTGTTAATAAATGTTTTAATAAGCTCAAAAGCCAATAGTTGCTTATTCTCTAATGTTTTTGGATTCTCAAAAAAAACCACGAATTCTTCGATTTGTTTCTGAGACAAAAAAAATTTTGCTTGATGTAAAAGAAGATCGAGTGGAGGTGTGTTTGTGCAAATTTCAACCAATTCATCATCCGTGATTTCGGGAATTACTGGCGCACTATTGGGTACACAAAGTATTGCGAAGATCACACTTAAAATTATTTTCTGCATTTATCACAATTTCAAAAGTTGAACATCGGTTAGGGTTTTAAAACTTTCGCCCGACAATGGCGTGGTAACAAATACTTGAACCGCCAATTGTTTAATGAGCTCCAGGGCCCCTTCCAATCGACTTTGGTCAAAATCGGTTAAAAAGTCATCCAAAATCAAACAAACGTTGCGTTCACCAGCCACCAACATTTGGGCAATTTTCATCAAAAAAACGACCAATTTGTTTTGCCCTCTGGAAGCAAACCCCTTAGTCAACTTGCCCTGAAATGTGACACTAAAATCATCCAAATGCAGTCCAAATGCGGTGTAGCCAGTCGATTGTTCAACATCAAAAATACGTTCTTCGTAAAGATTCCAGAATTCTTCAAAGGTTTCAACTGCTGGCATGTTGCGCATCTGGTATTTGAATGAGATGGTAATATCTTCGCGGGGGAATGATTTTTGAACTAATTGGTTCACATGAGCTTCAATTTTGATGAGCATCAATTTTCGTTCAGCTTGCTCGGTAATGGTCAGTGTCCATAATTGCTGCGTCCAGGCTTTGAGCATGGCGCGCAGCCCAGAATTAGAGCTTTGGTGGCGAATATCCATCAAGAGCTTGTTGCGCTGCTCTAGAATCTTTTTGTATTTACGCAGCGTGTTGACTACTTCGTGATCGCACAAAAAACGTGTTTCATTCAAAAAAGTACGTCGCAATGCGGGCAGGCCCCGAACTAGGTCAATGTCATCTTCGGTCAAGCTCACTACACGCAGTTTATTGTGTAAGTCTTGATGTGAAGCAAGAGCTTTGCCGTCCAGCTTGACGGTCTTGGTACCTTTTTGGCATCCAATTTCAATGGTGTGGGTGGTGTTCAGTTCAGCATCGGTAACGTCTAATTTGAGGAAAAAATTAGCGGCTCCAATTTTAATGAGGTCTGAGCTGAGCCGTGAACGGAATGATTTGAGGTATCCCGCATAATACAAGGCTTCAAGCAAACTTGTTTTGCCTGCGCCATTATTACCTTCGATCAACACGGTTGAATGGTTAAAGTTAAAAGTTTGTTCATCAAAACAACGGAAATTAGAGAGTCGAACTGAATTGATAACCATGATATACCCGTTGCGATTATGAATGATTTTATATATAGATTAAGTATATCATGTTTTGAGGTACCCTAAAACTCGCTGTGGTGATAAATAATGTTGGGATTATGAAATTTTTAAAATCCCTTTTTCGAGCAAAATAAAATACGCCAAAGATTTGATGGGCAGCGGATTGTCGGCTACATTGACAAATTCGAGCGATTCAATTTTTTCAATGACTTCGGGAATTATCATGATGGCATTGCTGGAAAGATTAAGATGTTTAAGCCTTATAAGGTGTGTAATCGTATCTTCAATACTTGTGATATAATTATTCGAAATATTGAGCTCAGTCAAATGTATAAGATTAAAAACGACCGATGGGATATCTGAAAAATAATTATCTGAAAGATCAAGAAATATGAGATGTCGAGGAAGATGTCCTATCGACAATTCTTCGATTTTATTATGAGAGGCATTCAAATAATGCAGATTTTTGAGGGCTAAGATTTCTTTGGGAATATCCATAAGCCTGTTATGAGATATATCAATCCATTCAAGATTTTTAAAATGAACCATGGGTGCAAGAAATTGTTGCGTAATAAGCTTTAGTTCGTTTCGAGAAAAATTAAGCGCTAAAACATGTTCATTGTTATGCTCACTAAACTGCATTCCAAGATTTAATACTTTATTAAAACTTTCAAAAATGTGCTCGCGTAAATCTTGAGGGTTATGGGCAAAGTTAGCCTCAAGAAAAGACCCTTCAAAATTAAGAATCAATGGACATTCACAATTGATTCTTAATATAGGATCATCATCATTGAGTGGGATATGTACATCAATTCCCGGCAAACAATATCTTTTGGTATCAACAGCATATTCGCGGACAATAGCACATTTTTGTGATGTACTGAAAAATTTATACCAGGCCCAGTACTCTTCAGGAGTTTTTGATCGATAAATAATTCTCCATGATTCCAATTGTGCGGCTGGATCTCGTGTGCAATTGTGTTGAATTGTCGGCTGTTCCAAGTTGTCATCTAATGTTTTGGCAACGCTGCTCAGGGTAATTACTTTTTCAGCAGTCTTTTTAAATTTATTTTTGCGCATCGGAGTTGAAGATCCACTGGCCTGCAATATGCGTTGAGGAATTCCCGTAGGAACGATGGGAGGAAGCTTTCGTATTGATTTTTTTGCTTGCGGCGTTAAAGAAAGTAGTTCTGGGTGATAGGTTTTGGAACTTCCTGCTATCGGGGTCAAGCATTTTGGTTTTTGCATACCACTTTGGGCCAAAGCTGCAATTCTGGGATTTTTTGGTACTGACGAATAGTCCAAGGGCTTGAGCTTGTTAGGAGAAGCACTGAGCAACTCTTCGGCGGTTAGCGGCTTGGGCGTATTGCGATGAGCGCCCAAATTCGGTGTTTTTGTGGGACTAATTAAAGATTTTGGCGTGCTTGTTTTTGATTCCATCCCCCCCAATAACGGAAGCCGTGTGCAATCAATGGCAGGTAAAATTTTTCTAGGTGGTGCATATAATGCGCCAGAAAAAATAAGCATTATGATGAATAATTTTTTCATAGATCATCAACTTTAAGAACAATGGCATTAATTAAGTTCAATGCGCGATAGGTTGCATCAGTAAGCAAATTATCGTTAATGCCAATACCTAATTCTTTAAGCCCCTTAAGTTGAGTTAAACAAGCAGGAAGAGTGGTAAATTTATTGCCCAAAAGAATGAGTGCTTGTAGAGAACACAGCCCTTGAAATTCATCAGGAAGGCGATCCAATTCATTTTTGGAGATATCCAGGCTTATTAATGTTTCAAGTTGCCCAATTGATGGATGCAGGTGTATTAATTGATTACCTGATAAATTGAGAGCCATGAGGAAGAACAACCCTTCAAATGTGAGCAATTCACCACATTCACTGAGTCGATTATTGGACAAATCAAGAACGTGAATATTTTGTAGATTGGGAAGTTGTGGTGGAATACAGGTAAGGCGATTTTTGGATAAATTTAGAAATTCAAGATTGCTCAGTTCATTAAGAAATTTTTCTGGAATTGCATCAAAATTATTGTTTGCAAGACTTAGGATTAAGATATGAGGGCGTAAGTCTGATATATATCCTTTGCTCTTTTCCAAGGCCACAGGATTATCTTGAAAGACATTATCTAAATTGATGTTCAATGGAGCACGTTTCCAACGAGCATCAATAATCATCAGTGCTGTTTTTTCATCCGTGTTAGAAAAGTCTATATTAAATTCTTCTGATGGAAGCTGGAGGGTAAAATATCTTTGATAATAAATTTCTCCAATTCTATGTCGCAAGATTGGCCCTGTCGCAGAATAAATTTTGAAAAATATATCAGGACTGGAGGGTTTAGGATTTTTAGAATCAGCGGCATATATCGTGCTCAAAAGAGTTGTAATGTCACGGAGGCTGTCAAGATGATAACATCTTTCAATTTCAGCGTATCGAGGATGTTTGAAATTGTGCTTTGCATAGGTAATCGTTGTTGCATGAGAGCTGTCACTCCCAGCTTTTGGGGAATCAAAGAGATTGCGATTAAAAGTATTTTGTCGAGCAAGCATTCCAGGAGATCTTGATAGAGCTGTTGGTGATTTTCCAGAGGTTCCACTTAATGGTGATTCCGTAGGACTTTTTTTTCCAACTTGCAGATTAGCTAACCGCGCATTGATAGGTGCAACTTCTTTTTTAGGTGCTGAGTCAAGTGGTCCTACAATTAATAATCCAAGTATTGATAATCGCAATTTGAGTGACATAACAACCTCCATTGTTTTCGTCGAGTTTTCGTTTTTACATTAAAGCTTTACTCGAGGCACTTTTGGTAAATGCCTTTTGAGTTGTGGTAAAAAACTTTTGTGGAATTGCACTTTTGATAACAATAAGACCTTTGTCTTGTAGCATTTTGAATACCCCACTTAAGGTATAAACATCATCATGTGCAAGCCAAATTTGTTTTAATTTAGGGAGTTCAAGTAAGAATTCTTGCATGACCGGCATATTGTTTTTTGCCAAATCAAGAACTTCTAATCTTGAAAGTTCTGAAAATTTTTCTGGAAGTTCCGCAATAGAATTATTGGAAAAATTAAGAAAAACAATTGATGCGAGCGCATCAATTTCTTCTGGAAGTGTTGTTAATTCATTCCATGAAATATCAAGTTCCATTAAATGTGGTAATCCCAAAACAACTTCGGGAAATTCTTCAAATTTATTATGTGAAACATTAAGTCTATGTAAGTTTAAACGTGTAATTTCAGGAGGAAGGCCAGAAAGTTCATTGTAGGATAAATTAAGGCATTTAATCTGAACAAGACCTATAATTGCATTCAAGGGAAGTTCTTTTAATCGGCTATTTGTCCAATTAAGGATTAATATTTGACGATAAAAAGAATTCCACTTATGTGAGTTTTGTTCTAAAAATGCAGCATAATCTGATCCAGAATTAATCAATAGGGGCTGTCCTTCTGGGACAAATTCTTCAAAGTCAGTTTGTTTAATTTTTCCACTGCCATCAACAATTTTATCAATAGCTACAATGATTGCTGGTAGAATACAGGAATGATGTTCTTGATAATAATATTGGGCAAGTTCAAGTCGATATTCCTCAGAGGCTAAACAATAATCATGCCAATAAGATAATTTTGAACAATCTCTTTCTGCATAAATTTTAAAAGTATCATCTTGAACATTATGATGATCATTATGAGGTAATTTACTCAATACACTAATTGAAAGTGGTGACTTTGAAGTTGTCGTCTTAAAAGAAGGTGAGCGCTGAGCGCTTTTTGGAGTCATGGTATTTTTGCGTTCTAACTTGGGAGTTGCCGCTTTTTCTTCGGGAGTTACCGGCAGTGTTTCACCCGAACATTCTGTCACAAGAATATTCGGAACAGTCTTTTTGGGCCCAGCTTGTACGTTCGTTGAAATGCAAACGATGAGAATAGTAAAAACAATGAACTTTTTGAATGACATAACCCCCCCCAGGTATAAAGTTGTCGGCGCAACATTAGCCAAGTATAGAAGTTTTGGCAGACATATTTCAATGCTCTTAAAATTAAGTTTTTATTACAAATGAGATATGTGCAAGTCGAGAAGTTTTATGAGTTCGCGACTGGCGACTTTGAAGTCATTATTGACCAGATGTTGAGGAAAAAGTTTGATTTTTTCTTCCTTTTTCATTTCAGCAATACCTTCTTCTTGGCGCAATTGGAGAGCCATACCAATTTCAGTTCCGCGGGTTGCGAGCCGAGATTCAAGGATTTCTTCTGTTGGAGGTTTAATCCAAATAAGAACAGGCTTGCATTGCAGGTCTTTGAGTTTTTGGGCGCCTTGCCAGTCAGTAATCAAAATAAGGGAAGTCCCGCTTGAAAGCGTTTCAAAAATTGAATTGGGTGTGGCATACCAATTATTAAAGAAGTAGTTGGCTTCAAGGAATTTGCCATCTAGTGAAAGTCTGCCAAAGTCACTCGGCGAGACAAAATGATAATCTTTGCCGCATTTTTCGCCTTCGCGAGGTTTGCGAGTTGTGTAGGTGGTAACGCGTTCAATGGCATGTTTCTTTTTCAGTTTTGGTAACACTTCATTGATAAGGGATGTCTTGCCACCGCCAGTTGGCGCAGAAATAATAAAGAGCGTTCCCCGTTTCTTTAAAGCCATGTTACACTCACCTCCACTACGTTATATATTGTGATTTTCTGATTTTCGCAATCTCTATGCATAAGGAAATGCTATGAATCAACGTATTCCACTTTTAATATTACTAGTAGTAAGCCAAGTAATCAATGCTGAGCAAAATTTAGTGCAAGTCGTCGCCCAGGACCTTGGTTCGCAGGATCCGGGCTCTTTCAAAAAAAGACCGATTATTAAAGCAATTGATAAAACCTTTAATTTAGTAAATGAAAAAAATAGCATCGAGCTCAATGAAACAGCTCCACTGACTGGCAGTATAGCCTTGATAGGCCAAGATTTTACCTATGGCATGAATATGGTTTTCAATAAGGCCAATGTGTCGCGCCAGCTTCCAGACGGAACTTTGATCAGGCTGACTACGCTGAATGACGAATTCAAGCAACCTTTGGCTGAACGCAACATTCGAGCTTCAATTATGCGCTCGCCCATTTTTATTGGAAATTTTGGAACCGACATTCATCTGGCATTGCGTCCTATGATTAAGGATAAAAAAATTGTTTTACTGTTTCCAACAACAGGCCATCCAGATTTGTATTCTTCTGAACTTGAATACACGATGAATTATCGACCTTCAATTGAACGTGAGCTTGAGGCTTTGATTAAATATGCGGTGACGAAAGAGCACAAGCGCAAAATTGCGATATTTTATGAAGAAAATCGTTGGGGTGAAGGATGCGTTGTCGCAGCCGAAAAACTTTTACAGAAATATGGACTAGAGTTGACGGCAAAAGTTTCGTATCAACAAAACACCGTTAACGTCATGCCTGCAGTAAAGGAAATAGTAAAACGTCGACCTCAGGTGATTATTTGCGCCTCGTGTTACCGTCCAACGTACAACTTTGTACAACTCGTCCTCAATTCAGGATTTCAGCATTGCCTTTTTTTAGGATTGGGCGAAACAGCTCCAATGCAACACTTGATCAACAAATCTCGTGGATTGAAAATGGTCTCGTCATCTGTAACTCCTGATCCTGAACACAGCAACTTGCCACTGGTTAAACAATATCGTGCTGATATGCAAAAATATTTGCCCTACCGCGCGATTTCTCAGTTCTCGCTCGAAGGATACATTGCAGGATCACTTATGGTTCGCATGCTGAAAAAATTAGAACCTCCTTTGACTCTTGGCAAACTCTTGCAAGGATTTGAATCCATCAAAAATGCACATTTCGGAGGAATGCCCCTTAATTTTGATCCGCAAACTCGATCATTGTCATCAAACATTTGGATTAACAAAGGTAATGGCGAAGAATGGAAGCGGCTGACCTAGTGTTGACAGAGCTCGTGCGGCTTTTATACCCTTTTGATCGTGTTAGATTATATTGAAAATGAGAATCGCATGATAACAGCATCGATGTTTTCTATGCAGGGCTTCTTGCTTGATCTACGGTGGAAAATATTATTTATGGTAGGTTTTATCGTAAGTTTAAGTGTGTGTTTTATTTACCCACTTCACTTTTTCAATTCAACAGACCCCGTTCCAGAATTTATAATTATCGATGCGGCCAAACAAAAGGAATTTGGAGAATTTACCGTTAAAGTCACAACAGGAATGTTTATTAAAAACTTTTCAACTTTTGATGTAACTAATAATCGATTTGTAATGGACGCTTTGGTTTGGTTTGAATTTAACTCAGATGAAATTATGCTCGAAACGATCGGGAAGTTTTCTTTTGATAAAGGCCGTTTTCTGATAAAGTCAAACCCAGACATCAAAATTGTTGGTGATAAGACGATCGCTATTTATGATGTTCGCGTTGAATTTAAAGCTGACCTTGAATACAAAAAATTTCCTCTTGAAGATCACAAGGTCTCCCTTGTTCTTTCTAATAATTTTGTCACACCCTATGAGATGTTTTTTTTAGTGGACAATACTTTATTTAACGTCAAACAAGATATGTTCATTGCCAACTGGAAACTACGCGACTTAAATACTGATTCAGGGTATGATGAACCAAAATTAGATACGCGAAAAAATGATAAACAAACATCATTTCCAAAAGCGGTATTTACCATGAACTTTGAAAAAAGTGGCACAAGACAAATTTCAATTATTTTCCTGCCGCTTTTATTCGCAACAATCCTCGCTTTGCTTTCATTCTTTTTTGCAATTTTAAATACCATCGGACGAATTGCACTGGCAACGGCTAGCCTTTCGGCTATGATTGGGTATCGATTTGTTATTGAAAAAATGCTTCCCGATGTTGGGTATTTCACCTTGGCAGACTCAATGTATTTACTTTTACTTTCGGTAACCTTTGTGACATTTATACTACAAATATTTCTGGCTAGAATTTGTAATACTGAAGTAACAGCATTGGCTGAAGGCGTAAAAGATGAAGTTCTTTCAGGAAAACCACTACAAAATCTTATATTTATGCTCGAAGCTTCAAATACCGTATTATACTATCTTCTTATAATCATCACGGCAGCAATTACCGGATATTTAACTCTTTTATAATAAGTTACTACGTAATCAAGGAGTGCATGCACATGGTCAAATATACACTTAAAGATAAACTAACATCGCCTTTGGCCAAAAAAATTGGCATCAGTATAGGAATTGGCTTTGTTGTACTGCTAAGCATTAGTTTTATGTTACCTAAAAGAGAAATTGTCGACGGTTTTAACACCATTGATCAATTGACATCATATGCTGCAAGTAGCACAGGATCTCCGACTATGGACAACAAAAATATCATCAAACCTGATTACACCTCATACTACAAATCACTGTCCCCAGGTTTTTTTGGTCGCACACTTGGCAATCTTTTTTCATATTTGGGAATAGGTAAACGCCAAATATGGAGTGCGACGATTTTCAAAAATACTCTGACCCATTTACTTGAAGACCGAGAAAAAGATGGGCTCAAGGATAAATATATTTATAAATTAGTTCCGAATACTAAAACCAAATTTTACATCTGGGGCGATATTCAAGGCGCATACCACTCATTAGTCAGGGCTTTGGAACATTTGGTCAAACAAGATGTACTTTCTGATGATTTGAAAATCAAAGATCCTGACACCTACCTTATCTTTTTGGGTGACGTGGTCAGCCGATCTCCCCACATTATGGAAACAGTAACGCTTGTTGCAAAATTAGTTGAAAAAAATCCGAACAAAGCTTTCTATCTTCGTGGAAACCATGAAAATAATGGGTACTGGGAAGGATATGGTCTTAAAACAGAGCTCATCATGCGTGCTGAATACCTTGAGCCAGGAGCCACTATTCCTCTGGGCAACTTGGTTACTAAATTCTTTAACACTTTGCCCATTGCCATTTACGTTGGGGTGCAACCAGAAGCGAACAAGCAATTTGTACGACTTTCTCACGAAGGCGGAAGTGCTGAAGATTATACCATAACCCAGCTCAATGCTGATTGTTTTGCTGACTTTTTGCACAAAGCTGAGGGTGGCCCATTATCGGTATATCATTTGAAAGATGGTGCTGGCCAATGCGCAAAAAGTGATATTGAAATTAAAGCTCTTATTCGCTCAGAAATTAAGCGCAAAACCTATCAGACGATGGACGGAATGCGCATGATTGCACCAGAAAACGGTGTGCCTGGCTGGACGTTCTTGTCATGTCCGACCAAAGTTTACCAGCAAGGCGTAAGTTTCTTTTACGACGCTTTTGGTGAACTCAAGTGCGCAGATACGATCAATAACTGGACAATCACCATTCACAACCAAGACGTAAAATCACTTCTCGGCTTTAAAAGCCGTACTCACAACTTGCTCACCGGCCAAGAAGTAAAATAATTACTTGCCGGTTCTAAAAAAGTTTGGCACCGATACGGTAAAAAATTGCTTTACCGGTTCAAATGCATTGGCGATTTTTTCTCCGACCGTTAAATTTCTCGCTGGTGCAGGTGCTGACGCAGATGGGGTTATTGGAGCTTCCGTTATTGGGGCTATAACTTCTGGGGCTGTGATTGGCGAAGCTGCAGAAGTTATATCTTGAATCGGTGCGACTACCGGAGTTACTGGCAATGGAACTGCTTCGCTGGCTGGATCGCTCATGGACAATGCTTTGATAATATAAAGCATTAAATATTTTGGCCAATCACCAACGTTTTTTATTCTCTGTTGTTTCCATTGCACAATTCCTGCAGCAATAAAAATAATTACTTGTTTTTTATCTTCGGTCGCATCGGTATAGTTAAAAGCTATTTGTGCATCGGTATTGATATGTGTTGTTCCAATTCCCATTCTTGTTTGCATATTATAAGCAAATCCTTGAATGATTTTATCGTCATCATCGATCGGCATTCTCCCAAGCTCTCCTTGGCCAATACGATATTCCGATCCAATATTAAATGTGGAATCGTCGGTTAAAAAATTATATACATCCACGGCGCGTTGGTAATACGCTTGAATTACTGTTTTATCAAGAACAGGGACCGCTGGATCTGATGGGATAAAATCAACAAGGTCATTCTGACTTGGAACATTCCAAGAATTTATAGCCTTGTCATCAGCCTTTAGAGCTAGGCAACTTGTCATTAAAATGACCCCAAAAAGCTTATTCATCACTCTAATCTCTGTAAAATGCTGCAATCATAAGTTGATTGGATCATAGCAAAAATGATCGGATAACTTCTATTGAACACTGAAAACAGTCATGAATTAGACAAAAACAGGCCATTCTTCAGTGTTTTTTGAGAAAACTGGCAAAATACAGTACCATGAAATCATGTAGGGTTAAGGCCTACTTTGAGGAAATATTCAAATGAAACAATTTTTACACATTATTTTTTATGCAATTTTAAGTTTTGGTTTGGTGGCAACTCCAATCAAAGCCGAAAAATTATCACCCATTATTGGCTTTGCAAGTATTATTGGAGCCTGGGAATCTGGAGGCTATGCTCTTGATCCACACAATACACATGGCTGGAAAACAGCTCCCCTCAAGACTTTATACAACATAATTTTGGGCGATGAAGATCAAACCAAGCCTGATTTGTCTCAAAAGAAAACTAAACGCCGCATTCTTGCAGCCGTTTTATGTGCAATTTTTACCGCAGAAACTGGCGGCTGGATAACAGGACAAAATGATTGGCGGCCATTGTTTGGATTTTTCAGATCACTTGAAAATAACAATGATGCGAATAATCCCAAATTTTTTCGCGTGACAAATATACAAATCCCCAATGAGCATCTTAAAAATGAAGGGGTTACGATTGATTCAGTTCCCACCGCAGAACAAGAAGGTGCAGATTGTGGATTTCATGCTTTGTGGAATTTTTTACAACTAACAGCTGTCGAGAAACCAGAAAATACAGATCTTGAACGTAATAAATTTATTCAAAATGCTAAAGAATTATTGAGGTACAATAAAAAAAAAATTGATTGGATTGATACCGGAGATATTTTTGATATTTGTCCATCTAATTTCATATCAGACCCTGATGGAAACTTTTCAGTTCCTGAAGCCGGTACGGAGTCTAGGCATTGTACAAAGGAAAACGCCTTAGTTCTTAATGACACTGAACTTTGTATGTATGCAAATGGTAATCAAATTTATGACACTCAGGAAGTAGCTCAGCATAAAAAGTTTGTTGATGATATAAAAAAATTTAGAAATGGTAACCCTTTAACTATTTTATTCAGAAGTGAAAGCCACTATAATGTATTGGTGGCGAAAGCAACATCAAACGTAAATACCGGGCAACTAGAAGTTAACTTTCAGTGTTATGATTCTTATGGGTCTAAAAAAAATCGCAATGATTTGACTCGAGGAGAAAGACTTCTAGCCAAAGTATTGTGTGATCTTCCCATTGTTCCAAATGAAGAAGCATAGTCTCCCCAACCAAAACACGAAAGAAAAAAACGCGATGGACAATCACAAGAAGAATTTCCTGCAACTACCTAAACTTCCCATCAATAAACCGCTGTGATATATTGAAAATGTGCAAAGCTTTATAACATTTTCAATATTCAAGGTAGGCATTATGGCTCAACGTATCGCGAAACAAGACTTTTCTGAATGGTATAATTCGATCATCTACAAAACTGAAATGGTTGACCAAAGTCCTACTCGCGGTTGCGCCGTAATTCGTCCCTATGGCTATGCACTTTGGGAAGCTATACAAAAAGAAGTTGATACCCAAATTAAAAAAGTGGGTGTTCAAAACGCCTACTTTCCACTTCTCATTCCAGAATCATTTTTGAAAAAAGAAGCTGAACATATCGAAGGTTTTGCTCCAGAATTAGCCGTTGTGACCCATGGTGGCGGAAAAGAATTGGAAGAGCCTTATGTGGTGCGTCCAACATCGGAAACCATTATTTACGACTCATTTTCCCGTTGGATCAAGTCATATCGTGATCTGCCTCTCAAGATTAATCAATGGGCCAATGTCATTCGCTGGGAAATGCGCTCACGTCCTTTTTTGCGTACCACAGAATTTTTATGGCAAGAAGGTCACACAGCGCACGCCGGTAAAGAAGAAGCATTAATTTTTGCCAAACAAATTTTAGAAATTTATCGCCAATTAGCAGAAGACTTTTTGGCCATTCCGGTCATTACCAGTGAAAAAACTGCCAATGAACGGTTTCCTGGAGCCGAAACTACTTTGACTTTTGAAGGGCTCATGCAAGATGGCAGAGCTTTGCAGATGGGAACTTCTCATTTGCTTGCACTTTCATTCCCTGCGTCATTTGATGTTAAATTTCAAGATGAAGCTGGCGCCATGCAAACTCCATGGTGCACGAGCTGGGCAGTAACAACACGGCTGATTGGCGCCATTGTGATGGTTCACGGTGACACACGTGGGCTGGTTATGCCACCTAAAATTGCTCCAATTCAAGTCGTGATTGTTCCAATCGGTAAGGTTGAGCAACAACCTGCAGTACAAGCTCAAGCTGAGACCATTAAAGCTGATCTTGAAAAAGCTGGAATTCGTGTGCATATCGATAACCGCGAAGAACGCCCAGGTGCAAAATTCTTCCACTGGGAAGAGCGCGGAGTTCCATTGCGCATTGAGCTTGGTGCTCGTGACATGGAAAGCCAACAAGTGGTTATGGTCGATCGCCTTGCAGACGAAAACGCTAAACAAACTGTTCCGTGGGCAACATTGACACAAACAGTGATTGATCAATTAGCATCATTGCACACACGTCTTTTTGATCGTGCGGCACAATTCAGGCAAGACCATTGGTTCAAAGCCGAAACTTTGGCTGACATTGCAGCCAAAATTGAAGATGCTCCAGGAATTTATCAAACAGGATGGTGTGGTAAAACAGACTGTGAACTTGAACTGAAAACGGTCAAAGCATCAGTTCGCTGTTTGTGGAAAACTCCAGAGCACAAAAACTGCTTTGCGTGTGGCGCAGCCAGCACCGGTGATATCTTGGTTGCCAAGTCATATTAGATAGGATGTATACGGTATAAATACGTTCACTGGGGATGGCCATGGCTGAAATCTTGCATAAAGACAAAATAATAAAAATCATTGAGATGTTTTTTCCGAACGCGACCATTTATTTGTTTGGTTCGTATGCTCGTGGTGATTTTAGACATGGATCTGATATTGATATTGCCATTGATAATAAAGAAAAATTGCCACTGAGTGAATGGAGCCAAATTAAAAATATGATTGAAGCACTTAACTTAATACAAAACGCTGACATTGTAGACTTTCAACGTGTACCCACAGAAATGCAGCGAAATATTTTATGTGATGGAGTCGTATGGAAAAATTAGCTTATAAAGTAAGTAATTTACAAAAAGCCTTTGACGCTTTTCAGAATGCCGTTGAGTGGAGACAATTACGTTTTGAATCTGCTAGCACAATTGAACAAGATACCTGCACGGCCTCTGTAATCAAACACTTTGAATTGTGTTATGAAATGCTATGGAAAACGCTTAAAGTGTATCTTCTTGAAAGATTTGGCACAGAAACGTCTGGCTCAAAAACAGTTTTTAGAGCATGTCTTGAGCAAAAAATTATAACTGAGCTGGAACTTGCTCAACTTATGAGGCTTGTGGATCTTCGCAATATGACAACACATGTTTATGATGAGAATTTTGCAAATGAGGTGTGCGCTGAAATTATTGAACATGTTCCAGCAATTGAGTCTTTGATTTCAAATATCCAAAAGGGATCATGATAACTTTTGACCAAGCGCTGACAATTTTTCAGACGTTTTTGATTACCGAAAAACGTGCACCGACGAACACAGTGCGGGCCTATTCCAATGATATTGAACAGCTTGGCAAGTTTTTCCAAGAACATGATGTGACTCTGCACAGTTACACAAAAAAAGACTTGATGGCATTTTTACAAAAAATGTTAGAAGACAACATTTCAGCAAGTTCTCGAGCTCGCAAATTGGCCGCCATGCGATTGTTTTTTAATTTGATGGTCGAACGATGCCAGATTGCCAATCACATTATTTCAATCAAAGCGCCCAAGGTTGAACAAAGATTACCCAGTTATTTATCTGAATCTGAAATCACTCAATTACTCGATACCGCACAAAAAGATCAAACTGATCGTGGAATTCGCAACTGCTTGATGATCTATTTGTTATATTCAGCGGGATTGCGGGTTTCAGAATTACTCGACCTTATGCCCAGTTCAGTTCGCTTGGACACCGGATTTTTGGTGGTAATCGGAAAACGCAGCAAAGAACGGTTTGTTCCGTTACCCACACAGGTTCTATCACTTTTGAATGTGTACATCACCACACATCGGCCTAAATTATTTCCCAAATCGTGTGATGATTCCAATACTCCTTTATTTTTCACCGTGCGCCGTGGCGCTGTTTGTTCAATTTCACGTCAAGGTTGTTGGTTAATCGTCAAAGCATTATTGCGAGCGTCTGGTATTATTCGCCGCGTGTATCCTCACAGCTTGCGCCATTCGTTGGCTACGCACTTACTCAAAAATGGGGCAAATTTGCGGTCACTGCAACTTTTGATGGGGCACGAAAGCATTGCGACGATTCAAGTTTACACGCACCTTGAACGCGATGGATTACGCGAAATTTATGACAAAGCACATTCGCGGTCATAGAATACCCCCGTATGCCCTGCCTGTCCGCCATAGCCTTGGCGACGGAGGAAGTGTTTTGTAAAACAAAATGTATCGAAGGGTTTGATATATTTTTTTTACGAAAACCTAATTTTCTTTATACTTATATATATGATTCAAAAATTATTAAAAATCTGATTCTTAGAGGATGCGCAAACCATGAGTAAGTTTTTTTCTGTCAAACGCGATGAGCTTTTCGGGCACCTCGTTGCCATGCAACCTATTTGTAACAAAAGAACCGCATTGGCTGTTACAGAATCAATCTTATTCCAAGTAAGTCCGCGCGAGTTGATTTTAAAAGCAACTGACCTTGAAATCAGTCTCCAGGTGTCCATCACAACAGACGGATCGCTAACTGAACCTCGATCATTTTTGATCAATGGACGCCGAATTTTTGAAATCGTACGCGAACTTTCAGGTAACCTTTCATTTGAGATCAAAGAGCATTCTCTAGAACTTGAAGCTGATGGCGGCATTGCGTTTAAGTTGGCCATTGCCGAAGCAGATGATTTTCCTCCATTTCCTGAACGGATTGAAAATCTTATGCAATTTGATGCTTCATTTTTGTTGGGGCTTTTCAATAAAGTTGCATTTGTGGTTCCTCAAAACAATGCAAACAAGGCGCTCAATGGTGTATTGTTCGAAGCTGATCAAGATGGCATAAGTCTTGTAGGTACCGATGGCCACAGTTTAGCTCGTGTTACTACTTCAAAATACACTCTTGCCGAAGCGCAATCATGGTTGCTGCCTCGTCGCGCTATTCTTGAATTGAAAAAAATTATGGAAACCGGATCTGATACTGTTTTTGTGGGAACCTGCTCAGGACAATTGGTTTTTTCAGGCGCATCATTCAATTTTTTTAGCAAATTACTTTCCGACAAATTCCCTGAATATCAGTCTGCTTTGGAAAGCTCAGATTTTAATGCTGGCAAATTTGAGCGCGAAGCATTGGTGCAAAGTCTCAAGCGCGCAGGTTGCTTGCTTGCGGGTCAATTTATTTCAACATCATTCAAGTTTGGTAAAAAAGAAGTTGATATCAATCTTGAAAATAAAGAAGTCGGCTCGTTCCGTGAAAAAATTATTCCTGCCAAATATGATCATACCAATGATATTGTAGCACGATTCTACTCACCTTATTTGTTGCAAGGCTTGCAGGCCATTGAAGATAAAGAAATGTCATTTTTCATTAAAAATGATTCACGACCTATCATCTTCAAGTCGATCCAAAAGGACTATGACTTTACCTATTTAGTCATGCCCGTAGCTGCACAGCAGTAGGACCTTCCCATGGCCAACAGAACTTTCAGGTATGACAAACTCGTTCGCGACAGAACGGAAGAGCGCGTCTACAAATTGCATGACGCCAACGCCAAGGTAGTCCTCAAAAACCTCAGCCATGAGGAATTGATCCAAGAATTTAAGATCAAGCTTCAAGAAGAAACTTTGGAAGTTATTGAAGCCACTACTCATGATGAAATTTTGAACGAACTTGCCGATGTGCTCGAGGTAATCCGTGGATTTGCCAAGGCACAAGGCATCAGCCTTGACGAACTAGAAGCGGCTCGTGTTGCCAAAGCAGAAGAACGCGGTGCATTTGATCATCACGTGTATATTGAAACGATAACGGTTGATGAAAATGCGCCCGTCGTGAAATACTGCCTTAAGTATTCTGAAAAATATCCTGAAGTTGTTAATAAGAACTAATTGACGCTCCAAATTCTCAATTATATACTGGGCGTTCTTCAAAGAACATCACAGCCAAATTGGAATCATCATGTTGTGCAAAGTACTTTTTTCATTCGCATTATTAACATTTTCATCATCAATCTTTGCAGGATCACATGATAATGGTGCAATGGCAAGTTATCATCATGATCCAGAAGCCACAGAGGTGCTTCTTCTGGAATTTTTTGATAAAGCTCATAGAAATTTGTCTGACACTTCAACTAAAATTCCAACCGATAGCTTGATTCACGAAATGGCTGCTGAACTGTATGATGCCATTGAGCCTGATTCTTTGTCTGCTTCCTGGTGTACATTTGATGAAAAAATCAACAATGTTTGTATAAAAATGAGTACAGTCTCTCTCCATAATCCCGGAAGATTGGAGATTGTTGATGAAATAGCCGGAATCATTACATCAACAATTTATAAGTCATTTGGCAAAAGTCGTTATACGCAAAGCATAGTCGCAACCATGGATATTCATAATATTCAAACAATTACTAAATTGCTAAAAGGAACTATTATCCTCAAAGCACATCAAGTTTTAGCCCAAAGAAAAGATACTCTCAATCAAGAGTTTCAAGATTTTTCATCTAAAAAAAATCATAAAAGTTTTTGTCGCATTGGTGACATGACTCAAGCCGAATTGAATTTTAAAAATTTAGAACTGCAACGTAAACAGACGCTCCTTGATAATGATCAAGTGCTAGTTAATGAAAT
Source organism: bacterium (assembly GCA_023249975.1). GTDB lineage: Bacteria > Babelota > Babeliae > Babelales > JAHFBP01. The sequence continues at coordinate 25,666 of JAHFBP010000005.1, forward strand.
GATGGCACCAATCTCGGGTTTACTCGCTCATTAATTGACGGGCACATCGGCCGATTGTATACTCTGCGCACATAACTCCCGAACTTTAAAATTTCTGGAAATTCATGCATAAAGTATCACTTTCGCTTGCCATGGTTCTTGCAATTACTTCAGTTGTTTTTGCTGGATCAAACAATGGCAGACAATCACCCAAACCCAATTCTCCAAGTTCTACGACGTCCAACTGCCAAGCCGATGATATTGACTATCGGCTTACAGATGCGATTGAAATTAATATTAATGAAGAAAGTTATGATAGCGTTGCGCCATTTACTGACAACTTAGTGGTCGATGGAGACAATCTAGATACAGAAGAACCTTCACAGGAACCATATGTTAAAATCCTTGAACATACTTTAGGTGAATCAACAATTGTAGCAGTTCAAGTTCCAGATCATGTAGCACATGAGTTATCCAAGAGTGAAGTTGCAACACAAGCTGATCAATTTATGAGATGGGCTTCGACGCCATCCCCAACAGCTCTTGCATTGAATCTTGAGATTCAACGCCTTAAGATTTCATCTCAAGAAAAAAACACACTTTTGCATTTGTTGTATGCCAATCCAGGAGACGATCAAAAGCAATTTATTCATAAAATTATAGAACAAAGATTTGACCATAATCCTGAATTAGTTGAGCAAATTGTACAAAAACTTGATGGAATAGAATTGGGAGAAATCTTGAAAAAGACTTTAATTCTCAAAATTCATCATCAAAAAATTCAAGGGCTTACTGCCGCAGAACAACGAGTTGTGGAACTGAATAAAGCGGAATATATGGCAAAACACACTACAAAATTCTTACAATGTTTTTATCAATTAATCCGTAAGGGTAAAAAAAGCATTGCTCGTCGCACTCTCAATAATCTTTTGGCAGAACAAAATGCAACAGATTGTCTTGTCGTAAGCATAGAAAGTTTATTGAAATAATGAGGTAAAGACTTGTGTAAATCTCTGATGAAGTCAGAATTATATTCACACTGTTATCTCTATGAATTTACATCTATGTATTACACCTTAGTATTGTTGGTAGCCACATTATTATACACACCAGTTGTTACAAGTACTCCACAAGAAGCTTTGGATTCTGCCGAAAAAATTGCTCATATCATCTATCAATTGCGTGAAACTCCTCATGCGTATTGGCAAGATTATATTCAATTATCTCCCAAAGAACGAACATTGGTGTGCGATGCCTATCAAAAATACAAGCCGGCGTATTATGGTAACGAGCAATTTTTGATTCCTGCACGATATTGCAGATCATCAGAAGATCTTTCAGATGCTCTAGAGCAAAATGAACCAATATGTTTAAGTCTAACTACACAGCCTTTTGCACAGTTTAGAGAACCACTTGGTCGTACACAAGTCTACTTCCCTCTTCCAGAATTGAATGAAATTGCCAAAGTCTCTCATTTGATTATTTCACTTTCAATGTCAGGAGTAAGGTCAGACTTTGTGTATCAAATATTAGAAAACTGTCCCATGCCTAATTTGCAAAAGTTATATCTCACTTTCTGTAAATTAGATCATCTTCCTGAGGCATATCGTGAGATGAAAAATCTCCATGAATTTCATGCGTATTACTCAAATCTTCCCATGATACGACCTGAAATTCTGAGCAATTGCTCTCAGTTGAAAGTTGTTAAAATATTATTTTCGACAAAAGCATAAAAACTTTTTAATATCCTCACGCATGAATGTTTCTATTCTTGAAACGACTTATTGTTAGGATATTTTTCATGAAAAAATTATTGTTTTTGTTTGCAGCAATTAATTGTAGTTCATTAATATCAGCTGGTTACGATTTAGATTATTGTAGTTCATTAATATCAGCTGGTTACGATTTAGATTATGGAATCCTTTCCAGAGAAAATAGTTCACCAGCAAATACTAAATTATCAAAAAAAGAATTACGTAAACGAACCCAATATAACGCAGCTTCATCATCTTCTGAAATATCAAAAAAATCTGTAATTTCCATAACTACAGATGAATTGAAAGAGCTTATCTGTAAAAGCATGAGCGCTCTTGAATATCTTTGTGGAAAAGAAATTCAAAAAAGTGAACTGTTTGCAGAATGTTCTAATGAAGAAAAAAATGCCAGAATTGAACAATTAACTCAAGCATGTTTCAATCCAAAAAATGCTGTCAAAATTCTTGAGCAATTGAATAAAATTGAAGACCGTGAAAAAGCAGTTCTTGAAGCAATGGCTATGAATCTCTATCGTAGCTGCCTACAATACAGTAAAAATTTTGGATTGACTCCTCAATCTGTCAAACAATTGACAGCGCCAATGGTTGATTGGAATCCAAGTTACCTGTCTGTTGCAATGACAATCCATCCAGAAATTGGAAAAGTTCAATTTATCCTCAAAGAAATAGCGTGCGGATTTGCGCTTGCAGCGATGATTGTAAAAGTTCTCAGCCCATGCGGCCTAATTGACAAAACATGTGTTCCCGTTGCAATGATGTACACATATTTATGGATAGTCTCCCAGATGTCTCTGTCTCTTGGAGTTGCTCCAGAATTGATGGCAAAACGCGGACTGCCTCTTTTGCACAAAATGTGCCAATTGGTACAAGGCGGCTTAATCAAAGCAACTGATAAATATGGAGCACAAATTTCTGAAAAAGTTAAAACCTATGTTCCCTTTGCCCGTCAAGTTCAATCAATTGAAGATCAACTAGAATCGCATTTTGCAGCACAGGATTATATGACTGAATTGGGTGGAATGAGAGAATTATTTGAATCAGAAGAAATTTTATAGCTCAATTAACATGGGCCCCAGGACTTTGGGGCCCATTTCTTTATATTTAAACCTTTTCAAATGTAATAATCGTGGCCTCTGTGGCAGGAATCGGCAAACTATATGAACCGTCAGCCGCTTGTTTGAGGAATCTAATATTGCCACTGCTATCAATTTGCATATAGGTTGCAGGTGTATTTTGAATTGTTCCATTTGTTCCATTGTATGAAAGCTGTGCTTTGAGATAAAAGCCAGTTGATTTAGGCTCCAATTCTTCGTTGAATCGATATACCGATGGCAATCCGGTATTAAACCAAGCTGATGAAAAACTGATGCTTTCTTGAGTAGTGATATTGTTTTTTGCCAAGGCAACAATTAGATCAACCATTTCCATATAGGCATATGTTCCATTTATAATTGTTGCCAACAATAAACCTTGATCACGTCGAACTACAAACACAGTTCCTGGGGTTCCTGCTGGGGCAAGAGTTACAACATAACCTGGAATATGTTCATTAGTCGATTGCGCAGCAACAAAATATCGATCTCCCAATTTAATACGAATACTGTCGGTATCCATCGGCAAAACCAAGCCTATTTTATCAGATGCCGCCTTTTCAGCCGCAAAAGTGGTATTAGCTGCCGCAATTTCAGCAGCGCTCAATATAACCTGAATTTTAGGCAAGGTGATCAATTCACGTGGCTGTATTCCAACACCCATTGTTGTAAAGGTTTTTACCGGAGGTCGAATGAATGAAGAGATTGAAGCCTGATAAACTTGTCCTGTAGGACCCACGCCACCAGCATTTAATATTAAGCATGATTCATCGGTGCTGGTATCAAGAGATAGAACATTATTACTTGCGGTTCCTGTTTGCGCCAGAGGTTCAAGCGTTCCTGCTGCTCGATTGAAATTATATGTCTTAAATCCTTGATCAACCCCAACAATCAATGCACTTCCATTACTGACCCAACGCACAGCTGTAGCGTTAGCTCCTGCATTGACTCGAGAGGTTGGAACATCTGTGAGGGTAAATGTTGAGCCAGTTTGAATAAATTGTAATAGTTTTACCGATGAATTTCCTTCGGCGGCAACATTTGATCCGCCAATGGCAATATTCAAACCATCTGGATTCCAAGCAATTGCAGTAGCTTGTCCAAATGATCCGCCAGCAAGACGAGATCCAAATCCCGTTTTTTGTGGATCAAACTGATAAATACCCAAACTACCATTGTAACCGGAAGCCAAAAGGAATACTCCATTTGGACTCCAGGCCAAATTAACAACCCAGTTGTATATATCCGAGGTAATGAAACCCGTATTTTTTATACTGTCAAACATCGGTGTTAATGTGGTTCCATCAAAACTATAGAGTGTTATTTGGGTTGACCCGACAGCAAGATATTTTCCTGTTGGATCCCATGCAACCGCTTGAACTGCACCTGGTCCGACATTGAGACTGGCCAATGTTGTGATGGTTGTTTTAGTAAAATCATATTTATACACAAAGAGATTGTTGCTATCAGCTTTATTAATATCTTTCCATGCACCTGCCGCTAAATATTGTCCGTCAGGAGTCCAACTGAGAGAATGAGTGCCTTGACCATCTGCCGTCAAGCCCCATGGAGCTTCGGTCAACAAACCCTTTGTTGGATCATATTGATACAATCGGGTAGAGGCATAGGTAGCAAAAATATTATTGTTATTGTACCCACCAACGGCCACATAATTTTGTGTTGGATTCCAAACCGTAGTAAATAATCCTGAACCAAATGAGACATTGGTACTTGGGGGCATTGTTAAATTTGGCAATGGTTTGATATCGCGACCTGCAAAGGTTAATTTGCTGGTATCAAAGTAATACACAAGGCCTCTGCCATTACCTGGACTGAGAGTAAATACACTGTTTACTGGACTCCATGCAGGCCTGTCATAATATTCTGGGCCTCCTTTGACCATGTTTCCAGAAGCATCTTTATACTTAATATTTCCCATCAACTCTGTAGCTTCAACCAATCTCAGTTGATTATTCACATTACCAAACAAATAAATGTGATGAGTGACATACACCAATGAATCCGTGGAATCAGTTGGAGATTTAAGATGAGGAGGAATGTCTCCCGATATAAAACTTGATTGCCCCATCGCAATCGCAGCTGTTCCCGTTGAATTCCATCCAGCCACCTTAAAGTTTCCTGATTGCAAGTTGTCGGTCAAAACTCGGCATTGTACCAACTCTTGAACAATGTTATTCGCAAGATCAACGGAATAAACTCGCGCACTGGTTGCTTGATTGTCCAATAGACTCGTTTTATCTCCACTCACCAATAAATATTGGCCACCCGCATGCCATGCCATGGAAGTTGCACCAGCTCCTGCGCCTGCCCCCATTCCAAAATTAAAGGGCTGCCCAACAATACGTACTTTTCCCGTTGTGGAATCAAACCGTTGAACTCTGTTGATGGCCCCGTATTTTCCCATACTAACAAATACGGTAGGATCAATGGGATGCCACCATATCCCCTGGCATTGTCCATCAGTTGCAAAAGCTGATGATGCAATTGGAGATAATGTTTCATTCGTAAATTGGTACATTATTGCATCATAACTGGGATTGTTATTCGAAACGGCAACCGCCAAAACAGTTCCATCATTATTCCATGCAAGGTAGTTAACGTTAGGACCGCTATTCGGTCCTGTGGTACTGTCTCCTGCAAGGATGCGACATGCCGGAATTTCTGTCAGAGTTTGAGCGGCCTCATCAAATTTATAGACTCGTAAATCATGCCGACTTGGGGTTGACGGTGTCCATCCACCAACGGCGATATACTTTTTATCACGTGACCATGCAATGGCATAAACTTGAGATCCGTGATATCCACGACACCCGTTTAATTCAGTAAGTGCCTGTTTTACAGGATCGTATGAAAACACACGATGAGTACACCATTGACCATCTATGGTAGTCGGATTTGTTCCTATGGTTAAATATTTACCATCAAGAGTCCAATCAGAGGTCAAAAATCCACCTTCAAATCCCGTTGGGTTTGGATCGACAATATCACCCGCTGGAATTGGAGTTGGCATCGGAGCTGAAAGTGCACCAGTTAAATCAATTGAAGCAACTCCAACCATTTGTGCAGCACCTGTAGCATTCGTGTTGACGGAAGCCAAAAGTGGTTGGGCTGGGTTCCATGCCACAAAACTACCCATATTTGCCTGGCCTGAAGCCATTTCTTGCATGGTTTGTGTGGTTGGATTGAATTTGAAAACTCGACGGCTCACACCATTAGAATCTTTATTACAACCGATCGCAACAGCTGTTCCATCTGAATTCCACGAAACATTATTGGAACCAGCAGTTCCCGTTAAATATCCTTGTAATAATCGATTGGTAATGCCATTAACAATATCAAAATAATACGTCCATCCCGCAATACTAGGACCATTTAAGGTTCTACTGCCACCCGCCCAAATGATGAAGTTGCCATCCGGAGACCATTCTGCATCGGGAGCGTTCAAAACATTAAATGCACCACCTGAACGACCAAAGCCCATGTCCCCACCGGGTAATTTGGTTAACTTAGTACCATCAAGATATAAAATTCTCACAGGTGACTGCCCATATTTATTACAGACCAAAAGATAATCGTCCTTAGTTCCTGGGCGCCATTTAATTGATGTGATTCCCATATAGCCAGCAAGTCCACTGAAGGCAACTCGAGTTAAAGTTTTAGCATTTTTATCAAATTTATAGGCTTGGGAGTTGTCAAATTGATTGGTGTCGTCCCCAACGGCCAAAAGATTACCTGTATTGCTCCAATCAAGTGCCGAAATAGAACTTCCGGTACCTGGATCATCACTATGAGCCTGATTAGCGCTAGCAATTAACGTTAATGTTGGCGTTGTTCCGTTGGGTGCAAAGCTGTAAGTGTCAATCATGTTGCCGGCTGCCGATACTTTTCCACCAACGGCAAAAAAGTTACCATCCTTGGACCATGCAACCACTGAAACATTGCCATCACGATTAAAACTCGCTCCGGTACAATTTTTGAAAGATTGCGAGGGTTGATCATAAAAAAGCATATTATTGGTAGTTCCGTCGGTGCCAACCACGGCCAGATAGTCTCCCTGTGGTCGCCACACAATAGATTTAACTGGAGCTCCATTGTCAAAATCCGCTGCTTGAGCCGTTGCAGCTCCAAATGCCAAGAGGGCAAAAATCAGTTTTAGTACTTTTCGTAACATAAGAAATCTCCAAATTCACAGATCGAAGAGAAATCAATAAAGAGGGCAATTATCAAAACAATGAATGTTTTTGGGCTCCGAAAGCAAGATTCCAGCCAAACGGCTTTAAATTGTGTATTATTGAATATGGGTTACGATAAACTTGATTAATAACAATGAGCGTTGAGGGGGGTGTAATTACTATGGTAAATAATTTGAACAAGTTGGAACATTACAAAATCCTTTGATGCTAGGTACACACAGCACTCACGAACTTTTGCACAACATCAAGAACACATACTCAATTTTAAATACCGCATACAAGCATCTTTCATTAATCCATGGGGTTATAGCCTGGGAAATGGGCGTTATTCGACATCTGTATGATGCCGGACAAATTTTCCCTACCTTCAAAAACAACTCTCGTGGCCGCAAAGTTATTGAAAGTTACGAGAAGTTGGATGAAACGCACAAAGTGATTAGGTTGATTCATGCTCTTTTTTATCGTATTCCACGATCAACAAGCGAAACTGACTTTGGCGTAACACAGCAAATCAATGTACTCTACACGGCACCCAAAATTGCAGAAACCATCGCAACTATTCTGGTATCGTGCGACATTATCTTGAAATACCATAAAACCATTACAAAAACGGTCCAAAAACTCCTTAATTTACCTTCAAAAAATTCTCAACTTTCAAATCTGAAATCGATGCTCAACGATATTATCTTGGAAGATAGTTATGATCATTATTGGTATAATGCGCTTCAAAAAAAATTAGAATCGCTCAAAACCAAAGACCCTCTTTTATTAAAAAATAATCCCTTATTGCATGATATAGACGAATTTGTGACAGCATTGAGTGTAGTCAATTTTAATATGCGCTCAATGCTCCAAAAATCCACCATCAATCGCCAGGTTGATTTTGGACAATTGGTACTTGAGTCATTAGTCGAATGTGACAATTCAACAACGCAACCTGCGTACCCCAAATATACCATTCACATGATATTGCAAGCTTTTGTCTACAAAACATGTGGGCATGATCGGGATGCTTTAAAACTTTTTTACACGAGACTCAATGAGTTGTTGGATGACAATGTTTTGACATCACAATTGCCTGAAAATTGGGTGGCTGATACTTTCAAACCCATCAAGCCAACGACTTCTCTTGAAATAATTAAGGACATTTTTAATACACGCATTCTTGAGCAAAATATTAATCAAAATTATGAAAATCTTGTGTATAATTTTTTACAAATCCAAAAAACTCACAATTTTGCAAAGCCCATTGGATTTAGATACATTTGTTACGAATATGCTAAAAATAAATCGACGCAAAAATTCCCCAATTGCATGGAAAATGGGTTGCTTAATTTTATTAATTTATTTGCCTATGATATTGAGTCCAATCAATTGAGCCTTGAAACACTCCTCAAAAATATGAATCTGAAAAAAGTACATCCGGCATTAGCTGGCTTTTTGGAACAATTTAAAAAAACTAGCGAAACGGAAACTGATGAGGCTCATGCCCAATGGTTATCGCTCGTTTCCAACATTCCATATGCTGCATACAATCAAATCATTAATACTAAGTCTGGTGAAAATAAAGTTAGAAAAGATGATGACATGGGATTTGTCGCAATTCCTGAAAAAGACTTGTTGGCACATTCAGAATTGAAAAATAATTTGGATGAAAAACATTACAATTTAATGAGCCGTGGCTGGCAGGGATTTGAGCTCATTGAATCAGTCAAAAATATCATCATAATATTGAACCACATTTTGGATCTTAATCTTTTTTCTGAAAACACGTGTGGTGAAGAAATTGATCTCGCTAAGGCATTTATCAGACATGACTTTATTAAAATTTACTTTCAACTATTGTGCAAAAAATTAGGCGCCACCGGATCGCTCGCCATCGAGCAAGAATTTGGTGAAATTTCAGATGCAAGCACACACGCCAACTTCGACAGCATGGATCACACCAATGCGCTCTTGCATGCTTACTTTAACCTTGCCAACATCGAATGTGTTTTTTACAGCACCATTTCTCACGCAACAGTTAAATTGCTCAAATCACCTACTTTGAACAATGAGCCCGCGCTGCAGCTCAAAAATCTTCTGGCTGAAAACAAATCTCAGTTGTCTGCGATCAAACAGCCATTTTCTTTGAATATGTTACTTAAAGCATAAATTTGGGCAAAAAGCACGCTGCAGCCATCAATTTTGCAAAAAACGAGCCACTCCTTACGACAAATTGCCATAATCTGTCGTTCTGTTACTTTTAATTCATAATCATTAAATTACAGAATGTTTAGATTTTTGGGAAAAAGGAGAATCTTATGAATTTTATGAAAAAATTAATAGTACTGATTTTAATCACAGGAATATTTACACCAAATGTAAGTATTGCGTCATCAAATGTAAGCATTGGTAAAACTCCATCGCCTAAATACGTATTTAATTATTTTATGAACCATCCTCTTAATTCGTTTGTAACTGCTCTTGAAATTAGCAGTATTATTTCGGCATGCAAAACGATATTGTTTAGTAAGACGATATGTAAGGAACATAATACGAATGAGAAGGATACTGCTAAACATCTATATCCTGGTAATTTCGTAACTCAAGGCCTCCTAACTTTAGCGCTTGAGTGCTGGTTATTCAAACGAACAGTCTTGACGATCAAAACAGAATTCATGTGCAACACAATACCTCAGTGTTTTATGTTGAGTCCTAAAACATGTACTTTTGTAAAATTGCCTTTTTACCAAAAGACTGGCTCTTGCGCATTTCACTCAGTATACAATGCCCACAGACTTATCAACTACAATGGAGACCTGGGAACTTTGGAAGATTTCTGTGCATTTTGGGGTATTAAGAATATTGCAGCAGAAGGCACACTTAACCCATATAACGCATCGGAAGTATTTGCAGCACACTTATTTCCCCATCCAAAAACCTTGATTAAAAATGAATTTCAACACCTTTATATGAATACCAATAATGACAACAAGCACTTAAGCATTGCGTTAAATCACCTTAAAGAGGGCTTTATGTCTTTTGAAGTTATGCCTACAATTCAAATGTGTAACTCAATGGATAAGGTTTCTTTTAAAACAGCTGAAGCGATATTGGAAGCTATTATGAATAATAATGAAAATTACTATGAAAATAGTAATCGATTTAATTCTGGCCTTCCCATTGTGGTAAGAATAACAACCCATAAAATATGGGGTGACGTTGCTCATGCATTTGTTGTTCGAATGACGCCCATTATAGAAAATGGAAAAGCTGTTTCCGCTCATGCAGAGGTATTTGATAGCAATGAACATACAAATGATATCAACACGCATTACAAAACAGTAATTGAAAATAACGTTAAATTCCTTACATGGATGCTATGTAACAGACCATCAATCAAAGCTGAGTCTATCAACAAAACAGAGGCTCCAGAACCTCTTTCTCTTGCTACCGCATAATATAAAAACTCACTACTTTTCAAAAGGACTCTCAAATAGAGGGTCCTTTTTTTATGCCTTTGAGCCAGTTTCTTCAAGATAAAAGAGTCTCAATCCGGCAAGAAGTAATATAAATCCGATGATGTAGTGCGTATGAATCGTCTCGCCCATGAAGAAATAGGCATAGAATGCTCCAAAGATGGGGCAGGTGAATCCGGCAAAAGACAAGAAGGTTGCAGTAAAGCGGCGCAGCAACATGCCGTACATCGTAAATCCAATGATATTGGACAACAAAATGGACATGGCCATGTAGCCAAAAAAGTGTGGCGTGCTGTGAATCGGCCAGACCGGGTTGTAATAATATTCAATGCCATACGTTCCCAGGCTCAGCAATCCACCAATGAGCATTGCAATGCCATTGATCAAAATGAGCGAATAACCTTTATGCATTAAATCTTTGATAATAAACCAAGCATAGGTCGAAGCGCAGATCCCTGCAAACAACATAACTTCGTAGTGCGATATGGAAAAAAGGTTTACAGCACAGGCATCTGCACCAATAATGTCACTCGATCCGCTGAAAATAATAGGAATCATCCCGACACAACCAATTATCAGACCCATAATTTTGCGCCAGCCCAAATGTTCCGAGAATATTTTGTAGCCCAAAAAAGCACTGATAAACGGTGCGAATGAATACATCAAATTAGTTTTGATCGATGGAATGTGTCGCAATGCCCAGAATTCGAGAATAAACCCGAGATAAATGGCGTACAATGCCACGCGCAAGAAGATGGCAATATCTTCGCGTTTGATCACAAATTTTGCATGATCGGTAATCCATTGGTATCCCAACAAAAGGATACCCGAGATTATCATGCGTACAGCGATGAGGAATATTGACGACGTGGTGTAAGCCAGGGCCATTTTACCAATAGGAAAGGTGGCGGCAAATATGGCATACATTAATAAAACAAATATCATGGCCCGCCTTATTTAAGAATGCATGCACTTATTTTTTATCGGCAAGCAATACCTTAATTTCTCGTAATTCAAGAAGAATTTCCTTATTAATTGCAGTAACTTCAGAAATGTTACTTGCAAGATTGTAAGCATTTTTCATTCGAGGATAAAACATCCATAATCCACAGATTATTATTGCTACTAATATAGTTAATCCACTTATTTTCTCAAATAGAGTTTTCATCGTATTTCCTCAAATATAGTTTTTGCTAAATATCCAGTGCTTCTTCATCAATAATTTGGAACCGCTTGATCGAAACAGCTTTGCCCGTTTCGGTATCAGCTTCAATAATCACACCATTGAGCATGAATGGTGGCTCGGTACACACATCAAACTTGGCAGGCATTTGATTTAAGAACTTTTGAATAATGATTTCTTTTTTCATACCAAGGCATGAATTGATTGATCCACCGCATCCCAGATCACTGATAAACGCCGTCCCGCCTGGCAACACGCGTTCGTCAGCAGTTTGAACATGAGTGTGCGTTCCGACCATTCCGGTAATTTTACCATCAAGATAAAAACTCAAAGCATGTTTTTCTGAACTTGCTTCGGCATGAAAATCCAAAAAGATTAGATTTGTTTGTGATTTGATCACTGGTAAAATTGAATCAATTGCCCTGAACGGACATTCCATGTTTTCACGAAAAAATACACGCCCAAGAGCATTGATCACCGCAATTTTTGTGCCTTTGATATCTGCAAACACATATCCTTTGCCAGGAGTGAAGTTGGGATAATTCAAAGGACGCAAAAGTTTTGGCTTGGTGGCAATATACCCAACGATTTCGCGCTGATCCCAAATGTGATTACCCGTGGTAATGACATCCACACCTAGTTCGAAAAAATCATCGGCAACTTTTGGAGAAATGCCACGGCCATTATTGGCAGAGTTTTCACCATTGAGAATTACGCCATCAATATTGTTTTCGCGACGCAAATGAGGCAGCCACTTGCGAACAAGCAGCTGACCCGGTTTACCTACAACGTCACCTATAAAAAGTAGTCGTAATTTACTCATTTGTTAAAAACTCTTTTATGTTATTTATTTTGCATACTCAATACTGCGCTTTTCACGAATCACATTAACTTTAATCTGACCCGGGAAGCTCAATTCTTTTTCTATTCGATCGGCAATGTCACGCGCAAGAATAGCTGATTTTTCATCATCCATAGTTGACTCATCCACGATGATGCGCAATTCACGGCCCGCTTGCAACGCATAAGCTTTTTTGACCCCTGGAAAATGCTCAGTAATTTCTTCGAGCTTCTCAAGTCGCTTGATGTAATTGGTCAATGTTTCTTTGCGAGCACCAGGACGTGATGCAGAAATTGCATCAGCAAGATGGGTAATAATTGCATAAATTGAAGTTGGTGCCACTTCTTCATGGTGAGCTGCAATAGCATTGACCACAATTGGATCTTCGCCATATTTTTTAGCAAGATCAGCACCAATTTGAGCGTGAGGCCCGTCAACTTCAGCCGATACTGCTTTACCAATATCATGCAAAAGACCGCAGCGTGCCGCAATGTTGCCACTCAGACCAAGTTCACTGGCAATCATGCGTGCAAGAAAACCAACTTCTTTGGCGTGTTCAAGCACATTTTGCGAATAACTGGTTCTGAAATGCAACTTACCCAGTAACTTGATCAATTCGCGATGCATGCCCACAAAATCAAACTCAAGAACGGTTTGTTGGCCCATTTCTTCGATAATTGCTTCAACTTCGGCATTACACTCTTCAGCTGTTTCTTCAATTCGTGTCGGATTAATTCGACCATCTTGAATTAACTTGAGCAATGTTCTGCGTGCAACTTCACGTCGAATTGGATTGAAACCAGAAATAGAAATGATTTCTGGGGCTTCGCCAATGACAAATTCCATGCCCGTAGCCATCTCAAGTGATTTGATATTGCGACCTTCTTTACCAATAATGCGCCCCTTCATCTCTTCATTCGGAAGTTGAACGATGCTTGATGAATGAAAAATTACCTGTTCTGGTAAATAACGCTGCATAGCTGTGGCAAGAATTTCGATGCTTTTTTCTTTGGCGGTCAAACGTGTTTCTTCAACAACTTTAGCAACCCACTTTTGCGTTTCGTGCTTAACTTCACTTTGGAGTGAATCAAACAAAACACGCTTGGCATCGTCACGCTTCATTTCTGAAATTTGTTCAAGTTTAAGAATTAAAGTTTCGTATACTTTTTTGACACGAATTTCGTCTGCCGTAGTGTTATCAAGTTTTTTGGCAACTTCGCGTTCGCGTTGTTGAACCTCACGACGTAAAGACTCAAGTTCGCCTTCGCGGCGCTCAATCGCTTCTTTGCGTTGTTGATAACGTTGATCAAGCTTTTGAAGCTCTACTTGTGCTTTGTTTTTTTCAACTTCGAATTCGTTACGTTTTTTGGCAAGCTTGAGTGAAACTTCGCTCGATTCACGATTAATTTTATCTTCGATTTCTTTTAATCGATTACGCGAAACTTGTTCTGCACGAAGGGAGAGTCCTTTTTTCCACGAAAGGAAAAAATAGATGCATGCGCCTCCTGCAGCGATTCCAGAAATGAATTCTGGGCTCATCAGATTAAACATATTTTTCTCTTTCAAAGAATGTGGGTACCACACTCTTGCTCAAAATGTCACATAAAATCACGTACCACACAACAATAGTGCAGTCACGACATGGCCCACTTTGACGAAAGAAAACTGGCACTCTTTGCAAAGCGGTATGATTACAACGAATCCAAAGATTGTGCTTCGCTCTGGGCTATCGAATCAAGCAAACCTGAAATTCGATCATCCGTGAGAGATTGCTCTTTTTGAATCTTCGTCAAATCAGCTGCAATTTTTAGTGCAGCAAGTAATGCATGATGAAGTTGAAGTTGTGTACTCACACCGTGAAACTGATCATTCACCATAGCCGCAGCTGCAGTTATCAGATCTTCATTTTCGGTTGTTGAGATTTGATATTCTTTATCTCCAAGCTTCACACGCAAAGAACGTGGCTTACGCTCTTCCATTTATTACCATACCTCTTTAGAAGGTGCTTGCCCCTCGATTGATGAAAGCATACCCAAGAGATCATTGATCACATGCTTGGTTTCATCTTTCTCACACGAAAGCTGATTGGCTTTTTGCTCTTGCTCTTTAAGACAAGCGGAAAGTAGCGCATTTTCTTCGCGCAACTGGTCGTTGTCTTTGGCAAGGCATATAAGTTTTTTTTCACGCTCTTGTGCACTAGAAACTAATACTCGAACTCTTTTTTCAAGTTCTGCAAGATGATCCATGAAACTCCCCTTTCACCAACAAAATTCATATTTCTGGTGAGTGGCTTGAACTATATTGCAAGATCAAGCCCTATCCAGTGAGAGACATTTACACGTCAGTCACTTTCGCCAGATAGCGATGTTATCCTATCATGACGCAGTTTTGGGGTTCAACCCTTTTACGCTTTTGCAAAATTTACAATAGCATCAAATGTCTGTGAATCAAGCACTGCAAGCTGGCCAAGCATCTTTCTGTTCAACTCAATATTTTTCAATTTAAGTTTGTGAATGAAAGTGCTGTATGAAAGTCCAAGTGGACGAACGGCTGCGTTAATACGTGTAATAAACAAGCTACGGAAGTCGCGCTTACGATGTTTACGACCTACGAATGCATAAGCCATTGCGCGCAAAAGAGTTTCTTTTGCTTTACGGAAGGCGTTCTTACGAATCCCCCAGAATCCTTTAGTTTGTTTTAAGAGTCTTTTATGACGCTGTCTTGTGGTTACCCCACCTTTAATGCGGCTCATTGTAGTATCCTTTAATTAATTATGTTCTTACTGATTAACAATCAAACGTGATATGCGAGCTTCATCAGCCGTTGAAAGATAAATACCGCGACGAAGATTACGGTTTTTATTACCATTCTTTGACCATGAATGGTGGCGGTGATTAGCTTTTGCGCACTTAACTTTTCCGGCAGCGTTTTTACGAAAGCGCTTTTTTGATCCTGAATGTGTTTTCATTTTTGGCATAATATTTAACCCTTGTTGTTACTAATTTGGACACGCGCTCGCCATAGCCTTAGCGACGGCGGGATGTCAATGTACTTTTATTTATGATCTTTTAAATAAACAATCTTTGACCACATTGGAATCCCACGAGATTCGCCTTCTTCCAAGAGTTGCCCCATTTCGAGTTTCTCAAGGTCGTTGTGGATCTTTGCAAAAAGTTCTGGACCAATTTTGTCCATCATGCCGATTTCTCGGCCACGGAACTGAACCGTAAACTTTACGCGTTTTCCTTCCTCAAGGAACTTTTTGGCCTGGCTTATGCGTAACTTATAGTCACCTTCACCAATACAAGGCCGCAATTTAAGTTCTTTGATTTGGATAACTTTTTGCTTTTTCTTAGCTTCACCTTGTTGTTTCTTTTTTTCGTACAAAAACTTACCAAAGTTCATTATCTTTGCGATAACTACGCCTTCAGCTTCTCCAATTTGTACCAAATCAAGCTGCTCGCTTTGAGCAACATCAAGTGCCTCATCGAGAGAAACCGTTCCTCGGTTGCCCCCATCGCTACCAATCAGGCGAACTTCCGCTGCCTTGATGTCTTCATTGATAGCATATCCACTATTTGGGACTGTTTTTGTTTTGCCTTGCCTGCGTATCACTTGCTCTCCTGTTTCATCGCGTCTTCTACTTCTTGAGAAAGAGCCGCGAGAAGCTTGCTATCTTCCTTAAGCCTTTTTACACAATTCTCTCTACCCTGGGCAAAGTTTGTTCCCTTGAGAGAGAACCACGCACCAGCCTGCTGTATGATTTTGTACTTGATCGCAAGATCAAGTATTTCAAGGGGGCGTGAAATGCCTTCTCCAAACAAAAGGTCTACTTCAGCTCGCTTGAAAGGTGGCGCAACTTTGTTTTTTACTACTTTAATTGCAACACGATTACCGATAGGAATCTCACCACGCTTGAGTGTCGCAATACGGCGCACATCAAGTCGAACTGAAGCATAAAACTTGAGGGCATTACCCCCAGAAGTTGTTTCATTACTTGCAAATGGCAATGTTCCAATCTTGTTTCTGATTTGATTAATAAAAATCAAAACAGTTTTAGATTTATGCACCGAAGGGGTCAGTTTTCGCAAAGCTTGTGACATCAATCGTGCCTGTAAACCTACGTGAACGTCACCCATATCACCTTCAAGTTCAGCCTTTGGAACAAGTGCAGCAACCGAATCGATTACTACAATATCAACTGCCCCAGAGCGAACAAGTGTTTCGGCAATATCAAGAGCTTGCTCGCCGTTATCAGGCTGAGAGATAATGAGTTTATCAATATCAATACCCAATTTACGGCAATACTCAGGATCCATGGCGTGTTCCGCATCAATAAATGCGCACGTTCCACCAATTTTCTGAGATTCAGCTATCGCTTGAAGCGAAATTGTTGTTTTTCCAGATGCTTCAGGACCATATATTTCAATAATACGTCCACACGGAAACCCGCCAACCCCGAGCGCATCATTGAGAATCAACGATCCAGTCGAGATTACCCTAACATCCACCTTAGGTTTTTGCCCAAAAAGCATCACGGCACCGTGCCCAAACTGTTTGTCAATCTGCGCAAAGGCCGCTTCAAGAGCTTGCTTCTTGTTATTATTTGTTGTTTCTACTTGTTGTTTATTTAAAGTTGTCATATTTGTTCGCAAAGCCCCCATGTCTATTCGGCGTTATCTCTTGGATGAACAATTTCATCATGCTGCATCTCTATTGTAGCACGTCCTCTCATGGAAGCAATAAAGCCCTGTAAGTAATCATCTTCTAGTGTTTTTTGAGTTTCTTGAGCCTTTTTTGCGTCTTTTGACCCACTTTCGGAAGACTCATCTGCCTCTGAAGAATCATCAGCCCCCTGGGCTTCAAGCAATTGAACCAGGTAAGCGTCATCCTCATTTTCAAACTTGAGGAGCATTTTTGGGTCATCAAGTACAAATGCCTTGGAAATCAGACCTGGAACTGGTCCGAGGCTTGAAATCTTACCTTCTTTGTCGATTAAGTCGGTTGTGACATATTTAAGGTTACGGTCTTTGCTCAAATGCTCAAGAGCTGTGGCATCTTGGAAAAATGCCCGACGCATCTCTGCAATATCCCCATTTCTGAGTTTGTGAGCTTGGCTCATTACAAAATCAGCGCTCACTTTGTTGGCGATTGATTCAAGCGATGGAATAAAACTTTCTTGTTTGTCGGATTGCGCAAACACCACAATTCCATTGCTTGGTTTGTATTCAACATACCCAATAGCTCGCTTGCTATTATTTTCAAAAAGCTTTTCACCGACAGCTTGCTCTGCTGTTTTAAATTCTGTCATTGAAGCTGGTGTCTTTTTTTCCAAAAGGTTTGTCGTCTGAATTTCAAGGCCTTGTTCTTGTGCATAATCACCAAGAGTTATATCACTGCGCTTGATAGATCTGACCAATGATTGAGCATCGCGGCTCATGGCAGAATCAATTTTTCTTTTTTTAAGAGATTTGACAATTTCATCACGAACATCTTCAAGTGGTTTGTAACTGAACGGCTCTTTGTCATCGAGCATAACAATCTCATACCCCTCTTCAGTTTTGAAAAGAGGAGCTAATTGCCGTGAACTGAGTTGTGCAACTTCTTTTTCAAAGTCAGCATTATGTGTCCCACGAGAGAACGGATCGAGCACGCCGCCTTTTTTTGCAGTTGCACTATCATCAGAATTCTTTTTGGCAAGTTGCGCAAAGAGTGATGTATCTTCTTTTAATTTGTCATACAATTCTTGAGCTTTTTCGCGAACTTCTGCGTCGTTGTCTTCTGTTGATTTGAGTAAAATATGTCGCGCTTTAAAAATTGCAGGGATTGTGTAAAGTTCAGCTTTTTTACGATTGTAATAAGTCTCAACTGTTTCATCATCAACAGAAACTTTTTCGGCATACATATCTGGCGTGAAAATTATATATTGAGCTTTGCGTTTTTCTGACACACGATATTTTTCACAATGTTCGTTGTAGTACTCTTGCAATTGTGCATCGTCAAAATCTTCTGCTTCAATTCGTGCTTGATAATCACTGAGAGGAATACGCACAATCCCAAATGATTTTTTAACATCATTCGATTGCAACTCTCTTGCAAATTGAGGTTGATACGCAGAAAGCTTGACAGCATCTGTCAAAAGATTACGCATAACTTCGCTGCGTTTTTTTTCTTCAAACTCTGCTGGCTTCATACCCATTTGATTCAACCATGTTTGATAAATATGCATATCAACACGACCATTTTGATCAAAAATTTCTTTCGGCAGGGTCTTTGCAATCTCTTCGTTGACAACATCGTCATTAAGACTAAGGCCCAAATGTTTGCTCGCCTGGTCCAACATTATTTCTGAAACACATCCCTCAAAAATAGTGCTTGGGTCAACTTTAATATCAAAATTAAATCCGTATTGTTGGTTGAGATATTGATAATATCTACGCATATCATTTAATTTTTTTTGATACTCATCAACATACAATTCTGTACCATTAATTTTTGCTAGAACCGGAACGCCTGGCCGATTAGAGCGTGAGAATTTGCCAAAACCCATGCCGCCTATCAGACCCACAAATACAATGACCCACAAAACTTTTGAATTCTTCATATCTCTTCGTAGTGTACTGATCATGTCGACCCTCTTCCTGATGAAGCAACGGACAAACTAATGAATGCTCTTTAGTAGCAATTCTGCCCCTAGTATAAAGTATTTTTTATTATACGAACAGTGGAGTATTTTTACATTATTGCGTTTTTCTACCCAAGCTTATATCATGCGGCCAAATGAGTAGCTTTTGGCAAAGGGCTTCAAAAATGACTCGTGGTAAAAACTTAACACATATGGACTTTTGATACGAAGCGCACTAGAAACATGCAGCTGGGCTCATTTTTGAAACACATCGCTCTTATATAGCTCCCAGTGCTGCTTTGCGTCAAAAGCCAATTCAGCCATTCACAAACTTTGCTACACTGTCGACAACGCCTTGACCGTCTGAAATATATTCAAGGGTTATTGAGTTTTTCAGATCAAGCAGACTAGTTTTCAGGTTTCTAAAAAACTTAATTTGCCGGCGAACATAGTCCCATGTTTCAGTGACGATGTCATGCGTTAGGATATCAAGCTGTTCTTGATTTATATTTTTAGGGTCGTGAATCTCAAGCCATTTGAAAATGGTCCGGTACCCAATCAAATTTCCTCCGCACAAAAACTCTTCCCATTTTGTGCCCCGCAATTCCTGACATTCTTCGATCCAGCTTTTTTCGTACCCAGAATTTTTTGAGAGAAGGAGCTTGGTCCGTTGCCGCAATTTTTCTTTTAATATTTCTGGCTCGGGACACAAGAATATAAATAATATTTTTTCGGATATCGGATCAAATTTGGGAACAAACTCGGAAGCCTGAGTTCCCGTTTTCTTAAAGATCCCCAACGCACGATGAATTCGGTAACTATCATTGGGGTGTATTTTTTGAGCTCGTGTAGGATCAACTTCGTTAAGCTTTTTCCAACAAGCAGAATGATCATTATCCGATTGTATCTCCTCACCCAAATAGACAGGCTCCCTCGAAACACACTCCGATTCTTTTCCAGTCTGCGTACTGAGTTTAAATAAAAGCGACTTGAGATAAAACAATGATCCACCAACAATAATTGGTGTTTTTTCGCGTTGCCAAATATTATCACAAGTTTGTGCGACCAGGTCCCGATAATGTGAAGCGTCGATAGTTACCGGACCATTGATAATATTAAATAAATGATGCGGTACACTTTGTTGCTCTCGTCCAGTTGGTTTGGCCGTTCCCACATCCAATGCGGTGTAAAATTGCCCAGTATCACCATTTATTATTTCATACCCGCCGCCTTGAGCAATCTCGAGAGCTGCAGCCGTCTTACCTGATGCAGTCGGCCCGGAAATAATAATAAGAGTCCCCATTCTTTATGCCTGTGGCGACGAATTTGGTGACAGTCTATTTTCTCGTCCTTCAACCAAGGTTGCGCCACCAACAGCAAATCGCTGAAACGGTTCCCTCAATTGCGCAACAATATCTTCGCGCTTGCGACCACATGATTCAATTACTTCCTGAACCAACAAGCTTTCCACGGTTCCCAAAAGTCCTTTTTCACCAAAAGAAAGTTCTTTGGTAAGCGAAAGCGACATGAGGTCTCGATATATTCCAGCAAGATCCATGACCTTACCCACTTGGATGCGCAGCTGATATTCTTTTTGTCGCTTGGCCCAACCACTAGGAGCAAACTCAGTAGTGCTACGAGGTTTGATGGGAAGCCGAGTGAGAAACTCAACCGCGTCGTCGATATCTTTTGGAGAACTGAGATAGCGCACGCCAGAAGTGGAGGCGCCATAGCAAGGGATAAGCATCGTCATGTCGCTGTATACAAATGACAATTTAAAAAATTTGACGGATAAAGTTCCGACCATTTTTTCGATCACATCTGAAACACGAGCAACCCCATGAGCCGGAAAAACCACGGTATCATTGACCTTGAACATCAATCGTCCTTTTGTCTAAACCCCCAGAAGAGTGCTTGCGGAGTCCATGCTATTGATGCAATATTCCAAACCCCATTTCACTAGGCCCAGTTCGCAGTGCTAGTCCACCATAGCCTTGGCGACGGATGAAGAAAACGTAGTGAAGCCGAACGTGTCAAGGGCAGGCAACCAGAGCGATGCGATCGAGGAATATAATACCAGAAAAAGGCTCTATGTGACAAGCGCGGCTTTATTAGTTTATTGGCACAACAATAAAAGCCTGGAGTGCTGATCAGCACTCCAGGCTTTTATTAATAATTAACAAGAGTCAATTCACCAAAACAGAACCGACTCTCTCCAAAAACCATGAACAAGAAGACTGCAATCTGGTTTATTCCGCTAACCCAAAATGGAGTGCTCCAGCACTAGTCAAATTAGCAACAGGAACTTTAGCCATAAGATGGTATGTGGCAGTGCCTATACGCACTCTAAAGAAAAAATGTAGGCGATCTTGTACAAAACGTATTACATCTTGCCGACTTCTAGCCAAAGCTGACGCATCCGAAATTTTTGTGTTTTCAGGAGTAAGCCCACGAAACCATTGTTGACGATTACCAGACGACATCGCATTCAAATGCTCAATAACAAATAAATTATCAGCATTGCCCTTGATGGTACATGGCAGACAACCTCTAAGGGAGACCGTATCAAATACTTGTCTCATCGTGCCCCACAACTGCTTCGCATCTTCTGGTCGCTCAAACAACTGCTGATATCGCTCATCTATCGGATTATCATATAGGTGGGCAGCCCACCGCGGAAAACGATCGCTGCCATCCATAGCCCAGTGATTGTCAGTTTGGCCTCTATATTTCTCATATTCCAGCAAAAAGCGCTTCATTGCTGGCACACTCAGACTGCCAGCAATTTCCTGCAACGTTTCATCATCATCGATACGCGACTGTTCAGACTCGCTAAATCCTACCGGGCGGTATAAAGACACAGAAGCCAGAGGAGCCGCATATACAACCCTCTCAAGAACGCTGCGCTCAACCGCTGCACGATTAGCAATAAGAATAGGCTTTCGTTCTCCATCATGAATGAACGGTGACTCTTCTAGCTCCCGACTACGCCTAAGATATTTTTTGGCCAACTCAAGCTCTTCATCAGAGTCTATGATAAGCTGATCTTCCGTTAATAGATATAACCAGTAAGGCCCATTCATTTTTACTTTTTCCCGTAATGTTGCCGCGCCCTCCTCATCACCACCCCAAAAAAGCCGCATAAGTTGATTGACTCACACAAAACAACGATAAAAACAACCAGAGACTCTTAGTGTTATAAAACTTCAACATAACCGCTCCTGTATTTTCTCAACCAAAAAAAGAATTTACTTACCACTACTCACGCCACACGTCCTAGTTCTATTTGTAATTATAGGACACGTTCCAAAATTAATCAATGATCTAAAAAAGTGAAGCACTGGACTGCCTCACAGAGCATGAAAGCCATTCATTAATACGCCAAAGGGTATTTTCCTTATAATCATCTGGTGACAACAATCCTTTTTCGTGAAGATCCATGCCATAATATTTACCATCAAATCCAAATCTCAACTTAAGCCACCAGTAATTTTTCTCTTTTAATCTCAAGAAATTTTCCGCTAACTTTAAAAAGGCTCTATGTGACAAGCTCGGTTTTTGCTAAATAATGTAATCATTTTGACACCTCAAGTTCTTCAATAAAAGTAGGAGTCTCAATATGCATGGGCCGCGCCCATATTTCGCTTTAAGAAAACTCTTTTGACATAAGCATTAAGAGCAAATCCTAGCTCCAATAGACCAATCTAAAGCGTACGATTGGTCATTAGCGTACGATTGGTCATTTACGCATACCCTTTTTCTATTTCGTGCGATTGGTCGAGTTACCTTATATACGTATACATACACGTACCTGAGACTGAGTCTTTGTCTTTAACTTCTTTTCTTTCACATATACCTAGATATGTATCTTTATTTGCGTTACCTGGTTAGTTATTAATCACTATGTCTTTTTAACCTTATATCTTCTTAATATCTTCTTAACCTTTTTATTAATTTTTACTTTTATCTTTTCTTTATCAATATCCCTTCCCCATATACTTAATATACTTACTACTTACTTAGCCTTCTTAGCCTTCTTAGCCTTTTACTTAACTAAGAACGCGGAGCCAAAGACCTCCTGCCCCCCTGCTCCCATACCCCCGAAACCTACCCTCGATCCCACGGGCCAGGGCGGGAGGGTCGATGGGCGGAGCGTGAGTAGTGCCTTGTTCCTATCTTCATATGGATCAAAATATCGGCGGGGTTGCCTAGAATATTGGGCCGCGCTCAGCCAGAACTGCCGCCCAATAGTGGCCGCCCTCTAAAAATCTTATAAAAGCTCATTAAAAATCCCAAAAAATATTTCGCGCAATTAAAACTTCGTTATTTTAAGATGTGTTAACATAAGTGATTTATTATCAGAAGTTATATAAAAAGTAATACTTTTCTCGCTTTTTTCAACCAAACTTGTCAAGTGGACCTGAGTGGCAGGCGCTGAGAATGTAGCCGGCAAGCTGTTGACAGATCTACATTAGGATTATAAGATATCTTATATAAAGACACTCAGATGTTATATGTAAAAACAGATACCCTGGAGACTTGATATGTCAAAAATTATCGGAATTGACCTAGGTACAACCAACTCAGTTGTATCATTCATGGAAGGTGGCGTTGCCAAAGTTATTCCTAATCAAGAAGGAAATAACACAACCCCTTCAATCGTCGCTTATACCAAAGACGGCCAACAATTGGTGGGCACAATCGCCAAGCGTCAAGCTGTTACCAACCCAGAAAAAACCATTTATTCTGCAAAACGCTTTATCGGACGCAAGTTCAACACTGTTCCTGCTTCTGAGGTTGCCTCATTCCCTTTCCAACTAGCTGAAGGTGACAATGGCGACACGGTTATTGTGATTGATGGCAAAAAAATCACACCTCAAGAAATTGGTGCTGCTGTTTTACAAAAACTCAAAAAAGCGGCCGAAGACTACTTGGGTGAAA
The DNA here is from genome assembly GCA_023249975.1 of bacterium. Lineage (GTDB taxonomy): Bacteria > Babelota > Babeliae > Babelales > JAHFBP01. Next base: position 49,776 of record JAHFBP010000005.1, read on the forward strand.
CAGTAACTGAAGCTGTTATTACCGTTCCTGCATATTTTAATGATGCACAACGCCAAGCTACCAAAGTAGCGGGCGAAATTGCGGGCCTTAAAGTTCGTCGAATCATCAACGAACCAACTGCCGCTGCTCTTGCTTATGGACTTGATAAAAAAAACAATGAAACTATCGCTGTTTTTGACTTTGGTGGTGGAACCTTTGACGTTTCAGTTCTTGAAGTTGGTGATGGTGTTATTGAAGTAAAATCAACCAACGGTGACACTAACCTTGGTGGTGACTCAATTGATGAACTTGTTATCAATCACTTGATCAATACTTTCAAAGCTGAAACTGGCGTTGATTTGCGTAAAGACCGTATGGCCTTGCAGCGACTCAAGGAATCTGCAGAAAAAGCAAAAATTGAACTTTCAGCCACTTCAGAAACTGAAATTAATCTTCCTTATATTACCGCTGATGCTTCTGGCCCAAAACATTTGGTACTCAAACTGTCACGCGCAAAACTTGAAGATATGTGCTCAGACATTTTCAAACGTCTCTTCGATCCTTGCAAAAAAGCATTGAGTGACGCTGGCCTTAAAGCCAATGAAATTAATGAAGTTATTTTGGTTGGTGGATCAACACGTATTCCTAAAATCCAAGAATTGGTAAAAAACTTCTTTGGAAAAGAGCCTAACCGTTCAGTTAATCCTGATGAAGTAGTTGCCGATGGAGCTTGTATTCAAGGTGGCGTTCTTGCCGGTGATGTAACCAGTGTTCTTTTACTTGATGTAACTCCACTTTCTTTGGGAATTGAAACCCTTGGCGGCGTGGCTACAAAAATCATCGAACGCAACACAACCATCCCAACACGCAAATCACAAGTGTTTTCTACTGCTGAAGATAATCAACCGGCTGTTGATATCCACGTAGTTCAAGGAGAGCGCGAATTTGCTCGTGATAACAAGACCCTTGGACGCTTTAAGCTCGATGGCATTCCTGCTGCATCACGCGGCACGCCTCAAATTGAAGTGACCTTTGATATCGATGCAAACGGAATTGTGCATGTCTCTGCCAAAGACAAAGGTACGGGCAAAGAACAACGCATTACTATTTCCGATTCAACCGGTATTTCAAAAGATGAAATCGAACGCATGGTACGCGAAGCCAAAGAACGCGAAGCTGACGACAAAAAGCTTCGTGAAGTTGTGGACAAGCGCAATGCTCTTGATAACTCAATTTTGCAAGTTGAACGAACTATTAAAGACAACAAAGAAAAATTGCCTGCAGAAGAAGTAACTGCTGTTGAAGCTGCAATTGAAGAGGCTCGACTTACCCTCAAAGACAAAGCTGATGATGGCGAAGCTCTTGGCGCGGCCAACGAAGCTCTCTTGAAAGCGTCTGGCAAAATTGCTGAAATCTTGTACAAAGATAAACAGCAAGCTGACAGCAACACTCAAGGTGCTGCTCAAGAAAATAACAGCGAAGAACCAATCAATACGGACTTCGAACAAGACTAATATTGACGGGACTCGTTCTGAGTAAATACTTAATTAAATTGAAAAAGGGCTCCAGTAATTTGGGGCCCTTTTTTGTTTCTCAAATTTTATACACCTTAAAAAAATAGCTATTGCCTTACAAGATAAGAAATAGCCCTATTCATTCTTTCATCCAGAAGTTTACAACTGGATCTCTTTTAACGCATCAAGACCACAGGCAGTAATAATTGTACTCAGAGCAAAACTCCGCGCTCCCGGGAAAGAGTAATTTTTCACACTTATGCCCTAAAATACCCAGGGAAAACATCAAAATTGTCCATTCTTATAGTTCTATTTGAATAATTTGACGCAAAAGACCCCAGTGCTACACTTAAATCATGAATCATAAAAATGAGTTATATGTGGAGGCTTTTATGAAAAACTTAGCAAAGTCACAAGTCACAAGTCACAAAGCGTAGCATTTTCAAATTCGCACTGATTGCCACCCTTTTTAACTTCACCCTTACAATACCTCAGGCGAATTGCGTAACTTCTGATGAAAACGTAGCAAGACTCACAGAGCTTCTTGATAAAAACTTACAAATTGCAGGTCAAGCTATAACATACCTTATCGCAGCCTCACACCCAAATCTGAACACTCGAACCCTCGCTTATTCCAGTGGCAACTCAGGCCAAGGCGATGGCACTGAACTCATTAATGCAACCAAAAATGTGGCGACTTCTATTCAAAACCAGACAACGGCCCTTATCCAACAAACTACTACATTAACCCAAAGCCTCACGAAACTCGGCCAAGACCTCAAACCAACTCCTGAAACTATTCAGGCCACAGAAGCTGCACAAGGTGATCGACTTCAACGCACAGCCATTGAACAACACAAATATAAATGGGACAAACTCACTGATGGAAAAACTGTTGCCAAGTTTACTGCCGGAGTAGTTACTGCTATCGCAGCGCTGTATTGCGCAAAACTCAGCTACGAATATGCACTCAAGCAAATGGGGCGCCCACAAATTTTTGACCACTGGTCGTACAAACATCCAGCACTTAAAGCTTTTGACCGTATGTGTGGCCGTACTGATACTTTTGAAAATCGCTTTAATGAATTTGTCTGCCCACCAGGACTTGAAGATCGTGTTCCTGAAATTTTCTTAACAATTAAATCTGCCCAGGAAAACGGAACACCTCTGCCAAACATGGCCTTTTTGGGTGATCCTGGTACCGGAAAAACTATGTTGGGTGAAATTCTTGCTCACCAATGTGGACTTGAATTTGCACACACTACAGGACCTCGTATTGCAGCTCTTGCTGAACGCAAAGACGGCAGTGCTATTTTGGAAATTCAAAAAATGTTCAAAGCTGCCAAACAACTTGCCAAAAAAGGCAAAGGGATTTTGATCTTCATCGATGAAGCCAATGCCTTTTTGCGTGACCGAAAAAGTGATCGCAGCAACAAAGAATTGAGTGCCGCTCTGGAAGAATTTTTGGCCAACATGACAGATGGTGCCAACAAAGGCATTATGTTCATTATTGCAACCAACTTATTTGATGAACTTGACCCTGCAGTCAAAAGTCGATTCTCAAAAGTGAACCGTCTTGTTTTCAAACGGCCTGAAGAAAAACAAATTGCTCAAATGTTCAGCCAATATTTGGAAAAAGAAAAAACCTCAGGCAAAACTCAATTGACCATCGCACCTGAAGTAAAGGCATTGATTATGGATTACGCACAACAATTTAAGGGTGAAGCTGGTAGAGAAATTAAAGCATGCGCTGTTGATATCGGCGGACGCGCTCGTCAAACTGAAAACAAAGTTATTACCGATGCCATTATTTTAAAAAGCATCAGAAAAACTTTGCAATCTTCTACTGATGAACAAGAATTTATTGCCGGCTATGGCAAGGGATATTAGGGGCTAGTATTAAAAAAGGGCCCCAAGTTACTGGAGCCCTTTTTTGTTTCTTAATTTTTAACTAACCAAGGTCAGCCCACTTTGCACATTGGATCTTGTTACCGCCATATCGGCAACGTTACCAATCAAAGGCCCAGTTGAACAGTAATCAATAAACTGCAACAAAGTTTGATATGCCACAGGATCGTTAACGGCCGTTGCAGGTGAATATACAGTTATTTTCAAAGCCGATGCGGCCGATCGAATTGTTTCCACAAAACGCAACCTAACCTCTGCCGACATAGGCCGAGCCGCCTGCATCAACAACTGAAGAGTTCCTTCAATGGTCGACAAGAACAATGAAGTGTCACTCGTTTTACCTGAATTGGCAAATTGTTCGCGCAATGACGCATGTTGCAACACAAAGTTCTTGTATGTATCAGATACTGTGTCATTGTAATTAACTTTTACCGGATAATCAGCATCATTCTGTGCTGCAAGTTGTGCAATGGTAGGAGCACCAGATGTCGACGCTGTTGTTGCAACTGAAGGTGTAACCGAAGCTGATGACGTTGCAGGTGCTGTTGTCTGTGTCCAAGCATCACCACTTGCAGCAAGCGTGGCCTCAAGACTTTGCTGCCCCGAAGTCACTTTTGTTGATGTTGTTGGCGTGCTGACAATTCCTTGAACAAGGCCTGAATCATCCATTACGGTTGCATCTGACTTAAGGTTCAATTGTGCTATCACCTGAGCTGCAACATCCACACCACCCACGGGACTCGTTGTCCCAGCCTCTGGCGTTATTGCTCCTAAATCAAGTGTGCCTTGTTGTTGCTTCATAAGAGCCTGAGTTCGATTGGTATCTATTTGGGCCAAAAATCCATCAATATTCAATCCTGTAATTGGATAAATAATTCGCGACAGCTGATTGGCTTGAACACGATTTGACCGAACCAAAAGATTCACCAATTCATGTTCTAAAAATGCATTTACAGAGCGCTCATATGAATACGTGGTAAATGTTTTTTTAGTAATTGGATCGGTAGCCGTTCCCGTTGAACCGTCACCTGTAACCATACCTGCTCGACGATCAAATTCATAATACTTGAGATATGACTTCAATCGATTTTGAGCCTGCCGATACAATGCGTATGCACCATTGTAATTTGATTGTGCTTCAATATACGCAGGACTGGTTGCCGTCAAAGTACCCTGACTGACTTGGGTTTGAATTTGGGCCCACGCACTTTCATTCATCAATAAATAATTTTCATAACCAATATACTTGTTGTAATAATCCTGACCCACAACGGTAATTGGATTTCCATTTTCATCAAATGAAGCCCGTGGCGTGGTATCCAACTTAAAGAGATCTTGCGCTTTGCTTAAATCGCTATTCGCTCGATACAATATCGCCAACAATTGGTTAATAGAACCTTGTTGTCCGAGATACGTATCATTGTACACGTAGTATTCATCACCCCTAAACGAAGGCCCCGTAATGATATTAAGAGCTTGCCATAATCTGTACCCAAACATCTCAAGTCCATTGATTTGAACCCCTATGCTTGTTTCTGGAAACTCTGCTGATGATTGGTCATCAAGAGCTCTGACATAATCAACGATCGCTTGTCTTTTGTTATCCTTGTCGACCGGATCATTTGCCTGCAGATACGGCGCAAACAAAGTCTCAATTTGAGCAATTTGTACATCCATATTAGCCACAGCTTGATTCAATGATTTCAAACTTGCTTGTATCAAACCCGTTAAAATACTAACTTGCTGTGCCACTGTCACAAATTCTCTAAATGGTTGTCCTGGATAAAGAGCTGCCTGAAGCTTTATTTCGGCATTTCTACGGCGAGTAAGAACTCCATTCAAATCTAATTGTGCGAAAAATGCTGTAGCTTGGCCCACAAAAGTAGCCAATGCGGCTTGACGATTTGTTAAGAACGCCTGAAGCGACTGCTGATTAACCGTCTCAATAAATAATTGGCTCTGCTGAGCTACATCAGGAGAAACAGACGTTCCCAATGCAACTGATTTGGGATCAGTTCCCTGCAACTGAAAATCACTTACCGCAAATTCTACACCAGAAAAACGTTCTGTTCCAAAACGATTGCAGCCAGCAATGAGCTGTAAAAGATCGGTAAACATTACATCAGTTGTCTTGAAATTATATTGCAAAAGCTGGGTATTTGCCGCAGCAAGACGTTCAACATATCCAGGAGTTGCTCTTACACCTCCGTAAGTGCGCATGAAATTGGTTGGCCCTTTTATTGCCGTTGCATCTCGCCATTGCTGAACAGCAATTGCATCAACCCCAAAAAATATACTGTTCAAATAACTGGCAAATGGCCCAACAATCCATTTTTGCAGCCATGCCTGAGGATTAGATTGAATCTCATCACCAATAGTCCACGTTTTTGCAGGATCCCATTGACTTGGATAATTTATGCCATTGTTACGAATAACACATTGCTCAATATTTGGCGTTCTGAATAAACGTGCCGATAATTTAACAAATTCATCAGAAACATCTGACAACTGTGGGAAATCAGTTGGGCGTGGATTGGCTTGAATATTTCTCCCCGTTATATTTCCCGCCTTATCATAAGCCGTCACGATTTGAAACGTATTGGCAAGCGCAGACCTGAGCAACATAAAGGCCTTGAATGTATATACACGCTCGGGACGCAATCGACCAATTTTAAGCAAGAACTGCCATGCTTGGTCACCAATATTGTCACCAACTGCGGTTTTTAAAAACCACGGCATCAATACAGAAAGTGGGCTGCTGTATAAATTAAGCGGGTAGCTATTTCCACCAATTTGAATAGTTGGAGGAATCATTTGAGCATACACAGGCTGATAATAATATTTTCCATTACGTTTAACGAAACAAAACGGCTCATTCGGATCTCCAGCACCCGCAAATCCAAAATCGTATTGAATGCCTTGAAATGTCCCAACTTGCAGATTTCCAAGCGTGTATACCTTCTTCGTGTCTATCGAAGTATTTGTTCCACCATCAGTGCGGTCATACAACGTGACCACCTGAGTCATATAGCCTATTTTTTCAAAGGCTGCAAAAATCTTTTGGGGTAAGCTCAACATATAGGTTCCTGCCGCGCTCAAAGCCCCATACACCTGCTGAACAGCACTACTTGCCGTTGCCGGCAAATTACTAATACTCACGGATGCAGTGCCTGCTTGTGTTGCCGTCAACGCAGCTGCTTGCTGTTTGTATGATGCAATATCAGTAGCAGATAGCGCTACAGGTTGCCCCGTAATGCTTGCTGCACTAAATCCAAATAATGAAATATTGGAAGAAGCTGAGGATGCCGCAGCACCTGTTGCTTGAACCACATCGCTCACTGATCTACTGGCGCTTTGAACGGCGCTTGAAGTTGCAAATTGATTAGCGGCCTGCACGCCACTAGTAACAGCTCCACCCGTAAGGGTATTTGCCACAAATGTGGCATTCGCATTGGCGGAATTACTGATCACCGACGCTGCCGTTGCTGGAACTGTTGAAGAGGCTGTCGCGCCCGGACAGACATATGCCGCCCATCCAAGGCCACCCACTATTAACACAAATATCTTAACCCTTGATGCTTTATTCACAGAACTCCCCTTCTTCGCTACGTTATGTGGTCCTACAAACCAAACGTCTTTTGAATATTTTCAAAAAGCAACCCATTATCTAAGGTTCCTGGCATATTTGCAATGAGCTTTCCGTCTTTAAAAAAGAGATAAAGCGGAAGTTGCATGCTCAAAACACCAAATTCCATCATAAACGCAGCCGTCATCTTTTGAGAACAAAACACATTGATGCCACAAAAATCCACCTTGTCTTTCAACTCAGCTGGCAGAGTACCAGCCAAACCAAAAACGCCTTCTCTTTTCTCTTCTCGGTCTAAAAATAACCGCAGAACTACACGAGAAGGAACCGCCCGTATTTTTCGCAACAGCTCATTGTCCTCCTTGGGAATAAGTCGCGCACTTTCTAGCAATCCTTGAGATAAATCGTACGGCCTCATAAGATTTGCTTTAAGAGAAAATGAGCACAGGCTCAAGCACCACATTATGATTTTGATTCTCATAATTCCCTACACTCGGCATCCAATCGAATCATGCAGTGATCGTAAAAAAAAGAAAGGCCCAACATCAAGAACCGTGTGAGAATTTTTTTAAATTTTGGACACATCGAGAGTATCCTCCCGCTCAACAGTCTGGTATACTGACCGATATTGTTCGTGTGAATTATGTTAATACCTTTTGGTGAGATAAGGATATAAATTAGGTGCAACTCGTTTGGGATGAATTTTTAAAAATCATCCGAGAAGAAGCCGGTAATCAGGTTGTTGAAACATGGTTTAAAGCTGTCAGGCTCGATCGTTGGGACAAGCAAAGCAACACAGCAATACTGTGTATGCCCAACCATTTTGTCAGTCGTTGGATCAAAGAACATTATACCAATTTGCTTAAAACCCATTTGGGCCGATTGCTTCACACCACACAAATCAACCTCAGCTTTGAAGACCGACAATCTTTATCAAGTGATGCCATCAGCACACCGGGAATCATTGTCCCTGCTCAATCAATTAAATCTCCCACACATATTCGCACACATCAAATCCGCCCCTTACAAGTTTCTGGGCACATCAGCGGTGTCCCCATGGAAACCAAGCTGGATGAAAAATACACCTTTGAATCATTCATTGTTGGACCAAGTAATTCGTTGGCTCATGCTGCCGCTCGCGCAGTGGCCCGGGACCCCGGCAATGACTACAACCCTTTATTTGTGTATGGCGGAACCGGGCTTGGAAAAACTCACTTACTGCACTGCATTGGCAACGAAGTACTCAAAAACGATCCGACCCGACGTGTCCGCTACGAGACATCCGACCGATTCATGGGTGAATTTATTGCAGCAATTCGTTTTGAAAAAATACATCGCTTTCGCCAAAAATATGAAAACTTAGATCTTTTATTAATTGATGATGTTCAATTTTTTTCAAACAAAGAGCAAACTCAGGAAATATTTTTCCACATCTTCAATTCTCTTTATGAAAAACATAAACAAATTGTGCTCTCAAGTGACGTACCACCCAAAGATATTGACGGCCTTCAAAGTCGGCTCAAGTCGCGCATGGACTGGGGACTGACGGTTGACATCCAAGCTCCAGACCTTGAAACAAAAATAGCGATCCTTTCCCGCAAGGCTGACTTGCTCAATATAGACCTACCCAATGATACGGCAAACTTTATTGCATCTCGCCCTACCACTAATATTCGCGAACTGGAAGGACTCCTGACACGCATTAGTGCATGTGCTCGTTTGTCACGGCAGGAAATAACTCTCGACCTGGCCCGCAAATCGCTCAAAGATGAAGAAGAAATCCGTCACGATGGCATTTTATTACGCCATGTTTTGCGCGTTGTCTGTGAGCAATATGGCATCTCGCCAACTGATATTAAGTCAAAGCGCCGTAGCAAAGACCTTGCTTTTGTTCGCCAAATTTCATTTTTCTTAATGAAAAAGCTCACACCTTCACCCTTGCAAGCTATTGGTGAATATGTGGGCAACAGAAATCATTCAACCGTTATTCACTCCGTGGACAGAATTGAGCAACTGGTTAAGTCCGACGAATCCCTTGGCCAAAAGATAAAAAGCGTAGAAAACGAGATTCTTGCCCGATATGGCTAAACTATTTTACGACAGCTAGCATCCTATGATAACCTGGCTTATAACCTACAACGCAGATTGCCAGGACTTATTTTGATGAATAATTGTTCAATCTTCCGTCTTTCACTCCTCATTGTTGCTACCATGGCACTTCCCAGCTGCAACCAATTGAGAATTGAGCGAAAGAACCCAGATTCCAATCTTGCCCAATCAAAAACAATAACACCGACAAAAAGCGGTCCTATGGCCAACATGCTCGAACCCCGCAAGGGCTCGCTCGACTTTAAAGTTAAAAATGTAACGGGCCAGGATGTATATATTTGTTGTTTTTCGTACATGCAACGGATCCGCAATCAATTTTGGAAGTGGGAAAAGTCCCCAATATATCATCTTAGAAGCGATGAAGAATGTGTTGTCGAAATTGATGGCGTTGACGACAAAGCATCTCTGAGCAATACCTTTGGATACCTGGGGGTAGTGAACAGCCAACACGAAGCCGATGAATGCATTTATGAAACGTTGCCAGATTCAAAAAAAATCGATCTTGATCTACTTATGCATGTGCACACCAGAACTGTAAACCTCAGAATTAGCAACTATGGCATTATGCACGAACGGCTCCGCTACCATGTTGAACCATCTACTCAGACATATCAGCCCTACGCTCCACGATTCAGGGTGTTGAATAAAACAGGAAAGCCTGTCATTGTTATACCATTCATCTATGAGCAACCCCAAGATCAGTCTGAAATGGAAGTGTGGCAGTTTTCCAAATCAAAACCTCAAAGAATTGAACCTGATCAAGAAATATTGGTTGAAATTGATGAAGTAGACAATAAATATGACTTTGACTACCTACGAGGCCACCTTGGCGTCCTTGAGGCTGATGAAATGGAGCTAGCTAACCAAACAACCTATGAATTATTAAAACCCAACCAAAAATTGAGCCTAGGCCTTATTTCCAAGCTCCAAAAATATCGCGTAGTCCTGAACGTTGAAGACTACGGACTTGCAGGAGAAAAACTTGGATTTAGGATAAAAAAATAATCACATAACCTACCGAAACACACTTATGGACACAAAGAACGAAATCATCGTCCCCTACCACACCTCGGTCATGCCGAATGAAGTTATCCAAGGCCTTGATATCAAGCCTGGCGGCATGTATATCGATGCCACATTTGGGGGAGGTGGTCACACCGATGCCATTTTATCAAAAGAGCCAACCTGCAAAGTGCTCGCTTTTGATTGGGACAAAACCGCCCTTGGTGTTAATGAACCTGCTTTAAAGGAAAAATTTGGCGAACGACTTGAAACGCATTGGGGTAATTTTGCCTCTATTGCACTCGTGGCCAAAAAACTTGATCTGCTTGGAAAAATTGACGGAATTATCGCCGACTTTGGCACATCTCGCGATCAATTGAGAAACAAGCCTGGCTTTTCATGGCAATCTAATACCCCGCTTGATATGCGAATGTCCAATTCCCATGGTGAATTTACTGCGCGTAATATCTTGGCAAAAGCAAGTGAAGAAGAACTTGCCACAATTTTTCATAGATATGGCGAAGAACGATATTCACGTAAAATTGCACGATACCTTGCCGAGGCACGTAAAATTCAACCTATTGATACCACAAAGCAGCTAGCAACTCTTGTTGAGGAATGTCTCAATGTTCGTGGGCATCAAAAAATACATCCTGCCACACGCGTTTTTCAGGCATTAAGAATCGTTGTAAATCACGAACTTGATAACATTGAAAACTTTTTAAAAGCTGTGCCATCCGTACTTGCACAAAACGGCCGCATTGTTTGCATAAGTTTTCACTCACTTGAAGATAGAATTGTAAAAAACTACTTTAAAAACCTAGCAAATCAGGGTATACTACAAATCGTGAGTACAAAACCAATTGTGCCAACTGATGAAGAAGTTTACAAAAACCCTCCATCTCGCTCAGCAAAATTGCGTGTCGCTCAAAAAATAACTACGTAAAAGCGTGGATTGACAAAGCCAAGATCTACCACTAAATTACGGATGGATCGCAACATCGAGCTTACCTGTGATGAAACAATCAACACAAGCAGGTAGGCATTGTGAGGGGCTACCCATGAACATTACGGAAGTTAAAATATACCCAGCTAACGTGGGGAAATTAAAGGCCTATGCGACTATGGTCATTGATAATTGCTTTATTATTCGCGACCTGAAGGTGATTCAGAGTGAAAAAGGCATGTTTGTATCGATGCCATCTCGCAGAAAAAAAGATGGCTCGTTTAAAGACATTGCGCATCCTCTTAATCAAGAAACGCGTGAAAAAATTGAGCAATCTGTTATAGCTGAATACAACAAAGCTGCTGAAGAAGGTAGCCTTATGATTGGTTCAGAAGAAATAGAAGAATAAACAAAGAAAATAAATTTAGTTTTTATGAAGTTCATCTTCCCGTCTAATTCAAAATTCAGACAATAAAAACTTATAAAAAATTTGTTGGGGCGTCGCCAAGCGGTAAGGCAGCAGGTTTTGGTCCTGCCATACGGAGGTTCGAATCCTTCCGCCCCAGCCAATTATCTTGAATTTCACATCACCAGTTCATGGTGACACACTGCCAAAAAATTGTCTGCAATACCATAAATTGTTCGGTAATCTTATTTTTGACAATGAGTTTTTCCATTCAACTTGTTCATTTCATAAAATCTTTGAATGACATTGAGTGTGAATAGATCTTAAAAATTCGTCATCATTTCAGAAAAATCATCTTCTGCCGCAAACAAATCTTTTGCCAAAAGTGCACGGAATCTCTCACGCCGCGCATCGAGTGACAATGTAGATTCTATTTTTTTAATTTGATCATGTTCAAATATAGCACGGGTACTCAAATACCAAATACCAAATGGAATACACATTGATGCAAAATTGGATACAGTGCTCGAACGCTTATTTTTATGAGCTCGGCACACCCAATAAAATTTATTCGCAAGAACGCGATGACTCATCAGAGCACAAATTCTATAATATTTTGTGATTCGTGGATCACCATTCCAAGCTTGTTGAATACGTGCAACAAAAGGAGATTCTTTCATTGTAGAACCAAGAGGGTTGGCAAATCTCGACATAAGATCCTGCGCCCACAACGGCCATATCGCCAAAACACGTTGTATTTTTTTAAACGTGCTCGAAGATTTTTTAACCTCAACTTCTGGGGTTAGTTCTTTCTCAGAATCGTCTGCAAATATACCAGTCAAAACTTTTTTTATCTTGAAAAAAATAGCACTTCGGCCAACATGCCCACCAATCTGCTCAATGCCACTATGAATTGTATGGGTCATTGTAGCCAACATCGCCATAAAAGCCCCCGTCGCAAGATATTCATCTGCAAAGGCTTTAAGCTCTTCTTTAATATAATAATCAACCTGAGGAACCTTAGATTGATCGAACCCTTCTTGTTTTAAAAAAGGAAGGAGGTTGTCTATTTTTTCCGCATGAAAAGGAAGAATATTACTTTTGCTGGGATTATAAACCGCACCATCTGAATTCTTAATTTTATTAAAAAAGTCATCATTCTGAAATTTTACCAGCAGGCTCAATGTGTTACCGTGATACATATGGAGTTGCAAACTTCGAGCAAAACAGCGCGTAATTAAACTATTAACCTGACCACGACTTAACGCCGCCCAAAGTGGCTGCATCAATGGACTTCCCTTTAATTGCTTTTGAAAAATAAGACCTGCAGCAGCCGAACCAAAAATCGACCCTACTTCCGCAAACGCACCCAATGAAACACGTTTCCATATTTCATCGGTAGGCAATCCAGCAATATTTCGTTGCTTGATATATACACACATAACAACAGGAACTACCTGCCAAAATGTATACAACAAAAGTCGTCCCTTAACCACACCGCACTCTTGTTCAAAGGCCTCCTGAACCAACATACGAACCCCATCCCCTCCTTGCAAAAGAAACAGCGCTACGATTTGTATCAACCTTTCAAGCATTTCATTGTCCTGCACGACTTCTGCAGGAATCATATTTGGCATCAAGTGTGGAGATGCTTTACCCAACATCAAACCGCTAGTTGCATATGCTGCCATTGCAGCTGTGCACTCTTTAAAAGATTCTGGTTTGTCTAAAGTAGGAGCCTGTTTTTTTGCCTCATCAGACTCAACCAAGTCTATCGAGTTTTTTGCCTGACGGCTGAACCCTAAATTATTAAGCAATGCCTGTATCAATATATCTATCTGATTCTTAGCCTCAATAACAAACTGAGGAGTTACTTTACCGAGAGCGTCCTTGATTTTGGCTATTTTAGGATCTGTAAACTCATTGAATTTGAGTGGGATTTTACCAAGAAAACTACAGGTAATCTCATTCCGCTCACGATACGCCTCAATAGTTCCCAATAATACAGCCGCCATTGCTATGAGGGCGGCTTCTTTTCTTATTCCCAAACGGCCCCTCTTTGAGCCATTACTTGCAAACCTTCTATCGCCAACCTGATTATCCAAAAGTGCATGATTTTTTTTAATCGAAACGCGAATCTCTTCTAGCTTTTCACGCGAACATTCAAGACGCTTCAAAAGCTCATCAACAACTTCCGGGCTTTCGTTATCTTCTAAAGCATATGTATTTAAAAGGCGCGTTATTTCTGAATCAGGAGCACGTGCAGGAGGACTGTCCTCTTCAGGCGAAGATTCACCCTCAAGTTTTTCTAATTGTTGTTTCGCATTTTTTTGCTGTGCAATACGCAGTCTAGCCAATTCACGTTCGGCCTCAAGTTCACTTTGAGAATACCCAGATTTTCTGACAAGTTCATCTATAACTTCTTGGCTATCCTCACCCTCAAAAACATATGTTTGATATAAATATTCCAAGTCTTCATCAAGACTTGCCGAAACTTGCTCAAAATTTGCATCATAAACATACAAACTGCGCGCATACCCAGAATCGCATAATAAGAATGCATTCAGTAAAAATGCATATAAAATGTGCCGCAATTGAATATTCATGAAACCTCAGGCAATATTTAGGTATTTTTGAGAAAAACTCCATTTTTGAGACCTTTTGAGAATACCACAGCCAAAGCATTTCTTCAAAATGGGTCGTAAGAATCGCCTTTTTTGCCAAATTAAGAAGGTTTTTATGACCGAGCTGAAGTTCGGGCCACATTCAAAATAATCCCCAACATGAATAAATGGCAAACCAAAGCGCTGCCCCCGTAGCTGATAAATGGCAAACCAATCCCTTTGGTTGGCAAAAGACCCACCGTCACCATCAGGTTAATAATTGAGCGCAACCCGATGAATATAATGCAGCCAAGACCTAATGCCCGTGCAAAGGTATCCTGAACATAAAAACACATGCGCAATCCCAGCGCCACAAATGCAAAAAAGAGTACGACCAAAAAAGCTGAAAAAACAAATCCCATCTCTTCGGCCGTAATTGAAAAAATAAAATCAGTATGCGACATCGGCAAATAAAAGAACTTTTGATTAGAGAACGAAAGCCCTCTTCCCCACCAGCCGCCCGACCCAATGGCAATGAGCGACTGAATAATCTGAAATCCTTTGCCCTGCGGATCATTCCATGGATTGAGAAACGTCATAATCCGATTGACTCGATACGGTGCAATGATGACCAACAATCCAATCAAGGGGATTCCTATTCCAGCCGCAACAAGGGCATAGACCGGCTGCCACGACATGATGGCAATTACCAAAAATACCGTTGAAGCGATGGTGACAGCGGAACCAAAATCTGGCTGAAATAGTAAGACTATAAAAGGCACGGCAAGTGCCACGGAAAAATAACGCGTAAACACATTGCCCGAAACGCGTTCTTTGGCCAAATGGGCTGCCACAAACAATAAAACGGCAATGGCCAAGAGCTCACTTGGCTGCAACGACAATGTCCCCATCTTGATCCACCGAGCCGCACCATTGATCATCATGCCATGCTGAGCGCCAAGCGTCACGGCCGTAAAAGCAATGACCCCTATATAAAACAAGGATGAATAGTGCCGATACAATGCAAGAGGGATGCGCAACGCCGCACCAAATCCAATCATTCCTAAAATCATAAACAAACACTGCCGACGCAAAAAATAATCAGCTCGCCCAATTTTTTCCAAGGCATAAATTGAACTGGACGAATACACAAATACAATGCCCACAAAAGACAAAAATACTGCGATGATCATCATGAGCCGTGCATAGTTCATAACCGGACTTTTGATAGTTGTGTTCATGACACGCCCCATTACTCTTTCCATCTCTCCAAGGTCAGTTTAAATAACTGGCCCCCTATCTTGATAGTTTTTTAAAAGATCAAATTTTATCAAGCCCTCATCTTATAAGAATTAGAAATTTTTATGCCTCAAAATAAAGATATTCAATGCGCATAGAAATGCGATATACTAACTGCACGGTCACTGCGTATTACAAAAAATTAATGTGATTACGGCTTAAGAAGGGCTTAGAAAATGAACACCAAGCATATACTTTTTATTCTTACAATATTTTTTGTTACACATCATAATGTCAACGCAGGAATATGTCATAGTTTGCTTAAAAAACAACTGGCATATAAAGACTTGGAACAAGATGAAGAAAGCTACCAGCCACAAGTCGAAATCCATTCAATGACTACACTCCCTGAAGAACCTCAAAAAATACTCCCCCGTCCTAGCAAATCCTCCTTCGCCAAGGCTTCTGCGGACAAGAAAAAGACTAAGGCTGGATTACATCAAAAACTAACTCAAAGACAATTGACAGGAAGGTGTCCCTTCAAAAGCATGAAGGCTGATCACTTTGCTCAAATCCCATGCTTTCAAGAAGAGATTCAACGCGACATTGCTCGAATTGATGAATGCGATGAAAAACATCCAGAAATTTACTGGAAATGGATGAAAGAACTACCTCTTGAATACCAACATGCCATAAAAGCAGCATATCCAATATCCCTGCCGAAAATTATTGTATTTTCTAAAGATGAACTGATGACCGCTTTAAGTAGCAATACCCCTGTGTGTATATCATCATTAAATGAATTTAGTAAGCAAGAAATTTTAAGCACCCTCACAGAACTTCCTCTCTATAAAAAAGAATTAATTTGGGGTCTTCACGTAATAAATATGAATTTAAACAACCAGGAATTGAAGGATATCTTAACTGAACTATCTACAGAAATGCTTCAAACTCTTTTGATTGACCATAATCAAATTTCTGATATCTCAATATTTTTACCATATAAACAACTTAAATATCTTGGACTTTCGAATAATCACATAAGCGAAATCATGGGCTTGGCCACTTTAACAAATCTTGTGTTTCTTCTTTTTTTTCCAAATGATGAAGCTCTTTATTCTCAAAAGGAACATAAGAAAAAAATTCTACGTTTTTTAAGGACTCGAACATGCAAAAAGCCTATAATGGTAGACCATTTTACATATCAAAGAGAATAATGGTACCCGCCAAAAACTAGCCCTAGATTGACAAAATAATTCAACTAGAATACCATTGGCTCATGATGCATGGCATAGCATCGCTTATTCGACGCATGGCCTAGGAGTAAAAAATGTACAAAAAGAACATAGTACTTGGTGTCATTTTCCTAGGAACACTATGCGGTGGACTCAGTCGCCAAAAACTAGACACCATAAGCTCACGAGAGCTTTTCAAAATCTTAGAAAAAGCTAATTTTGATGAGACACCAAGAGGAGATCTTATACTCTTAAAAAGAGTCGTCTTGGAGCATCTCGCACAACCTAACAACAAATTTAACCCAGCAATTCGAAATAGCCTAACGGAGATACTTGCCCGCATTACAATGGCTATGCCTGACCCACTCGCTCGCTTTCAACACAAGTGGACTCAAACAGAAATTGACGAGTGCGCTATTTGCGGAGATGCACTACTCGAACCCAAAATTAACAATCCATCTGCATGGAGGGATTGTAGCCATCACATCTTCATGCACAAACAATGCATTGCCAATCACTTCAAGAGAAGTGCTTTAGAAAATTGCCCCACTTGTAGAAGCGTCCCGTTCTCGCGTGACACACTACATGGTTCCGGCCGTGATTCCACCGTGTATTATCCAAACCATCTCAGTTTTCACATTGGATCACCGGAAGAAATGGAACTCTATTTTGAAAAAATTTATCGATGGAGACATATTCAAAGCCTTGATATAACCACGGCTTTAATGGATCTTGCCAATATTCAAATATTGGCAGAACTATTGCCAAGCCTGCCAAACCTCACTTCTCTCAAAATAAACTTCGGCAAAAGCAGAACAAATATAGAATCAATCATTTTACTTACTCGTAACAACTTGCTTGCACACCTGAATGAGTTAAGTTTAACTAACAGTTTAATGGGCGAAAATGAAGTGTATCAACTTGCACAATGCTTACCAAATAGACTTATAGATCTAGATCTTTCCGATAATGCGATCAGCACAGAAGCGATTGCCTTATTAGCACCTCATCTACGACAAATGCGACACCTTGAAAACTTAGATCTTAGCTTCAATTGCATAGGTAATTGCGGAGTTGCTGCTCTTGTTGGAAATTTACCACCACAGCTTATGGAGCTCGATCTTGATTACAATGGCATTGAATCAAATGACACTGAAATTAATGGTATTAACATGCTACAGCAACTTATTTCACACCTTCCCCACCTGACAATGATTAGCCTTAAAAATAATGCTATAAATCCTGATGAGCTGGCAAAAATTCAAACTCCAGACGGATGTCGCGTTATCTTTGAATAATACACTTCAGGAAAAAACTTGATTCCGCTTGATCGTTGATCCCATTACTCTTTCCATCTCTCCAAGGTCAGTTTAAATAACTGGCCCCCTATCTTGATAGTTTTTTAAAAGATCAAATTTTATCAAGCCCTCATCTTATAAGAATTAGAAATTTTTATGCCTCACAATAAAGATATTCAATGCGCATAGAAATGCGATATACTAACTGCACGGTCACTGCGTATTACAAAAAATTAATGTGATTAAGGCTTAAGAAGGGCTTGAAAAATGAACTCCAAATATACGCTTTTTATTCTTACAATATTTTTTGTTACACATCATAATGTCAACGCTGGAATATGTCATAGTTTGCTTAAAAAACAACTGGCTTATAATTCACTAGAAGATCAAGATGAAGAACTTGAAGTACCTCCTCTTGAAGACACTCAGATAACATTACCTCGTACTAGCAAGTCCTCCTTCGCCAAGGCTTCTGCGGACAAGAAAAAGACTAAGGCTGGACTACATCAAAAACTAACTCAAAGACAATTGACAGGAAGATGTCCTTTTAAGAGCATGAAGGCTGATGACTTTGCTCAAACCCCATGCTTTAAAGAAGAGATCCAGCGCGATATCGAAAAAATTAATGAATGCGATGCTTCGCATCCCGAAATTTATTGGAAGTGGATGAAAGAACTCCCCCTTGAATACCAAAATGCCATAATGGCTGAAGGTTCATGTTTTCTGACAAGCCTTGGGGTAGATAGCAAAAAAAAACTTATTGATGCTTTAAACAACAACGCCCCTGTATGGATAGTGGCCGACAAGAGATTTGATAAAAAAGTCATTCTGGACACCCTCAAACAACTTCCCTGGGATAAAAAAGAGTTAATTTGGGGTCTTCACATGCCTTGCCAGGATTTAACAGACCAAGAATTGAAAGAGATTTTGGTCGAACTTTCTCCTGATAAACTTCAGACACTCATGCTTTGTTGTAATCAACTTTCTGACATTTCGCTCTTTTTACCCTATAGGCATCTCAAAATGCTGGATATTTCGGGTAATAAAATTAATGAAATCATACAGCTGGCTCCTCTGACAAGCCTTACGGACCTTGAGATTTTTATAGATCCACGAAGCCCATTTTTCCATAAGGGCCCATTTCTCCATAAGGACCCATTTTCCCAAGATGCACCATTTTTCAGGGATGGACCATTTTCCGAAGATCAATATGATAAAGTTCAGCAATTTTTCCGTGCGCGTCCGTGCAAAAAGTATATAACCATAGACTGCATAGACTTTCTGGCTGAATAAAAACCAACCTTGATCCCATTACTCTTTCCATCTCTTCAAGCTCAGTTTAAATAACTGGCCCCTATCTTGATAGTTTTTGAAAAGATCGAAACTGGAACCGCCTGGGGAAAACAAAATTGCATCATCTGGTTGGGCATGTGAAAACGCTGCATCAACCACATCATCCAGATTGGAATACTGCTCAGGAAGTACTGAGTCACTAATGTCGCCACCCAACATAATCACAGCTCTGACAGCATTATGCATCTTCAAATCTTCAATCATGCCAGTTCGATCGACTCCTTTGCTCAGACCACCCAAAATAACCACCGCCTTTTTGCCTTGCTGGGCCACCATGCCAACGGCTGAAAATGTTGCTTCCATAGCCGTCGACTTGGAATCATTAAAAACCTCAATGCCATTGATCGTTCCGCAATATTCCATGCGATGCTGTCCATGCTCTAAAATGTGTCGCTTAACAATAATGTCCATCACCTCATTTGGTATGGAAGTTAAATCAAAACCTTCACACAGCAATGCTGCTGCCAATGCCACAATGTTGACCAATGGGGTAATTTTAAAAAGTGCCGACTGAATCACTATCGATTCTTGATAACACAAAAATCCCGCTTTCAAGCCAACCATTATCTCTTGAATCTCATCGGAAGGTTTTTCAACAGAATAAAAGAGCAATTTGCCACGATATGACCGCAATGCAGGAAGAGTAAATTCCCGGTACGGCTCTTGCAATAATTGAACCGGAACAACCGCCCACTGACCAGGACCTTGATTGATGCATGCATTCCACTTGGCTGTAAAATAATTTTGGAGAGTTTCGTGGCGATCCAAGTGATTGGGGATAAAAGTAGTAAAAATTACCCCATGTGGCGAAAACCTTGAACTCAGTTGCAATTGAAAACTTGAAAGTTCAAGAACTGCACCTGCATGCCTGTCTTGATTTGCAATGACGTCACACAGCCCAACTCCAATATTCCCACCAGCCACAACATCTTTTTTGACAAAAAACATCAAAAGATACGCGAACAGGTTGGTTATAGTGGTTTTGCCCAATGCACCCGTTACGGCAAAATGTCTTTTCTGATAATGTGCTGCAAAAAAATCCACTTCAGTCATCACTTTGTGGGCATAATTTTCATATTTTTTAGGACAGATTCCAGCGCTTGGAATAATTACATCACAAAAATGCGCAAATTCTTCCAAGGTATTCAGCCCCGAACTGAGCGTATCAATTCCCAATTGATCTAATTCGATTTTTTCATCACATGACAATTCACGTTCATCCCAAAGTGCAATCAGATCAGGTGTTTGAATTTTTTTTGATAAAAAACTGACCATTGACTTGCCAACAATGCCGTATCCCATGATGCCTATTTTCATGATCACTCCAGGTGATTAAATCTCAAGAATTGCATTAAGTATCGCACAAACTTTGAAAATATTTTAATTAAGATACTCTCTTGCGCACCAAGTATAAAATATTGTGCTAGGGGATAATATTCATGAAAAAATTAATGTTACTTGGTTTACTGTTTTTTTGCATAAATGAAAATTCACTTGACGCAGCACCGATCACTCAGGAACAAGCAAATTCCATGCTGATAGATCTTGATTTTGATAAAATCACAGTCTCTGTCGATGACATTGAACTCATTGCCCAATCTTTGCCAGAAGACCTCAAAAGCCTCAGAATCTCCTATCTTCTCGTCCCCTCCACAGATCATGATGGTGAAAATATTTCTTTGAATGTATTGTTAAATGCGGTGGCTCAACTTAAAAAACTTACTCGATTAAGTTTTATTGGATGCGAATTTTATAAAAAAAATTTTTATCAACGACGCTTTCAGTCTCATCAAATTTTTATGAATTTGGTCACGGCTTTACCAGAAAAAATCGAAAAACTTTTTCCAAAATATACATTCGAAACCCTACTTGAAACACTACAAAAATTACCTAACCTCCAAGATCTCTATTTCATCGATAACGATATTCCAGATGCCATGTTCAACCGCATTTCAAGAACTGCCCCAGAAGGCTGCCACGTGCATTTTTCAAAATCTTTACATAAATCTTAATTCACACAAATATTCCAAATCAATGTTAAGTGGTTTACCCTACTTTCTGCTGATCAGATGTGAACTGGAGAACTACCGTGAAAAAATTATTGTTGATAACCTTTGCACTACTCACCTCAACACAATCACTTCAATCAGGATTTCCTGACAACATTGAATCAATGGAACAACTGATTAAAATAGGAAATACACAAAGTTTTGATTTAGTTGAATCCGTCTGTTTGCGCGATTGCGACCTAAAAAACTATGATGATGTCGATTATGACGCATGGGAAAAGCTTGCCGCAATCATTCCACAATTGTGTAATCTTAAAAAACTTTCCTTAAACTTTCGTCTAGTAAGAGAGTCCAAGAATGTTATAAAAGCTCCTGAAAAATTTTCTGCTTCACTTCCAGAAAGTTTACAAGAACTGACCATTGTGTCGGCCAGACCACTCGTGCTTCAGATGCTTATTTCAGAAATTTCACCAAAAGTTGCTGAAAACCTCACCTTTTTGGAAATTGAAAATTGCACCATTGCTCCAGATAACTTGCACCCTCTGTCGCTACAAATAGAGTCCATGAAAAACCTTACACATATTCGCTTCGTAGATTGTCATATTTCTCATCTATTTGAGCGAGAACGAACTGATTTAAATATTGTACAAACACTCGAAGCATATACCCCAAAGAGCTGTAATTTCCTTTTTAAAAATGAACACTTCAATGTTCAATAGGGAATTTTTACACCGCAATGAATTGATTAATTTCTTTGACCAACATGCGGGCACAATATTCGCTGCTTTCTGAAGTGATATCAACGTGCCGATCACAATTTTTCGATTCAATGGATGAATACAGGCGCATAATATCTGCACTAATTCCTGATGTTTGCAAACCATTGATTGAAACCATGGTTCCGGCGCCACAATGCCGTGTAAAATCTTTATTAAGTATAAAATTTTTGTGCTGCGATTTTGATAACAAAACACGACGTCCATCACTACTCAAAGCATGACGAACATGATTGGCGACATCATGAGAAAAAACACCTTTGGGAGCGCTCACCATCAGCATAATCGCTTCAGCAGATGCGTTCCCTTTTGGAAAAAAATTATCTGCCGCATTGCCTCCACAATATGAAGGAAGTTCTAGACAGGCTTGTGTCAACCCAATACTCCGCTGCTGTGAAATATTTCTCAGTCGATCTTTGGAAAAAACATCCAAAATAATACGGTAAGGTTTATCAAAAGTGTTAAGTTTAACCAAAGCATCATCTGCCTTGAATGATATAACCAATTGAGTGTGATTTTTGGCCTTAGTGTTAAGTGCCACACTTTGAACATACGGCATTCCCTGCAATTTTTTCATGACATCAAGTTTTTCCAATGCACCCTTGTCGATGCCAGGCAAATCAAGCGTGACGGTTGCTCGGACATTATCCACAGGATGTTCGACCTTGAGTGGAGATGAAAATTCAAACACAATTTGCTGTGAATGGTTCATATTTTCAATTGAAAACTGATTTAATTGAGCTGGTTGTGGACGAAAAATATCTTGAAGATGTGGGATCTTGAATGTTGTTGGCAACGAAATTTGACCATATGACGGCAATGGCAGTAAAACCATGCCCACAAGATACATGAACTTACAAAAAAGCTTCATAATATCCCCCATGTTAAAACTATATGAAAATTCCCCTCTTCACTTTTATAATAACAAAATGGATTTCAAATAGACAATATTGTTGGATTAATAGAATAAGAACGCGGCCTTACTGCGGCCATCAAAAGAGGGCGCCCTGTATTCACCCCCCCCAAATTATTCAAAAAAACCCTTTTCAAAAATCTCGTGTAGATTATCCTGATGCTTATCAATATATACCAACGGAACGACCTTAAAACTATCCAATCCCAGCCCGCATGCCCTGAGTGAGGTTTTATCGAACAAAACACTCAGGGCATGCGGGGGTAGACGGTAAACTTGGTATCATAAAACATCAGTACTAGGCCCTCATGGAAATCAAAGAAAATGTCCCCTTGCATGACAAAAACTGGTTTGGAACCGGTGGAGCCGCACGATTTTTTGCACAACCTCAAACAGCGCAAGAATTTGCCGACGCCCTTGAATTTGCATACACCAATAAGCTTGAGCACTGCATTTTAGGCCATGGCGCCAATGTTTTGATCAGTGATGCCGGATTTGATGGCCTCATTATTCAACCTGACATTTCAACCATTTCATTCAACAATAGCCTTGTTACTGCCGGAAGCGGCGTAGGCGTGCCAGAACTCATTACCTCAACTCTCAATCACAATCTGATCGGCTTTGAAGACTTTTCGGGCATTCCAGGCACCGTTGGGGGAGCTGTTTTCATTAATCTACATTATTTTGAGCGCCTCATCGGAAATGATCTGATTTGGGCGACCATCATTGAAAAATCATCACGAAACATTCTAATCGTCGACCAAAGTTGGTTTAATTTCGGCTACAACACCACAACCCTACACGCAAAAGAACATTACCTGATTGATGCCACTTTTAAACTCAAGCCCGCCACAGATCTTGAAACTTCATTCGCACGCGGCCGAGCTTTTGAAATTATTCGTCATCGCAATTCTCGCTACCCCAAAGCACGAACGTGCGGCAGCTTTTTCAGAAATTTTTTACCAGAAGAACTGGATAAAAAAAACACTATTCCAGCAGTAGGATTGTATCTGGAAAAAATTGGTGCCAAAAATTTGCGTGTACGCAGCGCGGGAGTCTCGCCTCGTCACAACAACATGATCGTTACCGATACAACTAATGCACAATCACGCGACATTATTGAACTGGCCATCATGATGCAACGCATGGTCTTTGAAGCTTTTGGCCTTTTACCTCAAACAGAATGTCAATTTATTGGATTTAACGAAAAACCCTTATGAATAACTATTCTGCGCATCTATTAATATGTTTAATATTTTCATACAACATCTACAGCGTGCAGAATAACGATGTCGATGATTTCACGAATTATTGTGCCAGCCTTGAAGATATTACCAAGAAACCCTCTCTTGATGAATTTGATGATAATAAATTTGAAGAATTTGAGGATACATTTCAATGTCCTGATCCAAATGCCATATATTTTAAAATGAATGGCTCAACACGCCTCTACCAACCAATCGTAAACAACACGAAAGCACTCCATAGAGATGTATTACAAAACCTTTCTTTTGAAAGTTTTATGCTACTTTATCTACAAGCCCTCGTGGGCCGCATCGAAAATTTGAATAAACACAATACAATTTTGATGAAAATTGCTCATGAATTTGAACGCAGACTTAGTACCACACCCATCTTGCCACCAGATTTGGACACATTGAAATATCACAAACAAGCATTACGCGAACTTTTGAACATAAGTAACATACCTTACATGCCTTACGGCATTGTATCCCCTGATGACTTGCTACCAACTCTTTCTGATTGGCAACTGATTGGCTATGCAACCCCCCTAAGAGAAGCCATTTTTAAGAATAACTTTTTACGTGAGCTCATTGAGCAACGCATGCAGTCGGCTCAAATCAACAACCGCCCTGCTTATGAAATACTTAAACTCATCATTCACAAAATACATATAAATTATGATCTATAATTAAAAGCTTATCCAAAAATTCGCAAAGACCTTGCAAGGTAAGAATTTCTCTCATTCCCTCCGCTCAGTACGAACGGACAGTCTGTTGGTTTCAAGTTTAAGGCGTATTTTGATTACCAAATTAATTTTCGGATAAGTTCTAAATCAAGCCGTCAAGAATATCTTGACGATATTTTTTCATGAGCCTATTCATATAATGGAGGTTGTGGATTGTCATGAGGGTATACGCACTCATTTCGTGAGCTTTGAAAAGGTGATTAATATACGCCACTGTGTAGTTTTGACACGTGTAACATTCGCAACCAATTTCAATCGGTTGCATCAAAATTTCATTACCTGATTTTAAGATTCGCAATCCTCCAAATTTAGTCAATGCCATGCCGTGGCGCGCACATTTGGTCGGATGAGCTGAATCGAACGTGTCCACACCAAGAGGAATGGCTCCGGCAAGTGCGGGCAAATCCGCAATGCCAAGCAAATGATTTGGTCTGTCGTCAGGAACAAATGGCATAATATCGGTCAAAAGCTGCAACATTTCGGGACAATCTTTGCCCACGCTGCCGCCAATACCAAATCCGTCAAAATCCTGGTCGCCCAAAATTTGACAACTTTTTTTACGCAACTGCCTATCCATGCCACCATGAATCACCGCATACATTGCCTGATTACGCGGATCAGCTTTATGCGCATCAAGTGAACGTTTTTCCCACCGATGAGTCCGTTCAAATGATTTTTTCAAATTTTCTGGACTGAGATGATACGGAGGCAATTCATCAAATGCCACAATCAAGTCCGCACCTATTTTTTTCTGGGCGCCAATTGAAGTTTCCGCCGTCATTTCGATCTTACGACCATCACGATACGACCGGAAGGTTACGCCTTCTTCTGTAATTTTTACTACCCCAGAATCACGCTTTTTTGTGCCCTTGCTTTTCAACTCTTGCGCAACACCGCCGTACAAAAGACTGAAAACCTGAAAACCGCCCGAGTCGGTAATAATCGGGCCGGTGCGATTCATAAATTTATGCAAACCACCTGCTTTTTCAATAATATCTTCACCTGGTTGAATCATGAGATGATAGGTATTGCAAAACATAATTTGAGTTTCAAGATTGCTAACTGCCACACTATCCAAGGCCTTGAGCGCTCCATTGGTCCCCACAGGAACAAATGCGGGAGTTTCAATAATGCCATGGGGTGTATGAATGCGGCCGACGCGTGCACGAGATTTTTTTGAGCGAAAAAGAACTTCAAATTTCATGGTGTATGTCCGAAATTATTGGTGAATCATGATGGTCATGAGATGTATGAGGGCGAGAAATAATTAAAGGTATCAGTTGGCAAAACGGCCCCATCACAAAAATTATACATAATTTGATGACAAGACTCATAACAATGATATCAGGAACTGAAGCAACAATGTCGTATAATGCAACATACCCAAAGGCAACAGTATCAAAAATCTGTGCAATACTCATCGAGACGACCGCGCAGACGGCAACAGACGCACCAAGCCAGGCACGTGAAATCAAACCGTACAAAGCGCGTTCAAATTGCTGCGCCAGAAACATAATGATCAATGATGCCAAAATAATGCGTGGGGTATTGTCCAAAATCATAGAAAAATGAATATGCGTCACATCCATTTCGAGCGGCCTGTAAGCCAAATGAAATTGTCCCAAAATCATAAACCAAGCACATGCCCAAAAATTGGCCGCTATTGCTTGTTGAGCAGCTTTGGGCCCAAAATAATCTTGGAGTAAATTAATGCCCAACATCCCACCAATGACAAAAACCTCAGCACAGGTCACCTGAAAACCAAATAACATGGTCTGCTTGGTCACAAATAAATTGGCCAAAATACCTTGCAATGCAATAGCAGTAATCAAAGCTGATTTACCTAACCTGAGAGCACCACACACAAAAACAATGACCGCGGCCGCATGCATAAAAAACAGAAATTCGTTGGACATGATCACTTTTGAAAAAACAAATGTAAAAACCAGCATTATCTTAGTGTATCATTCCCGCCCCAAAATATCTAAAATCCGGCAGCCTTGTGCCAAATATTGAAAAAAATGGCCAATTTTTACCAATATTTACTTTCGAAATTCTCAAATTTTGTTTAATCTGCAATTTCGTACCGTAATGGATCTCAATATTTTTTAAAGGAAAATTTCTCATGATCAGCAAAACAATCAAGTTGTTAACCTGTTTTTTTGTGATAAGCTCAGCAGTATTTGCTGGAAATTACAATGCTCGCGCCAGAAATGCTAATCCTCCTGCCGTATTGCCTGACAATCGACCTCGCGTGCCTGCTCAAGCGCGTACCCGATATCCAAAAATTCGAAGCAAAGAAGTCATTCACAATCCCCATCATTCATCACATCAAAGAACTGCAATCAGCCGAGAACCTAAAAGTAGGCCTCTCATGGGCCATGTGGACTTTTTCATCTGCGTCTCACTTGAAAATGAAAAGTCTTCTGTGGAGATGGCGAATGAACTCTTGCTCATGGTTAGCCCTGAAGAAATTAAGCAATTTACCAGCGAAGATCTTATAGATATCAAATTAGAAGCGTTCTTGCAGAATGCATATACCCTCTACAATAATGCTCTGATCATATCAAAAGACACTGAAGTATTCGCTGAAAGACAACAAATTATCAATGATGCATTGTCACGCATTGAAGACGCATATCAAGAACTTTCTTGGTGGAGAGAGTCAAATGATCACTTGGTCTTTATTCTTGAACAAGCACTCGACAAAACTTTTCAAATCCTCACTGACGCACAATTTTAATTTATAACGGACATGATGAATATATCGCATAAACTTTTGCTACTTTTGATCACAACAGGCTTGAATTTTACCAATTTGTCAGCAGGTGGAGGTCGATCACCCAAAAAACGGGCATCTCCTAAAAAGACTGTTGTTGCCAAAGAAAAAGATGATTTCATGTCATCCACACAAAAACAAGCTTTCGCCCTCGGAATGAGTATCGAATACAAACTCAATCGTGAATTTGTAAAACAATACGGAACAAAAAAACATCCTCTAGAGGGAAACCATTTTTGTTCTAGTCATTATTGCCGAGAATGTGCCGCCCAAGTGTACCGACAAGAAAATGCTCAAACTCAAGCGAATACCACACAAAACATATCTGAGTTATACGAATTTGCTCGTGACAATACCTCAGACAAAGTAGACCTTGAACTTTTGTTGGAATATCATGCCCAATTCACCAACAAGCGAGGCGCCATTACCAAAAAGACTGATTCGATGATATACGAGACCTATAAGCTTTATCATGAAACACGCAGCGTCATTGAAAATGCACGACGGGGATCAAAAAAAGGCATTACGAGCCTTTCAGTCTTTACCAATAAGATTGACCTCTGCGTAGACGAAATTAGAAATAAAACAGAAAGCTGTCCCTCACAAAAAGAACATATGGTCTTTATTGATATTTGCCTAGATGCTCTCACCGATTTTTTCTATGATGAAAAAAATGATATTTTAGACGCTGAAATCGAACGACTCAGAGCCAAAAAAGCTCATGCTGATCAATTTGCCGATGCGGATGAGGGATCGGATACTGAAGAAGATTCAGAAGAAGATTCAGAATAAGATTTAGATTAGATCCTTAACTCTTCGATACATTTTTCTAACACAGAAGACTCAGGGCATGCAAGGTATGGGGTGATAAAACCTCTTTCTCCGCATGCCCTGAGTGTTTTGTAAAGTTTACTAAACAAAATGTATCGAAGGGTTAATACATGAAATTATTACGCCTTCACCAATTCAACTTCAAAAACCAAAGTTGCATTTGGAGGGATTGAAGCACCAGCTCCACGTGATCCGTAAGCAAGATCTGCAGGAAGAATAAGGCAGCGTTTTTCACCTTCCTTCATATCAGACAAAGCTTCATCCCAGCCACGAATCACTTGGCCAATACCAAGAACAAACTGAAATGGCTGATTGCGGTCAACACTTGAATCAAATTTTTTACCTTTTTTGTCAGCTTTAGTTGCATCATAAAGGTAGCCCGTGTAATGAGCGGTGATTTTAGTTCCCTTCATTGGAGACTTTGCACCCGCTTCAGGTTTGTGCATAACCGTATATTGCAGGCCTGTTTTTGTGGTAATAAGCTCTGATGTTGCTACTTCTTTTTTAACGTCTTCTGGCATAATGTTATCCTTACCTGTTGTTTCTGTGGTGATTTGGAGAGACTTTTTTTCTTCTTTGCCACGTAGCATAAATGCTGCAGCCATCAAACAAAGCGTTGCTGGAACAATCATTTTTTTTATACGAGTTGCCATATCGATCTCCATCCTTTTTCCTTCCTTTTTTGTCGTCCCGACCCCTTTATTCTAACTTTCTGAGACAAAATGAAAACCCCCCTCTCGTCAAAATCATGACCGTGGCTTATACTATGGTTATATTTACTCAGTTAAATACGCTTCTTTTGGCTATTACAACCACCCACCCACCGCATGCCCTGAGTGTCCGCCATGCGGGGTAGGTGAATATACAAAACAATTAGGAAATTCGATGTCCAAAACTACCTCTGTAACACTCGACACCATTGTCGCACTCTGCAAACGTCGCGGCTTTATTTTTCCAGGCGCCGAAATTTACGGCGGCCTAAATGGAATTTACGACTTTGGCCCTCTTGGAGTCTTGCTCAAAAACAAGATCAAACAGGCCTGGACCAAGGCTATGAGCTCTGGAAAAGAAGAAGTAGTGTTCATGGATGGGTCAATTTTGGGACACGAAGAAGTCTGGAAGGCCTCTGGTCACGTGGACAATTTCTCTGATCCAATGGTCGATTGCCTCAATTGCAAAAAACGTTTCCGGTCAGATGAAGGCGATTTTAATATCGAAAAAGGATGCCCATCATGCGGCATCAAAAACTGGACCGAGGTTCGCCGTTTTAAATTAATGTTCGAAACTCAACTGGGCGCCGTCAGCGGAAGCAGCTCAATTGCCTACTTGCGGCCAGAAACAGCTCAATCAATTTTTATCAACTTTAAAAACGTGATTTCCTCAACTCGCGTAAAAATCCCTTTTGGAATCGCCCAAATTGGAAAAGCCTTTCGGAACGAAATTACGCCAAAACAATTTTTATTCCGTGTTCGCGAATTTGAACAAATGGAAGTTGAATTCTTCTGCA
>JAHFBP010000006.1 GCA_023249975.1 bacterium
ATTCTTGATCGCCCCAATATTTTCGGGGGTGACGTGGAAGGTCCGGGCGCATTGCCATTCAGATTCGGGCTGACCTTTGGTGAGCTTGCACGTTATGTTGCCAGCAGCAACATCAAGGCTCCTTTGCGGTTGTCGGTTGTTCCCATGAAAGGGTGGGTGCGGTCGCTGACCAGTCTGTTCAACAGCGCAGATCAGTCCCACTTGAGGCTTTCCAGTGTCCTCGAGCCGCTATCGGGTGTGCGACCATTTAAGATTCCTGAATACACACAACAAGGAGGAATAGCTTTTTTTGCCGAGCAAACGCACCACCTTTCTCAGTGGGAGTTGGATTACCTTAAAATGTTGAGTATTCGGAGTGGTATTGTCGTTTCATTCGATTCAACTCTTTTTCCTCAGCATTTGATGCTTCGTGATATTTATGATGTGGAATCGTTTGCTGTTCTTCCAACATTCTTAAAATTTGCCCGATTCTTTGGTAATCGAAAATCGTTGAATGTTTCGTATTCTGATAATTTGGATGAGATTATGGGCGCTTCGTGCGTGCGGAAGTTTTGTAATGGTAAGCTTGATTTTGTGACGCTCAAAAAAGAAGTTGAATCGAGCCAGGAAAAATTTGTTCAGGATGTCCGTCCATTTTTAATATATGATTCATCTATTCGTTCTCTTGAGTTACAGGAAATTTTGGTTGCAGATGTACGAGCTTGAGCAGATTATTATCCTCAAAAGATTTCCTCTTCATGGCAGAAAACTGAGTGTTCTGGGCAGCTTTTCGGGAAAAGTGTTTGCCTATGCCGCAGATGATGCCTTATTTAAAAAAATGGCACCGGGAACCGTTATGATGGGGTTTTTGGACATTTCACCACAGTTTAATGGTGCAACGATCAAAAAAGCTGAACTAATTTCCTCGCATACACGCATGGATTCAGATGGTTTTGTGTGGCTGAGCCGCATGCTAGAAGTGGTGTACTTTTTTCTTCCTGCCGGAGCTGTGTGCAATCAAGTATTTATGTGCCTTGAGCGTTCCATATTTTTTGTAGGTACGTTACACTATCAAGAGTTTTTGCAGCTGATACGAGCAGCTCTACAGATTGAACTTTTGTCGCTTTTAGGTTTTTATCCACCACGGCGTCTTTTGCCCTTATTGGTCTGCGCGCAAGCGTTGCCAGAAAGCTTTATTGACTCACCAAACGAAGCGCAAGTAGAATTCCTTCAGATTGCCGTAGTTCGGTGTGCGTTATTGTGCTCGATGGTGGAAAAATGGACAACGACATGTTTAAGTACTCATCCACGTTTTTCTTCATTCAGAGCTTTGTGGTACGAAAGTACTTGAGAAGTATTCCCCTTATATTCGAAGGTCAAAAATCATGACACGGTTTTTGAATAAAAAGAGCCTTTTGGCCGTATTTTTACTTTGGCATCCTGTTGCTCAGCCAGCATTCAAGGATATTTTTACAGCACTTGGGTTTCAGGATATTGTTGAGAAAAGCAAAGACCTGGAAGCAGCGCTTAATCGCGACAGTATTGAGGCTCGCAAGCGGCAATTGGTGGTCTTGCAAAGCAAGTTGGAAGTTCTGCAAAAAGATATTAAAGAAAACGTTGAAAAAATTATGGGTCAGCGCCATAAGGTTGCCAAGTCCATAACCTTTTATGGTGATCGGTTGAGCCTTGTGCCAGACCAAGATTCTGAATCAGTTCGGGCAATTATTTCTACACTCAATGCACGGGATCAATATTTATCTGAAGAGATCTCCTTGTGGGAGCGCTTTGATGATATTCTTGAAAAACATATTCAGGTTATTAAGGAAAGTATTAAGTGGCGAACGGTTGGACTTGGAGCATTTTCGCCCGGTAAAAAAGAGACCTATACTTTGCAGTCGCTGGAAGAGCGCATTAATCAGCAGCAAGATATTTCCAGTGAGCTGAAAAAAACACTCAAACAAAAAGAAAAAATTGAGTCCAATAAAACGGGCGTGATTAACAATAAAAATTCTGCCAAAAATGAATTAGAGTCGTACAATCGGGATGTTGATCGGCTTGCAGGTGCTCAAGAAGCTAATGAATACCAACGTTCGCTTTTGAATGAAAAAATGCGCACTGCCGAAGAACGCATAAATCTTGAAGATCTCAAGTTCAGAAAACTTTCACTTGAACTGATGTTGATCAATGATCAAATTGATATTTCACGTGTTCACCAAACCGTTCTTGATCAAATTACTGAGACCATCAAAAAATCTGTGGTGGTGTATCGTGACGAAGTGAACACAGCTTACAGCGATTTGCGTGATCAAGAAGCGCGCGGAAAAGGCGAGCTGGAGTTTTTGCAGACTCAGATCAAGCGCAAAGGCGAGGATCGTGAACATC
The DNA here is from genome assembly GCA_023249975.1 of bacterium. Lineage (GTDB taxonomy): Bacteria > Babelota > Babeliae > Babelales > JAHFBP01. The sequence goes on from JAHFBP010000006.1 coordinate 2,362, forward strand.
GGGTAAAGGAGCTGGAGCAACTCAGGGCACGTTTGGGTAACCTTAAAGAATCAGAGGGCGCAGACGGCTTGAATGTGTTTATGTCTGAATCCAAAGCGTTATGGCAAGAATCAAAAATTGGTTACCTTGCCAGAGAAGTGAGCGTTCTTGAACTTAAAAAAGCGGATATTGAAAAACAACGGCTTGAAAAATCGTTTGCCTACAATTTTGTCAGAATCCAGCATCGAATAGGTCTGGGTGAAGAAAGTTTTGAAGAATGGATGGGCCTTGTTGGGCAAGAAAAAGCACAGCTGGAAGAAGCATTAATTTTCAGTAAAACTAAGCGTGAAGAGGCTGTCAATGCTGCCGATGACCTGGGGCAACTTCTTGGCAAAATTCGTAAAAAACGTGAATCTTTTGAATTACTCAAAATTCAGCCATCTGATCAACATGAAATACAGTTTTTTCTCAAGGATGCTCAAGCACAAGTTGAACAATCTCTTGCTCGAATTTCTGAGGGACAAACACTTATTCCCGCATTAATTCAGTCGCAAGAACGGCTTCTTGAGCGCTATAATTTGTTCCTTAAAGAACTTGATAACAGCCAAAAAGGTTTTGATATTTTCAAGCGCTCATCATCGGCGATGAAGCCTGAAGTGCTTTTAAAGGCATGGGAAGATGTAGAACTGTTCTTTGGCGCATTTTTCTGGGATACCTACCGAGCCCTTGATTTTGGAGCGATTGTTTCAATCGCGGCTGGTAAGCCATTTAATTTTTGGTTTGGGTTGTTGCTGTGCATCATTGCGTTCTTCTTTGTTCAATTTTTGGTGGCGGGACTACTCGTTGTTGTGCAGCGAAGACTGAGTTACCTCATTTCATTGCAGCACGGCAGGACAGGATTTTTATATCTCAATATTCTTTCAGGGTTATTTGAATTTTTGGCTCATGAGCAGGCGATTATTGTACCATGGCTCTTTATTCATCTTAATTTTGTTTTTGATATTACGTATTTTACGTTCAAATTGTCGCTCGGCGTTCCTTATTTGGTGGCATTTTTCTACTTAGCAACCATTCCGCTCTTTTTGGCGCTTTCAAAGAGAATGATTCTTCTTCTGACGGAATTGAATACCCGGTTGAGTTTTTTCTTTTTTAATGAAAAGACACAAGGGTCATTTATCAGCGCCTTGCGAGCAATCTTTTACCTCTGGTCGGTTGTTTTTCCTTTGCGTTGGGCGTTTTTTGCCTATCCTGGCAAATTCCTCGGCTTGCCGTCAGTGTTGATCACCGGATTTTTCCTGATTTTTGCGATCATTGTTTTGTTGTTCTTCAACCGAGATGACATTCTCAGCCTGATTCCATCACATAATCGATTCTTTATGGGACTGAGAGGATTGATTGAAAGTTACTATTACCCCGTTCTGTTTTTTTGCATGGGGCTGATTATTCTCATGAACCCGTACATTGGCTATGTGCATTTGGCCAAATATTTAGCTTTGGTGGTACCTGTATCGGGTTGTGTGATTTACGGCATGTTGTTAGTGCATGCATTTATTCGGCAGGTTGCTTATAACTTTCTGTTTTTGGAAGAGCGAGAAGACGAACTAGTCGACAGATTCGAGTTTTCAAAAATTTATTACGGCATGGCGGTTTTGCTTACATTCGTTATTTTGGCTGTTGCAACATTTGGTTTAATGGCAAAAGTTTGGGGATTTCCGTACACCATTGAATCATTGTGGGAAACAATCTACAAGCAGTGGACCGTTGGGGATGAAAACATTCAGGTTGGCTTGATCCAACTGATTATTTTTGGCCTCTTCCTTTTGTGTGGATACATTGCGTCAACTTTGTGTAATCGATTTATTTTGATGCGTGTGTTTGATGTGTTGCGGGCTGAACCTGGCACACAAAATATGTTCTCGAGCATTCTGCACTACGCCATTATTGTCATTGCAATAGTTTCTGGTTTGACCGCCATTGGCCTTGCAGGGCTTGTTCCGTATTTCATCACGGGAATTGGCTTGATTATCGCGTTTGGTGGCAAGGATATGGTGGGTGACTTTATGGCAGGACTCTTGCTGCTTGTCGAGCGCCAGGTTGAAATTGGGCACTATGTTCAGATTGATGAAAAGCTTCGAGGTACGGTTTATCGGATTTCGGCTCGTTCAACGACTATTCGAACCGCAAGTAACTATTTTGTAATACTTCCTAACAGCGAGTTGGTCACCAAGCCGATTGTTAACTGGGGTATGGGGCGATTTTCAGTGGGATTTGAATTGACAGTTTCTGCTGAATATACGCATGATCCAGAGCAGATTCTTGAAATTATGCGTAAGGTAATTTATGACCATCCGCTTGTGTTGCGTGTGCCTACCGCTGTTTTCAGATTTGAGGAATTTGGCGATTCAGGTGCCAAGTATTTTGCTCGAGCATTTGTCAGTATTCGCAAGGTTCGTGAACAATGGGAAGTTGCTAGTGATATTCGCATAGGAATTCATAAGTTATTCAAGCAATATGGAATCCTATTCCCCTATCCTCGCCGCATTATTCACTTGGGGTCTTCGCGCAAAGTTGAAGAGCCCGTCAAAATCACTTTTGATGATCGCCCTATGAATGAAGAGCGAGTAGAATAAGCGTTTTTGAGTCATTCTGAAGCTTCATATTAAAAAGTAATAAAAAGAGCGCACTGGTTTTTTTCAGTGCGCTCTTTTTATTATATTGACAATGTTTATCACAATTAATTGTGTAATTCATAACGCGTTGTTTTTTATTTTTATATTAAAATTGCAAGGTGTTTTATCTATAAAAATGATAATTAATTTATTTAAAATCAAGTCTACTAATAACTTATTAATACGATAAAGTTGAAGATGAAAGCTGGTTTTAATATGTGTTTTTTAATTCAGGAAAGGAATGTAGGGCCGTGTCTATTTCATAAAGTCTATGCATGCGAAGGAGCCTTCATGTTTGTTCACAAACGTAATTTTCTAGCGGCTTGTATATTCATAACAAGCCTGGCGACATCGGTTTTTGCCGACATTCAACTTTATTATAATCACAATGGGTTTCAAGTTATTCAGGATAGTGTTTGTTATCAAGTCGCTGAAGCACATATTGATCCGACGTTGCGGGGTATTCACCCACAAGATTTCAAAGATTTATTGAATACACATGGTGTGTATATTTTACAAAAAGAAGACAGTGCGTTTGTTCTTAAAGTTGGCTTACCAATAGTTATGGCTCCTTGTGAGCTGGGCAAGGTGCACGTTGAACTGAGGGGCAATGGTCTTTGTGTTGTTCAAAATGGTCAGGCACATGATGTCTCAATAGAGAATCTTGATGCGCAATTGCGTGAAATTGTTCAAGTCGGGCAATTACACAATTTTTATGCCGCGGGTGGTTACATTGAGGTGAGTCAATGTGACAACAGAGATTTTATACTTAAGGCCCAAGTTCGCGGACTTGGCGGCGGACCAATTACGGCTGCAATAGCCTATTGGGGAGTAAAGGGAATTGGCTATGCAGCCATGGTTTTCTCAGCTTCATCGATCGCTGTGACTACGTCACTTGCGACAGGCGGGGCAGGAAGTCATGCTGGATTATTTCTTGCTGAAGAAGCTTATTTTGCAGCGGCTCCAATTGCGGTTCCAATAATTGAAAATATTGCAATTGGGGCTAGTGTCGCTGCTTCTTTTTGTCCATGGCTTCCATGATTAAAATCGCATGTGGATAGTTTCATCAATAATTTGAGGCGCGCACATTATGAACACAGCAACCCAACTTGTTGTCTATCTTGATAAAGAAAAGGCGGCGCAAGTATTAGAAACAATTCCTACTCTGACTGTGCCGCCGGTTGGGTTACTTGTTATTGTTCAATTAATATCATGTTCTTTTTTGGGAAGTTCATGGTTAGGTTTTGTGATATTTTTATTAACTAAAATAGTTCTTGGTCTTTTTATAATGATTCTTGTTGTTATCGTGGCATGGCTTAAGTATTTAGTTAAAAGAGATAGTCCATTGGCTATTCTTAATCAAGAAGGATTATGGCTTTATCAATTTGGGTTTATTCCTTGGGAAGATATTACGGAATTTTCGGCATATCAAGCGCTTGGAAACACTAAGGCTGGGGAGATTATTGGGATACGATATAAGAATTCATTAAAGATATTTAGGCAGGCTGATTGGGGTGGTAAAATGGGAATATTTTGGGCATGGGTGTTTAGGTATCATCACGCAAGACTTGCGGGTATTGATATCCCAAATGAAGAAGTTGTGTCTTTTGCCCAAAAATATCTAAAAAAATAAGGGACAACTGAGTTTTATTTTCACATCTGTATTAAGCATTGCTGGAAAGCCAATAAGAATCGTGGTTTTTTATTACAATTACTTTACATAAACTATCAATAAGCTACAGTTGATTCACCTTTTCTTGGCCAAGAAAAAGTGAATCAAAAATATCTAAAAAAATAATGGGCTTACCGCGTAATATTTAGGTAAAACAATTTTAAAAACAACAAAGGGATGAACATGACATTTCACAAACGTAATCTCCTAACAGCTTTTCTTGTTGTAAGCAGCTTGGCATCTTCTGTTTTTGCAGGCGCGCGATTGCATTTTAATCATAATGATGGTGAATATTATATTATTAATGGTGATGTTGCTGGCAAAGTTGGAAGTGTAATGCTGGATGGTCTTGATGGTATTGATCAAAAAACTTTTCAGGAATTATGCGCTGCCGGGCAAGTTGACCTTAAACAAGTAGCTGAAAATACATTTCAAGTAACACAAAAACAACCAAGCCGTCCAACGGTGGTAGCACGTGGAGCTTTGGCTGATGATGACATACAAGTTGATTTTAACAAAAAGGGATTCTTTGTTATTCACAATGACGTGTCTCATAAAGTGCTCAATTATAATGTAGATAAAAAATTGTATGAAATTGCGCGACGCGGAAATTTGCAAAAATTCTTTGCAGTGGGTGGCTATATCGAAGTTATACAATCTACTGATGGCAAATTTAGACTAGCTTTAAATGGGCGTCTTCTCGGCGGTGGACCGCTTTTCGGAGCATTTATGTATGGCTTGGTAAATGCGGTTGGCTGGGTAGCAACTGCTGCGGTAACAACAGGTGCAGTGACAACAAGTGGTCCTGTTACAGGGGCAGTTATTGTGGCAGAGGGAGTGGGGCTTACTCAGACTCTTGCTACAGGAGCAGGGCTTTATTTTGGGGCCTGTCCATTCCTTCCCTAATAATACAACTAACTACAATTGATGAGGATTAGGTTATGCGTACAGATGTGACTCATCATGCCGTGTTATTGGGTAATTTTTTAAAATCATTGGCATTAAGTTTCTTACTTTACTGTGCCATGGCAGGTGCAACATATGGTATGTATTCTTATTTTTCATATAGTGTCCCATCAGCGGTATATTTTCTTATCGCTTTAATGATCATTAAAATAATGAAAAATCTCTTTCCATAGATATTTTTATTTAAAAAGATCCCAAACCCCCTAGCTTTTGGTCAAAAAATAGGGGGTTTCGTACTTCTATTTTACATAGCGCCGGCGTTTGTTAGAGTGAGTTAACTGGCCTTAATAGAATTTAACTCTGCTTTGCTAGGCTTATATTATGAAGAAAACAACTCAGTTGACTATGTATACTGAAAAAATTGGAATAAGTGATTTATTAGAAATATTGGCTGTAATGTTCGCGGCGGTTGGTTTTTTGATAGTTGCTTGGTTTAAGGTTGTTCGCGTGCAAGAAACTTCTGTTTACGGGTCACTGCTTTTTGGAGCGCTAGTACTTTGGTCAATAAAAACGATTCTTTTTTTAGGTATATGCCTATTCGTGTATTATACAATTTATACCCTTTCTTTTTTGTATAATCAGGGACCTGTTGCAATTTTGAACGTCCAAGGAATTTGGATTAATCGTTACGGATTTGCTCCCTGGGGTGAAATTACCGAATTTGTTGTGCATCTCAAGCAAGGAATGCCTCGTCAGTTCAAATTAATAGATATCACAGTTAAAGATTTGCCAAATATGTCGAAAGATTCTGATTGGTCTATTTTGTTATTGATATTTTTGGTTAAGCTTGTTGGTGGAAAAAGTAACCACATAATGCTTGCAAATATTGACGCCAAAAATCAGGATGTTGTTTCTTTTGTCAAAAGATATGTAAAAAACTGCCATGTGGCGAAAATGATTAACACAAAGCCTGGTACTGTTCCTGTTGCTGATGCAAGCAATAAAGCTTCATTACTTTATACGTGCCTTAAGGTCGCAGCTGTAAGTTTTGTTTTGTATGGTGTTATAATAGGGCCCATATACTTTATATGTGTCTATTTTTCATACCATATTTCAGCGCATATATATGCTTTAAGTGCCTTGACTGTCGTGCAAATAATTCGATATGCCTACCTCGATCCAGAAAACAGATAAGAAGCTAAATAACTCTATTTTCTAACTTTTTTCAATCCAGAAAACAGATAAATGTTTGTAGTTACAAACAACAAAAGGGCCCCATGATATTCTCACGGGGCCGGTTTTGTAAAAAAATATGTAATCAAGTGTATTTAAAAGCGTGAATCGGCGTCGTCATCGTCTTCTTTGTGTTTATCCAAATCTTCATTTGCTTGAGTTGGTCTGTTTTGAATTCCTGTTGAATTGCCACCAGACCCCATGGAATCATTGTCATCTTTGTCGTCAAAAATACCACTCACGCTGATGCGTTTGATGGCATAAACGAAGATGTATGCTGCGATAGCAAGACGAGCAAGGCCAAGAAGAAGTTGAGGATACATAACAAGAAGAGTTGCCGCAGCAATTGCTACAGCGCCTTGGAGGGCAGGGTTGAGCCTGTCCCACATTAATTCAGACATGGATATGATTCGATGAGCAGCGTCGCCAAGAAATTTCATAACACCCTCTCTTGTGTTATAAAAAAATGGCGTCCCCAAGGGGATTTGAACCCCTGTTACTAGGATGAAAACCTAGTGTCCTGGACCGACCTAGACGATGGGGACGTCTATATATTTCAACGATTGAATCATATTATTATCATATTGGTCAACGGCTTTAACCTATTACTAGGTAACAATCTGTGACGTGGAGGTATGATAATCGTCATTTCAATCGATTGGTGTTCGCGCTAAGTTGTATAGAGCGCCATGCTTTTTCATTTACGAAAAAACTTGGTGAGCCGCGTAGGACTCGAACCTACGACCCACAGCTTAAAAGGCTGTTGCTCTACCGCCTGAGCTAGCGGCTCAATCACCAGGTACAAGTTTAGCCAAAGAGCCCATAGGCTGTCAAGCGCAAAATGCCATTTATACAGTGATTTATTCAAATATTGTGCTAACTGAGTAAAATCTGGGCTATTGAAAAGTAAATTGTCACACCAATGATATCCATAACAGTGGCTAAAAATGGGGCAGCTGAACTGGTTGGATCAATATTGCAACGCTCCAAGATCAGTGGCGTAATGGTTCCAATAAATATTGAAACAATAACAATTGCAAACAAGGCAAGACTAATAATAGTCGCATTGGCAAGGTTTTGGCATGAATAATAAACGCGCGCAAATGAGAATGCAAACAAGATGAGGCCGAGAGCTAATGAGGTACCAAATTCGTGCAAGATCACCATGAGTCGGTTGTTTTCGTGAATTTCCCCCGTCACCAAGCCGCGAATCACCAGGGCCGTTGACTGGTTTCCGGCATTTCCGCCTGTTCCAATGAGCATGGTCAAAAAGAATGACAATATTGTGTGTGCGCTAATCAGTGGTTCATATTTTGCCATAACAACACTGGATGCACTCTGGAGCAGCAAAAGGCCGATCAGCCATTTGATGCGGGAATACACGCGCATAAAGAATGTCGTCTGAAAATAACTGTGTATAGCTTCTGATGGCGTAACCCCCGCCATTTTGAGCATGTCGTCTGTTGCTTCTTCTTCAATGATTTCCAAAACATCATGCGCGGTGATTGTTCCTAAAAAACGATCTTCAAGGTCGACGACGGGAACTGAGAGCAAGTTGTAGTGTAAAAGTTGGGCGGCAACATGGTCTTGATAGTCCGTTGCACGCGCTTTGACGTGGACTTTACGTAAGATGTCACCAATAATGATTTCGGAACTATTGCGAAAGAGGTCGTCCATGGAGATATAGCCGACCAGCACGTTGTGTTCATCGGTGATATAAATTCGTGGAGTTGATTCTTTGGTCTTGCCGTATTTTTGTAGAATCTCAATGCTTTTTCCGACCGAAAAACTTGCCTTGAGCGAAATAGCACCCATGTTCATGAGCCGGCCAGCTGTTTTGGGTTGACTGCTTAGCGCTGACAAAAGGTGGTGTCGTTGTTGTTTTTGGATCAAAAGTAAATATTGTTTTTGAGCTGTTTCGGGTAAATGATCAAATAGATCGGTCAGAGCATCTGATGAAAGAAATTGTAAAAGGTGGGAAACTTGGGTTGGATCAAATTTTTCAAGCAAAAAAGCTTGGGTTTTAGGATCAAATTCTTCATAAGTCTGGTAAGCTAAAGCTTCAGGCAGTTTGAGGAAAAACTTCAAAAGGTGATCTTTTTTGAGCCGCTCAAGCAGTTTGGCAATGTCGGCAGGATGCAAATGGACGATAGTTGTCCATAAATTCTTGCCGATTTCGCTTCGTTCGGACAAGACTTCTTCCATGTTGGCAATGATCTGCGGGACAAGTTTTTCAATTGAATGCATCAGAATCCTTAAATTTAGGGCCTGATTAGGCCAAGATTTTGATTTTTTCCGATAATATCTTAGTGTAGTAAGTAAGTTCAATTAACCAGGCAAACAGGACCCCTTTATGAATACCGACAATTTGCAAGCACAGAGAGACGCGTCTCAGATCCGTGCAGCTCACACTTTAACGTACTCTGCGGAAAAACAGGGCCGACTTGACCATTACTTGGTTTCGTCCTTTCCTGACCACTCACGCACCTATTTGAGAGGGTTGATTGATAAGAACCATGTTTTGGTTAATCAAAAAGGAGTTTCAAAGTCTGGTGCCGTCCTGAAAATTGGCGATACCGTTTCAATAGAATTTCCTACGGCCGAGCCGAGTCACCTTGTTGCGCATAAGGTTGATTTTGAAGTTATTGATATGCAGCCCGATTTTATTATTATCAACAAGCCTGCGGGCTTGACGGTCCATCCAGCACCGAGCAACCTTGGCGACATTACTCTTGCTCATGGCCTTTTACATCGATTTGAAGAATTGGTGGAATTTAATGATGACGAACGCCCAGGCATTGTGCATCGTCTTGATCGTGACACTTCTGGGGTCATGATTGTGGCGCGTAATGAACGCGGCAAAAGTAAGATCGGAACCATGTTTCATGATCGCTTGATCAAAAAGACCTATTGCGCCGTTGTGCATGGCCATCCAGCTGAACGAGAAGGCACGATTGACTTTCCGATTGGCCGTGATCGCGTATATCGCCACAAAATGTCTCATCGTGGCCTGAAAGAGCGCGTTGCCACCACTTTTTATGCAGTTCGGTCATATCACGAGAACTTTACCGTGATTGACTGCTTCCCGGTTACCGGCAGAACACACCAAATTCGCGTCCATTGCAAAGCAATAGGCCATTCTATTTTTGGTGATGAGCTCTATGGTGAAACGTCAAAATTGATCAAACGTCAGGCACTTCATGCCCATAAGTTGGCATTTGAGTATGATGGAAAAGCTTTTGAGTACTCAGTTCCGCTTCCAGACGACATGGTGCGTCTGATTGCAACTAGCCCAGAGCTGCCCGCTGAAATAGCTGAATAATCACAATTTTCATTCTAGAATAACAAAAGGCCTCTTGCATAAAAACAAGGGGCCTTTTTACTGAGCAAGTACCAAATGACTTAGCAAAAAAACTTTTCAATGTTGTTAATTACAGAGTTTTTGGTTTCGGGATTATTTAATGATGCAAGTATTGTTTTTGCGTCTTTATTCATAGGGGCTGCTTTTTCCAAGCACTCCATTCCTTCTTTGATATTACGATCGCCATTGGCTCCTGCGATATATAAACATCCGAGAGATGTCAAAGCATTGTGATCATTGAATTTGGCTGCTTTTTCTAAATAATATTTCGCTTTCCCGTAATTTTTTAGTGTGCATTTTGGGTCTGCATACATTTGCCCTAAGTAGGAAAAGGCCACAATATTTGCCTTATCTGTGGAATCCATGAGGGCTAATATAGATTTTGGTGAATTTTGAAGGCTACTGAGTCCTTGAGTATTGGCAAAAAAAACATTTTCAGTAGCCCTTTTGTTCTCATATTTTATAGCAGCTTCAAATAATTGTTCAGCCTCTTGATAATTGCCTTTTTTATAAGAAAACACAGCTAATTGACTTAAGGCCTTAGGATGATTTTGGTTGGCGGCAAGAGTGTAGTATTTTTTTGCTTGGTCTATATCATGGGCAACAACATTGCCTTCTTCATGTAAACAACCTAGGTAAAAAAGGGCATTGTTGTTATTTTTTTGAGCCGCAAGATTTAAGTAATGCAACCCTTGCTTGGCGTCCTTTTCGACATACTGTCCAGAAATATACAAAACGCCTAGTTCGGCTTGTGTAGGGGCATAGCCCATTTCTGCCGCACTATGAAGGAGGGAGATGGCTTTTTGAACATCTATACCAACTCCATGTCCGGTTAGATACATGAAGCTCAGTACTGAAAAAGCTTCAGGACAGCCTTGTTCACAGGAGCGCTCCAAAAGTTTTTTTGCGACCACATAATCTTGATTAACGTTTATCCCATATAAATAACTACTTGCAACTCCACAAATTTCTATTGGATCTCCATGATCTGCCAGGTACTCTAAATTTATTTTTTTGAGGTTTGGGATTTTAATAATCGTTAGAACAGAGGAAAATAAGTAAATAAGGCTTAGGCAGGAGATAGCTCCATAAAGAGCTGTTTTTCCAAAAGCTATGGAACGAAGCGATGCGCTTGTAGCCTCAGAGATATTGGCAAAAGCCATTTTTGTTTTGGGCCAAGTAAATTCCATGATTTTTCTGGTTATAAAGAATGCACAAATCCCAAAAGCCTTCCCACTCAAGACGTAACCTGCGGTGTAACCTAATTCTCCAGCCGTCATGTTTTTTTCCAAATTTTCAAGGTGTTAATAATACTACTTCATGTTAATAGCATTTGATTGGTGTTTAACCATGCCAGTCTTGTGATTTAAGTGCAATAGAAATCTCAGTATAATTAAAAGTTTCAATATAAGTGCCTTATGTCCACAGGGCGTCTTCTGAATATGATGCCCGTCTGCTTGAGCTCGTATTTCCACCATCAAAATTTCTTCTGCGCATTAATTTTTCAACTTCGGCTGTATCATCTGAAGGTGCCAATGGGTCCAAGTCGCGGGCATGACTAGCCAGATAACAAAATTCTGTAAGAAGGCATTGGAGAGCTTTTTTGTCGTGAATAATCATAATGTTTTCGTAATTTTCATTATTACCCTTTTGTGTCAAGTTGAGTGATCCATTAATTGCCTTGTCATCGATAATTAAGAATTTGTGATGCATCAAAGGTTCATTTGTCCATTTTTTTGGTGCAGATCCTGTGCGGGCAAGTTCTAGTTCTTGATTTGAAGGAAATGGAAATATTTTGGTTGTTATGCCCGATTGACTGAGCTGATCGGCTTTTCCTGCTCCAAGTTTTATACTCAAAATATCGGTAACAATTTGAATGTCGATATTTTGTTGGTATTTTTGTGCGCGCTCTTGTGTTCGTAAAAGCGCCTCAATAATCTTGTCATTGGTAATGAGATAAACCGCAATGAGTATTCGGTCTTGAGCGGCATCTATTTCGGTTACTATGCGTTGAATGAGGTCGTGGCGTGATGAAACGAGGGTTTCAATAGGTTGAAGGTTGTGTTGCGGCGCTAGGGTTTTATACTCGCGCAATTGCTTGATTTTACGAAGGCCTTTTTTTGAAACTTGTATGAAAAAGTTTTTAAAGGGAGTTGGGCATGCTTTTTGAGGTGATCCAATTGCAAAGGCTACAAGGCTTGTCAGGGCTATAATTTTTTTGAGGTTCATTCGTAATCCTCTTTTGCTGAATCTTCTCGCAGGCTTGGGTTAAGTTTTTGGGCCTTATCAAAAAGCTCGTCAAATTGTTTTTTGTACAGCAGAAGAATGCTCATATCGCGAATTTTTACGGCATTTTCTTTATTAACATTGCTTGCTTGCTGGGTCCAATTGAACGACCCTGTCCACAAAAGATCATCAATGATGGCAAATTTGTGATGCATAATTGGCGCAAAGCTTTTGGTCTGTTCATCGTCAAAAGACCGTTCAGCTTCTACGCTTTCTTTTTCGTCATATAATGCTGATGGGTTGAATAAATGCACCACAATGCCAGCTTGGACCAACATGCTCGATTTTCCGTAGCCTGATCGGGAATAAGGATCGACAACCAATTTGACAACCACACCACGTTTGTGAGCAGCAATGAGAGCTTCGGCAATTTTTTTATGAAAAAGTGCGTACATGGCGACCAGGATTCTTTTTTTAGCGTTATTCAATTCATCGATGAGTTTTTCATCTAAGTGGTCTTCTGGTGAAAAAAACACTTCGATTTTCGGAAGGGGTGAAAAAGCTTTAATTTCGGGTGTTGACTCTGTGGGAATTGATACCTCAGCATTGATTGGAATTTGAGATAACAACAATGCCGTGAATAAGAAACGTGAAATTTTTGGAGTCATAATCTCAAGATCTTTTTTGTAAAGAAGATTAATGCGCAAGCGCAGAATATCTGATTATGGGCATCACATTAAAGCATTTATTTTTTTTGTCATGTGCATCTCGTTGACCTGCGCAATCTGATCATTGTATATCCTTTGTATAAGACTTTTTGTGTGAGGTCAAAAAGGAGCTGTGATGAAAAAATTAAATTATGCCCTATTAATCAGTGCTGTGTGTGGTTTTCAACTTAATGGTGATGCTGATTCTGCACAGGATTTGCACAAAAAAGTGAGCAGGGAGTTGATTGAATTGCGTAAGGATTTCCCTGAAACACAAGACAGAGTTTATCGAGCTCTTGATCATGTTGGCCGGATGTACAAAGTTCTTAAGGATGAACAAGCGAGCAGTATGGCTATAAAATCTGAAGTTGAAAGCTTGAAGGGTCAGGTTAAGGATATGGAGCGAGAGCTGCAAGTTCTTAAAAAATATGAAAAAGATTGCCGTCGTGAAGTGGAAGAGCAATCTAGTCTTCATGCACAGCTGGAAGCAAAGGTACTGGAGTTCCGTGAACTTCTTGCCGTGCGGCCTGTGGAGCCTCGCTTGGCAGGAGAGCCTTTGTTTGAGGTCGCTTTGGCTGAGGATGAAAATAGTTTTCTCGCTGAGGCTGGCAATTTTGATGAAGCTCGAGAGCAATTAACTTGAGTTCATCGGGGCAAGGGAGTCTAAATTCTGCTTTGTCGACTCATCGCAATCTCTTGTTTTATGATTGGACCATGCGAATAACGTAAATCGCAAAAACGATAAAGCGATGCCCAAAGGGCAAAGGGGGAATCATTAAGGGGAAATGGGGGTTTGTCCTTATGATTTTGGCCCTGTGTCAAGATCAAGGTCTGGGTAGTGTCAATCAGCCAATACGTGTTTTATTCCTTTCAACATCTCAGCATGAAAAAGACAGCTATCAGCCTATTATTTCGTTTATAGAATCGGCTGGAGTTGAGGTAGATTATATGTCCCTTGGGCAGATTCTTGATCAGCCTCATATTGATTTTTCTGGGTACCAAGCACTTTTTGTTGATATTGGTGTTGAGTTCATGCAGGCTCAAAATTCTTCAGTTGCCCGTTCCACTTTTATGCATATGTTGGGACGATGGAGCAAAAAGAAAAATGTCGTCACAGGGCTTTTCTTCCCATCACTTTCGGCCAGGGCTGGTCAGGCGCGCCAAACACAACAAGAACTTCTGAAGTTATTTGGAAAAAATGATTCGCAGTCACAAATTGTCCAGTTTCTTGAGCAACCTCTTGAGTCCAGATCTTATCGATATCATACCACCCTCAATATGCCGCGGCTTGGCAGCAAAGGTATGATAAGCGATCAATTTCAAACAAGCGCCGGTGTTGTTCCATTGCCTCGGCAGTCACACTTACTTGATGCAGAACTCAAACCATTGATGCCGCTTGCGCTCATGGCTCCTGGTAAGCATAAAGAAAACACTTTGTTGGTCAGTTTCAGTAGTTTGCTCACCGCGTTGGGAATTTCAGAAAACTTTCAGTTATTTCCTGTCAGCAGTGAGCTTGAACAGCAAATTGCGCAGTCGATTCAGTCAATGTTTTGCCAGCTTTTTGATACGGCTTTTTCGCGAGTCAGTAAGCCAGTTTTGGGTAGTCAGGGACGGAAGTTTTTTGAAAAGAAAATGAGGCCCAAGCGAGGCGCAAACAAGGCGATAAAAACTGCATGGATGGAGCTGATCGCTTTTGATGACAACACTGCAAATCAGGAAGCTGAAAAAGTTGCGGGCAGCCGTGCAAAGCTTATTAAGTATTTGTTTGATTCCGGAGTTGATACATTGTGGATCAGTTTTTGTCCGCAGGAATATCTGTCCAGCCCTGCAGCCAAACGCAAAGATCAAAAGCAAAGGTTTTTGGATTCCATTGGTCGGTTCACCGCAATGTTCAAACAGGAAGCTGACCGCCGCAAGGTAGCTTTGCCGCAGATTATGATTGGATTTGAAATAGCCAATAATTTGTACGACCCTTTTTTGCCGCATCCGCACGCTGTCGACATTTACGGCAATCATTATGTGGATGTTCCCAGTCCAACGAGCGATCTGTTCTGGGATAACGAGGTGCTCAATCCACTCAAGGAATTTGTTCATTTATGGAAAAATCCAGAAATTTCCCATGGAATTAAATTGGGTGGGGTTGTTTTGGATTTGGAAATGTATGGTCGCAAAAAAACGGGATCATTTTTGTCCAGCATGGGATTTGAGCCAGCAGCGCTGACGGCAGAAGGACAAGAGTCCATTTCCGATGTGTTGCTCAATAAAGCATTCAGTGATCATTTTGTTGCATTGCAACAGCGAGCGCGTGCTCTGGGTGAACGGATTCGCGCAGCCTGTTTGCAGTCTATACCCAATGCATTAATCGGATGCTATCACCCACATATTTCCCTCGATTGGTTTTATAAGGGATTGTATCAAGGCCTTTGCGATGAGCAAAATCCACTGTATTTATTTACATTTAATGCTCGGTTTGACACGCAAGGGCATGTACTGAAAAATCATGATATCAATGCACATCATTCAAGTGTTCTTATGCTTTCCAAGGTTCAAAATGCAGCTGACTTCAAGCGATTGGATGAGATTATGCAGCGCAATGGCCGTGTGTGGATCAATCGCTTTTCACGGCTTGCTCAGCCCTATGCACCTGATCAGTGGTATACGATTGAACAAACCCCTATGAATCACAAGCAAAAGCTCGATTTTTGTAAGTATCTGCGATCTGTTGCTCATTTAAAGCTTTCCCCAACGAAAATTTTTTTGTAACCTCAAATTAACAGATGGGGGCTTAGGGCCCATGAAGTATGGCAGGAGATCGTTATATGTTGGCAGAAGTTACACATAAGAATTTTAAGAGCGTGGTGCAGGAATCTCGTATCCCTGTGATCATTGATGCATATGCACCATGGTGTTCTCCGTGTAATTCAATGGCCCCTATTTTTGAAGATATGGCCGCTGAATTTAAGGGCATCTATAAATTCGTTAAAATCAATGTTGATGAAGAACATGACTGGGCAGTTGAATATAAAATTGCATCTATTCCCACTTTGGTATTCATGAAAGATGGCCATGAAATTGGTCGGACCAGTGGATTTCAAGATGAAGACGCCATAAAAGATGCTATCAAAAAAATATTCGGTTAATCGACTGCGCTATGGTTAGGGATTAAAAATCTTCAAAAGAGTAGGTGTTGGATCACGGTCGGTGCAGTTAAATTTGATAATTTGAATGCAGACATTTTTGAGAATGTCGGGATTTGCATACATTCTTTCGTTCATTTCAGTAATCGTGTTTCTCAAAATAGTATCGTTATCATCGTAAAAAAAGCAGAGAAACTTTGTCTTGAGGGTACATTTTGTTGAATTCCTGTGCCCGATACAAAAGAATATCAGCTTTGTGTGCATAAATAGGTGCCCATGAAAGCGTAAGCTCAAAAGAACCTTAATGTACCCAGAAGTCTTATTATTCAAAGTAGCGCAAATATCAGGCCAATGGTAGAATATTGGGGATTTATGCGTTGGTAGTTGGATTTCCGGATAAGGCAAAGGCTGTAGAAATGAAGTCGCACGAAATTCGTTCAAAGTTTCTGAAATTTTTTGAAAAGAATGGTCACACGATCGTTTCCAGCTCTTTGGTTATTCCCGCGGAAGATCCAACGCTTTTATTTACCAATGCAGGCATGAATCAGTTCAAAGACTGTTTTTTAGGAACTGAAAAACGTTCATATGTGCGGGCTACCACAAGCCAAAAGTGCGTTCGAGCTGGTGGAAAGCACAATGACCTTGAACAAGTTGGTTTTACTGACCGTCATCTGACTTTTTTTGAAATGCTGGGTAATTTTTCATTCGGTGATTATTTCAAAAAAGAAGCGATTCAGTTTGCCTGGAAATTTTTGACTGAAGAACTTGGCCTGCCCAAAGAAAAATTATATCCAACTATTTTCCAAGACGATGATGAAGCTTTTGCTATTTGGCGCGATATCATTGGGTTTGAGCCTCGTCTTATTACGCGCAAGGGTGCAGCCGAAAACTTCTGGCAAATGGGCGACACGGGCCCCTGTGGTCCGTGCACCGAGATTTTTTACGATCGCGGTGAAGAATTTGGACCATACGAAGAAGACATTGGTGGTCAAAATGATCGCTATATGGAAGTCTGGAACTTGGTTTTCATGCAATTCAATCGTCAAGAAGATGGCCAACTGATCCCTCTCAAACAAACGGGCGTGGATACCGGAATGGGCCTTGAGCGCATTTCTGCGGTGATGCAGGGTAAGCATAGCCTGTTTCATACTGATGCAATGGATCCATTTCATGATGCCATTGAAGAATTTTCGGGCATTAACTACCAAACTGCAACACGAGATCAACAGATTGCGATCAACGTTTTGTCGGATCACATCCGGTCAGCGTGCATCATTATTTCCGATGGTGGATTGCCTTCCAACGAAGGTCGCGGCTATGTTTTGCGTAAAATTATTCGTCGAGCCACATTGTTTGCAAAAAAATTAGGTGATACTTCGTACTATTCGCGCTTGGTACCCTTTGTGGGCAAAAGCTTGGGCGACATCTATCCTGAGTTGATTGATAGCCAAGTGTTTATTCAAAAAGTCGTTCAATCAGAAGTTGACCGATTTGCCGATAGTTTAACCGGTGGGCAGCATATTTTTGAAAAATATGTTCACGAACAAAAAGCACAAAGCCTTAATTTTATTAGTGGCGAACAAGCATTTAAACTTTACGACACGTATGGGTTTCCCTTGGAATTGACTATGGTTTTGGCCAAAGATGCGGGCATGGCGATTGATGCAGCAGATTTTGAAAAATCTATGGAAAAACAACGTGAACAATCAGGTAAGAAAAAAACTGCAGCGCGAGGTTTTGTCATTCCTGAAAATGTGGTGACCGAGTTTGTCGGATACGACGCACTTGAATCGATATCAAAAATTTTGTGGTTCGAGCAAGGTAAGGACGCGAGTTGGATTGTCACACAAACGACGCCATTTTTCACTGCTACTGGCGGACAGGTTAATGATGCGGGCTATGTGACCATCAAGGGTGCTTCGTACCCGGTGATGAATTTACATAAGCATTTTGGCTCAGAAGGCCAGTTGGCTGTGGTTATGCAATTGGGTAAACCAGAAGCTGGTGAATTTAATATCATAGTTGGCGACATGGCGCATGCTGTCGTCAATTTTGGAGTTCGTGCCGATACGGCCAATAATCATACCGGAACACACTTGCTGCAATCTGCGCTCATTCAAGTTTTGGGGCGACAGGTCAAGCAGGCAGGTTCTGTTGTGCACCCAGATTATTTGAGATTCGACTTTACTAATTTTGAAGCCATGACACCTGAACAGATCGGGCAAACCGAAGAATTGGTTAATCGTAAAATTCGTGAAAACATTCCGGTTGTGGTGCTCAATACCACATTGGAAGAAGCCAAAAAGAAGGGCGTGATTGCCATTTTTGGTGAAAAATATAATCCCGAAAAGGTTCGTGTTATACACATTTCAGATTATTCCAATGAGCTATGCGGTGGAACACACGTTGATGCGATTGGCAAAATTGGGTTACTCAAAATTGTCAGTGAATCTTCTGTCGCAACTGGAATTCGCCGTATTCATGCGTTGACGGGAACCAAAGCTATTGAGTATTTCCAAGAATGTCATACTACGGTCAAAAATTTGACCGAACAATTGAAAGCCAAGCCCGAAGAAATTTGTGCTACGATTACCAAGTTGCGTGAGCAGCGTCAACAAGGTATTGCGCAATTGGGTCAACTTAAGGCCAAGATGATGGATGTGAATATTCCTGCATGGTGCCAACAAGTTCAACTATGTGGCAAAATCCCATTTTTATATCTTGATCTTGATGATGTTGATACTGATCAAATGCGTGATATTGCCACAAAAATTGATGCCAAAAATCCAGGTGTGTATTTGATTCTTTCTCGCACTGGCGAGGCAAAAGAGCGCGTTTCATTTACTGGATTTATTTCTGCAAAATATCAGTCACAAGTTGATATCAAGTGGCTGGCGGATATTCTCAAGGCACATGGATTATTCGGGGGTGGAAAGGCTGGCTTGATTCAGGGCGGCGGAGTTTGCCAGGATAAGGGGGCTTTGCGCGTGAGCGTGTCTGCGTGGCTTGAAACAATTTAATTAAGGATTCGGATGTCACATCCAAAGATGGGGCCGTTCGCGGCCATGTTGCTGAGTATTAATACCATTATCGGAGCGGGTGTTTTCATTAATGCCGCTCCTCTTACACGGTTGGGCGGGTCGCTCGGATTTGTCGGTTACCTATTTGCGGCATTGGCGATGTTTCCCGTTATCTTGTGCTTGTCATCCTTTTGTTCTGTGCGTCCGCAAGCTGGCGGCTTGTATATTTATGCCAAAGAGTTTTTACATCCTGTTGCAGGATTTGTGAGCGGCTGGTCATACTTTGTGGGTAAAACCATGGGGGCTGCATTGCTCGCGCATGTGTTTGTAGCTTTTTTTTATCGCCAAAGTCCTGTGATGCAAGCGATTCCCTTGTTCGTGTGGGATTGTGGTTTGATTTTTTTGTTAGCAGCAATCAATTCGCTGGGTGTTCGCATTGGTGGCCGCATTCAGTGGTTATTCATTGCGCTCAAAGTAGTTCCATTGGCTTTTGCGATGGTGGCCGGCTGGTTCGAGACTGCGTATAGCGATCCAGCAGTGATTGTTCCTGAGTTTTTTGAGCTCATGCGCACGTTACCTATTGCGATTTTTGCGTTTTCCAGCTTTGAAGTTACATGCACGATTGCGCATCTCATTCAGGATGCTGAACAAAATGTTAAACGAATTATGATCGGGTCTTCGCTCGTGGCGCTTGCTGTTTACATTGCGTTTCAGACATCACTGTATTCAGCGCTGGGCGCAGATCTAGGTAATGTCAGCAGTCCGTTTATGCTTATTGGCCAACGGTTTTTCCCAGATACTTTGTGGTTGGGTATTTTTGTCAATCGTGTGATGTTTGCATCAGTTGTTTCAGCATCATTTGGGATCTTGACGAACAATTGTTGGAACCTGCAAGTTTTGGCACGAGATGGATTTTTTCCAAAAGTTTTTGCACAAATCAACGATGCCCACGTTCCTTGGGTGAGCCTGGTGGCTGAAGCAGGGCTTGCGTGCCTTGTGCTTGGTCTGACGACCGAGCAAATCCCGCTGCAAAATATGGCAGTAATGTCGTTTGTGACGTGCTATTTGATCAACATGATTGCAGCATTTAAAGTGCGCTGGCAGGGGATTTCTGAACAAATGCCACTGTGGATCAGCGGAGCTGGGATTGCCAGCTGCATGTACATTATCTTCTTATGCACAGCCAAAATTGCCCAAGTTGGCCTATCACTACCATTTTTCATGGTATTTGGGATAGGCCTGTTAGCTTTGATGCGTCAGCGGGCTTAATCGCGTTTGTAGTGATTCGCATTTTTGCTCTTGTCAGCAGGATTGTGATAACATTCTGCGGGGCATGATGGTGTGTGAGCATGTGACTTTTCACGTTCAACATGTTCGTCATGGCGAGGGCGAGGGTTGAGGTGAGGGTGTTGGACCGGAGCTTGTTGACGGTCTGGCGTGCGGTTTCTGTCTTTCATTGACACTCGCGTCATTGTGTAACTTATCATGATTGGTCTCCTTCGTTTTTAATGATTAATTATGGGATGCGGGTTGCATTGATCCTATGGTGGTAACAATATTTTCAAATTTTCCAACAACCTCAGCAATTTCAGCTTGTGTGCTGGAAATGGTTTCATCCAAGGCCTTGATCTGGTCTTTCAGTTGCAGAGATTTTCCTAAATATTTCAGTTGATGTTCAATGTCAGAAAGTGCGGCCACAAAATCGATAGTTTGATTTTGCGTGAACAACGGCGACCGCATAAAGTGCCTGATTCTTACCGGAGGCACTGATGATGAGTGAGTTCTGGTTGCAGTACTTGTTTGATCTGCGGGGGGTAAGTTTGCGAGTGCGGTTTTTGAAGATGATGAGGTTTGCGTAAAGTTAATATCCAAAGCTGGCAATTCAAGATCCGCATCAGGAGCTGATTGTGCGACTGCAGCTGCCGTGACGGCGGGTTTTGTTGCTACAGGTTGAGCGGCTGGAGTTGTAGTTGCTACTACAGGTGCTGCTGACCGTGCAGCCATGGCTTTTTGTACATCTTCAGCGGTCATTTCGTCTGCTGCTGCATGCACCGAGGCATTCAGGCCAAGGACCGCGCACATTATTAAAAGAATATTTTTCTGGCTAAAAACCATCATCACAATTCCCTCTAGGTTGGGGATCTTATGGCCTTAATGTACCAAGGCTGGGTTTCTAATAGCAATAATTGCGATATTTTTTGAAAAGGCGACAAGAGTTGTATTTTTATTGATTGGTTATGGTGTGTTGGCTAAAAACAAATCTAAAATCATTGCAAATTGAAATACTGATTAGTTAGGATGAGGTAAGGAAAAGATTGAATAGAAGATTTGGGGTGCCTGTCAACCAAGTGAGGACGTAGGGTGCCCCGAGGCCTATTTAAGTTTTCAGTATTCCCTTTTTAAGGAGTTATGATGAAAAAAATGATTCTTGGCGGATTGGTCCTTATTTTAGGCCTCAGCTTTTTGCCAGGTTGTGATAAAGATGAAAGTACATTTGGCGGCGCTGCAGTTGGTGCTGGAACAGGCGCTATAATCGGTGGTGCTGCTGGTGGTCGTAAAGGTGCCGCAATCGGTGGTGTGACTGGTGGTTTCCTTGGGGCTATTATTGGTAACAAGGTTGGCGATAAAAAAGAAAAAAAAGAAGCTAAGAAAAAACATAAGCGCAAAAAAGAAATGCAGAATAAGAAGTCTGCAAAAAAAAATAAATCTGAAGTGACGAATTCGTGTTGTTCTGGGCATGCTACTGATATGGACAGCGATATGGATTCAGACATGGAAGATACAGATAACAACTCAAATTAAATGAGCATAAAATTCCTGTTGAAGGCTCTCTGATCCGCCTGAATTAAAAGGCAGAGGAAAACTAGATCGAGCGCAACAGATGTGAAAAGA
This sequence comes from bacterium, assembly GCA_023249975.1. Lineage (GTDB taxonomy): Bacteria > Babelota > Babeliae > Babelales > JAHFBP01. Next base: position 24,164 of record JAHFBP010000006.1, read on the forward strand.
GGTTTGCGAGCTTAGGGCTCCAGACCTTTTTTCTTTTTTATGAGGTTTCTTCAGGTTAATTTTTAAAATCTTAAAAAGTACATTAATCTTGAAGTTTATTTGTACTCATAAAAAAATTGGTACAGATGGCGTTCATTTAATCAGACTCACTCATACTTTCTGGTATTTAAAAAAAATTATGCATCTATCACGTGTTGGCCTTATTCAAATTACAAGGCGGTTTTGTTCTTGGCGTGTTTTTTTATTATTAAGTCTTCTTGCAACTCCATTGATTTGTGCGGGCGGAAAAAGCAGTAAGTCTAAAAAAAGACATGCAGACTCTGGAGCTGCTGCAAGTTCCATGCTCCTTGCCAATCCTTTTGAGGAAAGCACTCCAGCCGAGATTCTTGAGTATGCTTGTTGGGCCTACAATGAATTGCAAATTACCCAGTCCTTTAAGGATATGAAAAAAGAAGAAGAGCTGCTGCAAGAGGGTCGATCAGCAAGAGTTTGTTTATCTTCTGGGGATATTGATCTTTTTAAAGAAACGATAGCGGAGACTTCGCAAAAATTAAAAGAATCACGCGCTGAGTGCTGTGCTCTTGCGCAATCTCGGGAAGAAGAACAGGCAAGATATGGGGCTCGCCTGAAAGAAGATGCAAAAACAATTGAAGTCCTTGATAAGCAATTGCAAGCGTCAAATCTTCGGTTGAGCCGACTTCAGAGTAAGTATGATGAATTGAATAAAAGTTACCTAGATGTTAAGTGGAAGTGTGATGAACAAGGTGTTTCCGTTCGCAATCAAAAAGATCAAATTAAACAGGGCATTACAGACGGATTGAAAGATGCACGCGACTTAGCAGCGGCTTTTCAAAAAGAGAATGAGCGACTCAAAAAAGCTAACGAAAAATTATTAAGCAAAAATATGGCTTTTGAGCGACAGTTAGAAACCGCAAAGCGGATGTCATGCGTGTCAAGTGAAGGTGGATCAAGTGATCAGGGTCAGGATATTGCTATTCTTACCGAAAAATTGAAACGTACAAATTTAGAAAATAAGGAGTATAGAAAAGAGTTGCTGGCGATTACGCAAGCATCTTCCTCCCGTTCTGGAAATTCTGCATCACGAATTGCCGATCTTAATGCAGAGGTTCAATCATTGAGAGCCAAGCTTGAGGGAAAAAAAGATGAAAATAATAGGTTAAAGATACAGCATAATGAAAATTTGAAAACCATTGAAGATCTCATGATCCAGCTCAGATGTCAGGATGGAGCTCTTGCGCACTACGCATCGTTATTTGATCAAGACATTGAGCTGCTGTATGAAACTTTTGCAAGGATGCGTAATTCATGGCAAGTATTTAAGGATACTGGCAACGTACATGGATTACTTGCCAGGCAATTTTTTTTATTTGAGCTCGATGCATCAATTGTTGCCATAAGGCCCAAGCAGCCTGCAGATGCACACCTCGTGTGGGAAAATTTTAATAAAAACACTGAATCTGAATTGTTTATACACTTTAAAGAAGTCTTCCAGTTGAATGACAAGAGTGTTACAGAAGGGCTTGCTCTGAAAAAAGAAATTAGTGGGGTTCTTGAAAAAAGGATTCCCGCCTATGTCTTTAGGCGATTTGAACCTATGACACAAATGCATGATCCGAAATTTGTGATAAATTTTGATTCTGACTCAGATTAATAAAAGTTGTTATACTAGGTGTACAATAAGGCTCTTTGTTTGTTTCACAAAACACTCAGGGCATGCGGGGTGTGGGTGAATGTAATTTTCAAAAAACTGTGTGCACAACTTGGTCAGGAGCTCTACAATATGTTTGGATTTATTAAAGAAAAAATGAAAGCTGTTTATAACGGCTTTACGAGTAAAATTGCTCAATTATTCGGATCGGTCTCAGTGGTTGACGAAGCCTTTTTTGCACAACTTAAAGAACTGATGATCGCAGCTGATCTTGGCACCAAAATGACGCAACAGGTGCTTGATAAAGTTAAGTCAAAAATCTCGCCCCATGCGCGACCAGCCGATATTCTTAATGAACTTGAAGTTATTTTGACCGAAAATATTAATTTACCAGCTTCTAGCCTTAAGGATGCTCGCGTTATGATGATGGTGGGGGTCAATGGTACGGGCAAAACTTCATTTGCGGGCAAATATGCGGCACAGCTGGTTCGGCAGGGCAAAAAGGTATTACTTGTGGCGGGAGACACTTTTCGTGCAGCTGCGCCCGAGCAATTGGCCATTTGGGCACAGAAAATAGGAGCCACGGTTTATGCGGGCAAAGAAAGCCAGGATCCGTCCGCTGTTATTTTTGATGGTTGCAAGAAATTTGTGACTGAAGGTTTTGATTATTTGATTATTGACACTGCCGGCCGCATTCAAACTAAGGCAAATTTGCTCAACGAGCTTGAAAAAATAAAGCGCGTAGTGGGCAAATGCTTGCCAGGTGAGACTATTGCAACGTTGTTGACCGTTGATGCCATGCTGGGTCAAAATTCGCTGGAACAGGCAAAATTGTTCCACGAAACGACTCCATTGGATGGCATTGTGCTAACTAAAGTTGATGGCACCGGAAAGGGAGGCATTGTGTTTTCCGTAGTTGAACACACCAAAGTTCCTGTGGTATATCTTTCCTATGGGGAAGGCGTTGCGGACATTCGTCCGTTTAATGCTCCGGCATATGTAAAGGAATTACTCCGTGGCTAGCTCAAAAAGCATTATTCGCGATCTGGTCGTTCGTTTTGAGCAGGTGGGGATTGGCAATGCACAGTCAGAAGTGCTGTGGTTGCTTGAAAAATTGACTGGTAAAAATCAAAGCCAATTGCTGATCAGTGATGTGCAATTGACCGATGATCAGCACAAAACGCTTGAGCAGTGGGTTCATGATCGCATTGTTCTGAAAAAGCCTCTGCAATATATCCTTGGAGTCGTGCCTTTTTGTGGCATGGATCTTGTGGTGCGGGCTCCCATTTTAATTCCACGGCCCGAAACCGAAGAATGGTGTTTGTGGCTTATTGAGCAATTTTCCAAAGTTAATCAGGTCAACTTTGCTATTTTAGATCTGTGTTCAGGTTCGGGGTGCATAGCCTTGGCTTTGGCGCAGGCCTTTCCAAAATCCCAGGTGATTGGCGTTGATGTTGACGAGGAGGCAATCGCGCTTGCTCGCGAGAATCAAGCCGGACTTGAAGTCAAAAATGTTGAGTTTGTTCAGGCAGATGCAGGTGAGTTTTTACAAAAAACAGACTTAAAGTTTGATCTTGTGGTTTCAAACCCACCTTATTTGGCGGCCCGCGAGCTTGGCGTAATGTATGAAAAGTTTGGTGATTGGGAGGCTAAACGCGCTTTGGTCGCTGAAAATGAAGGGCTTAAGTTTTACCAAGAATTTTCACAATTGGTGCCATGTGTCTTAACGCCTTCAAGTGGAGCCTTTCCGTGTCTGGTATTTGAAATTGGACATCTTCAGGCTGAAAAAGTGGCAGAAATCATGAAAAATCAGGGATTTGCCGAAATCTGCGTTAAACAAGACTTATATGGCAAGGATCGCATAGTATTTGCATATTTGTGCAAATTATAGAAAAATGCGCATCCGATTGGCGAAAAAAAATAAATCAGCATAAACTAGTTTTTTAAGTGTATTAATCGTACTTATAGAGGACCTTAATGGTGTCAAAGATTGATCAGCTAGCAGAACAAACAGAATATTTACTAAAATTGCAGCAATCAGCTAGCCTGGACTGTATTAAAGAACTTGATGGTTTGATGGAAACTATCGAAGATCATTGTTCTTCACTTACCAACGCATCTGATATTGAAAGCGTTGAAAAAGTCAGAGAAATTCTTGGTCGTAGAGTTAACTCTATGAAAGAAGCTTTTGCTGATGATGTTACATTTTTGACAGAACAACTTGATGCGATCAAAAAAGTTAAAACAATTTCTGACAAAGCTCAACGCGCAGAACTTGAAGCCATGCTCATTGAAGATGCTGGCGAAATTCAAGACACTGCAGAGTTTAAGAAAGATGTGGCTCAAGAAGCAGAAGAGAGCAAAAAAGATTTGATGGCCGTTATTGACGACATCAAAAATGCATTGCAAGAAGGCGGAATTAAAGAACTTGAAGCTCTTGTTGTTGAAATGGAAGAGTATCAAGGCGACGATGATTTTGATGAAGATGAAGACGACGACATAGATCTTGAAAATGATGACGAAGTCGACGAAATCTTTAAAGAATTCAGTCGACCTTATGTGCACCATGATGAACTTGGTGCGGATGAGTCTGAAGACGATGAAGACGATTTCGACGAAGATGAAGATGATGAAGATGATGAAGACGACGAAGACAAAGAAGCTTAAGTTAAAGCTAATTTAGCGCAGTCGAATTAAAAAAAGGAAGTGTGTTGAGCAAAAAACTCGAAGATAACGAACGCGGCTTTTTTCAGGATTTGTCTGAAGAATATGCACATATGCATATCGGATTACTTGTTGGGCAGAGCGCTCGACGCTTTCCTGATCGAGTATTTCTTGTTTCTAAGCAACGAGAAGTGACGTATCGTGAGTTTTATTTCCGAGTAACGCGGTGTGCCCAAATGTTTGCAAAACATGGTGGGACATCAGTATTGCTTTCTATGGAAAATGGTTTTGATTTTTACGTAGCTTATTGCGCAGCATTGTTGGCGGGCATGGTTATCATTCCCGTTAACACATTTTTGCATGAGCAGGAAGTTGTGCAGATTATTGATCAGGTCAAACCTTCAATTATCATGCTCAGCCCAGAACAACGTGAAAAATATAAATTGTTCACACATTCTGACATCAACGATATTGATTGGAATGAGCCGGTTCCTGAAAAAATAGAAGATTTTGAGGACCGGTCATTTCATGTTCCACCCGTTGATGATACAGCCTTTATTTTATTTACCTCAGGAACGACTGGGACGCCCAAGGGCGTAATGCTTTCTTCCAAAAATGTGATGAGCAATGCGATTCAGTCATTTGCTCGGATGGAAACCTTTGGATTTAAAGATGAGCGATTTTTGGCGGCATTGCCGCTGTTTCATGTCTTCTCTCAAATGTCAGCCATTTGGTTGCCTATAATTTCTTGTTCAACCATTATTCTCATCAAGCGAATTGAGCGCAAAGAGTTGCTTGAGGGTTTTGCTCAAAAGCCTACGACATTTTTTGCAGTACCGGCGCTTTTTGGTCTGTTGTGCATCATGAGGACCTGTAACCTTGATTCAATCAAGTTATTTGTCTGTGGTGCTGATGCATTGCCCGACAAAATTCGCGATGGATTTGCTCAGCTGTATGGTCGTATTATTGCAACCGGGTATGGCTTGAGTGAGGCTTCTCCTGTTATTTCATTCAATGCAGAAAGTTTTTTTCCTACCTCAAATATGGTTGGAAAACCACTGGAGGGCATTGAATGTTTGATTAAAAACGAATCAGGCGAGAAAGTTCAGCTCGGCGAGGTAGGCCTTTTGTGGGTCAAGGGTCCGAATATTATGCAGGGTTATTTTGCAGCGCCAGAAGAAAATAGTAAAATTTTGGTCGATGGATGGCTCAATACTGGAGACTATGCTTCAATGGATGAGCAAGGGCGATTGACTATTCGTGGGCGTGAAAAAGATTTGATCATCAATAAGGGCTTTAAGATCTACCCGCAAGAAGTAGAAAACATTTTAATGAAGCATCCGGCGGTGTTCAAGGCGGCGGTTATTGGTCGAGATAATGAATCTTCGGGCCAGGTTCCGATAGCATTTGTAGCGGCAAAAGAAAATTATCCAGGGTTGAGTGATGAGCTGTATGTCCTTTGTAATCAGTCATTAGCAGCTTATAAGATCCCCAAAAAAATTATTATATTAAATGACCTGCCTATGAATTATACTGGAAAGATTGATAAAAAGCGTCTCGTTGATGCATGATGTTTGTATGTTGTATTTTATTTGTTACTCTGGTCACCAGATAAGTGATCGTAATTCGGAGGTAAAAAAGCGATAATATGTCGCCCATACCCTTATTCATAATTTTTGGTATTTCATTGATCTCGGCAAGTCTATTTGCCTTTATTGAAACAGCTGTTACAGGCTTGCGACAATTTAAGGTTAAAGAGCTTGAAAACGAGGTAAAAGGTTATCAGTTTTTATTCAAAACCTGGGAAGAAAAACCCCAGCGGATCTTGATTTCAGCTTTAATCGTAAGCAATTTTTTCGATGTACTTTGTTCGGTAACTATCACCGAAATCATGCAATTTTACTTTGGCAACCTTGGCTTGGCCATTGGTGTGGCTGTTGCCACCCTCATGATCCTGGTGTTTGGCAATATTTTACCTAAGACCTTTGCAAAGACGGCCTATGTTTCTGCTATCAAGTGGTTACTTTGGTTTATCAGCCTGGTTGTTTGGTTCTTGTATTGGCCTGTATCAATATTACTCAGAATATCACATCTTATCTTTGGGTATTTTGGTGGAGATGAGGCTCTTGAGTCGAGCGATGCAGTTTCAGAAGAAGAAATCAAATTTTTGATAGGTCATGGCGATGAACGCGGTGTTTTGGATACTGAAAAGACCGAAATGCTTCAAAACGTTTTTGGGCTCGGGCAAATTCCCGTGAGCAAGGTTATGATTCCTGAAACTGACATGGTGGTTCTTGATATTAGTACTTCGCTTGAAAAAGCGATGGAGACTATCAGGCATTATCGTTATTCACGAATTCCCGTCTATGAAGGCAAAGATGACAATATTATTGGGATTATTTATCACAAAGATCTTTTTGATGTAAATCCTCACCAAAATGTTTTACTCAAAGAACTGGTTCGTCCGGTCATGTTTGTACCAGAATCCAAGCGTATTAATCAGCTCTTGAATGAATTTCTTAAAAAACGCATGCACATGTCGATTGTTGTAGATGAATTTGGTGGTGTTGTTGGCCTGGTTACCCTTGAAGACCTTATTGAGGAAATTGTGGGTGAAATCAGTGATGAACACGAAAAAATTCATACAGGGATCGTTCCACTTGAACAAGGTGGCTGGCTTGTCAATGCGGGCATTGTGCTCGACAAGCTTGAAGATTTACTAGATATCGATTTTGGTCCAGGCGATTCATTGACCCTTGGTGGTTTTTTGTCAGAACAGCTTCAGCACCTGCCTAAGTGTGGCGAGTGTGTTAACTATCGCGGCTATTGTTTCAAGATTCAAGAAGCGAGCGAAAAGCGCGTTTTACAGGTTCTGATCACCGTGAATTCAAAGCCCGAAGCGTAAGTCCGGCGTCAGTTTTCCTTGAGTTTCTTCACTCGAATCGTGCACTCTGAAAAAGAGTGTGGCGATTGATGATACTGATGCATGTTTCATTGAAGGAAAACTGATGAAAAAGGGATTGCTGGTTATTGGCCTAGTGGCGGCTATGTCCTTTTTTGCGGGATATTTACCTTTTCTTGGTGCAATAGAGCTAGCCAAACAAAGTCGAATTCAATCAGCCATGACAACAGTCAGAAGGTACCTTGGCCAAATGACCCAAACTCTTAAGCAAGTCCTTGGATTGAATTCTTCCGCCGAACAAGTTCACGGTCGCACAGCGGCACACAAGGTGGTCGAAAAGTACTTGGTGGAAAAGCTTGAGGTTATCAGCGAAGATTTTGATCTCGAGCAGCTCCCTACCGAGAGTCTTGAGCGATTGGCTGATTCAGCCGAAAGTTTTTATCAAAATGTGTATAGCAAGTGGAAAACCACCGAAAAAACTCGTGCAATTAACGAAGAATATTACGAAAAGCGCGCAGAATTTGCTCAAGACCTTGTGAGATTTATGCGCGAATTCTCAGGTTCAGGCGACAGTGTGATTGAAGAAGACTGGCGTGAATATGCCGGTATTCCTGATAAACAAGAGGCTGTGTGCATTGAGAATAATGATGACGACGAGGACGAAGTTTAGGTGTAATGTCTTGTTTCTTTCAAAATCGGTTAAAGAGTAGTTGCTCGATTCTGGTACGACTACTTTGATGCAACCCTTCCTTATAGTCGAGATATGTCTTTTCAAGAGCGCTTTTGAGTTCGTCATTGAATAGATGGGCTATTTTGGGAAAATAAATGTGACTAAATGCTGCAATGATCTCATGTTCATGACTTTGATTACGTGACGCTTCTTTAAATATAGCTTCAATACGCTCTTTGGCGCATTCCTGATCAAGGTTCAGTGTTGCTTGAATTTGATTAAATGATGAGATGGTAGCACAAAAAATGGCCGCCAAAAGAATTCTTGGAATAAAGTTTTGTGCTATTTTCATGATGTTCTCGTAAAATTTTGGTCTGACTTAGGTTGTTTCGATTGTCTCGGTCATTGCATACACCATCAGGCCGGTGATTGTGACGAGTGCAAACGGTATAAGTGATAGCAAACCTTGCTCTGCAATATCAACAGATACGAGCAATACCAAAATTGCACATCCGCCAAGCGCCAAAACGCCCGTCAATTTTTTGAAGGGGAAGGCTTTGATGAAGGCGGCAACACTGAGTAGGTACCCAATCAAAATTCCAAGATCAGCAAAAGTTAAAATTCCCGTACTGAAAATACAGAAGGTGGCGACAATCAGCCCCTGAATGTAGACAAACAGGCTTGGTGCCCCAAATCGGTTGAGTTTACTCGCGGTTATTCCACTGTTTCCGAAACAGCCATCTTTGGTCATGGCATACAAAACCCAATTGTTTGAGAAAAAGGCATTGTAGTAACCTCCCAAATATGAAATGGCGATGCAGGATTTGATGAGCAATGCAAAAACTGCAACCGTGATCGGGCTTGAAAATAATTGAGGCAGGATGATTTCATTCAGAGCCTGGGCAAAGTTGGTCACGGTTAAAATCTTTGAACCTGTGGCAGCTATGAGGCAAAATTGAAAGAATGAATAGGTCAGCATGATGACGCTAAATGATATCATGATGGCGCGAGCGATATTGTTCTCGCCATCTTCAACTGAGCCTGCAATGGCAGTACAGGCTTCAAGTCCAATATATCCGAATAATATGAAAGGCAGGTCTTTTACCGCTAAGTGAAGATCAACAGGAATGGCTGTGAGGTTGCTCCAGTCAAACAAGGGGATCAGGGACATGGCCAAGATCAGGAAAGGGATTATTTTCAGTCCCGTCAAAACAAGCTGGATGGTTTCCATAACTTCAGTGTTGAAAAGGCATGCAACAATGGAAATGACCACGCACGCAACGGTGAAGATCATTTTTGCAACTGCTGATTGAGCCAAAAAGTCTGGGAATATGCCAAAAGTTTCAAGAATTTTAATCAGAGCTAAAAGTACCATCGCGTTGCCTGCGGCTGTTCCAACAAAATAGGTCCAACCACACAAAAATCCCCACCAGGTTCCAAGGGCTTCTTTGCAATAAGTGTAAATTCCACCAGCATTGGGCCATTTGCGAGAAAGGTCTGCAAATGCGGCCAAGAGTGGATACATCAGTAATCCAATGCCAATCCATGCAAGGCTGGAAAATACGCCCAGGCTTGCCGCAATTGCGGGTGAGCAGAGAAAAAATGCGCTTCCAACAACAAGATTCACATTGATGAGGATAACGGCCCAGAGAGGTATTTTTTTAACTAAAGTCATGATTCTCTTCTTAAGAATTTAAAGTTGTATGAATTTCAGCCGGTTCTTCGGGTTTATAAAACAACAGTCCAAACATGACGCATCCTGCAAGGATAGACAATGTGGTCAAGGGAGCAGGAACGGCAGCATTAAGGAAAAACACTAACACGCCAAATGTTATAACAAATGAAACGCGTGCGAAGTTGAGGTTCCAAGCGCTTGATTTTCGCTGGTATTCAATAATACATAGCGCCAGGACGGTAATCCAATAGGTTAAAAACAGTGCGGTAACCGTCATGTCGGCAAGTTGCTTAACATTGGTGAAGCATGTTCCCATGGCAGTGATAAAAGTACACTGAATGAGCAAGATGACCCATGGTCGGGAATAGGCATTGGTTTGTGATAATACCGAGGCGCCTCGCACAAGTCCGTTGTTGGACATTGAAGAAAGCATGGAAGACACAAGAAGGGTGATGCCGTTTGCTGAGCTAAAGAATGAGATGAAAATGAGGTATGAAGCCACACCAACAACATAGCCTTTAAAGTCAGAGGACAGGAAGGGCAAAAACTTGGTAAAGCTTGAGGCTGACATATTGATCAAATTTTCAACACCCATAATATGCAAGACTGCAAAATGAAAGAGTGTTTTACAGGCAACAACGCTTAAAAAGCCAATCATAATCGCTCGAGCACCGTCGGCTTTATTCTTGAGATGGTGACCAATGTTGCAGGTAAACTCAAATCCAAAGAAACCAAAAAGCCCTAAGGAAAGGGTTTGTGGTAGTGATAAAAACTCTGGCATGGTGATGTGAAATCCAGAGTCAATGGCGAATGGGAAAAATAAGAACGCCAAAAGAATGGGTGAAAATTTAATAATCGTGAGTTTGTCCTGAATTCTGGCAATTACCCCTACGCTCAAAATATTCAGAAGGAAAATGATCATCATAAAGAGTGCAAAAAATTGGAAGGAATTGTTAGCAAGGGTAAAGGCAGGAACTAATTTTAGGACAGCTTGGCGAAACATATGCAGAATAGCCGTTGATGCAAAAATGTACCCCGACATGTAGATCATTCCCACAATGTATCCGGGTAACCGACCCATAGCTTGGTAGCTATACATAAAAAATCCATTTGATGAGGGAACTATTTGAGATAGGCGCGATATACACATTACCGCAGGAAGAAGCATCAGCCCTGCAATAGTCCAAGAAAGAAAACTTGCATTTCCAGCGATAGCCGCCATTTGATGAGGTAGGCCGTAAACAGCCGTTCCAATCATAATATTCATGGTCATTAAAATAGCGGTAGTCATTGAGATGGTACCAACTGGAGCATTTCCCTGATTATCGTGCATAACATTCCTTTTAAGTAGAGGGTTTTACATGTAATCAGTGAAGTTAATTTTTTGACAGCATCTTATGCCAAATTGAACGTATCCTTTTGATCCAAAACCCATTAGTGAGAGTATATGATTCTTTTTTTATGAAATTCAAGCTTCAAGAACCGTCGTAACCCTATCATAATAAGGCAATTGGCGCAAGTTAGATGCAATTTGCTTAAATGGCTCAAGTTTTGCAATTAGCTGTGCACTGTGTTAGAATCCGGCAACTTTAGTGGTTTAAAAGCTCACAAGTTAGCGCCATTTTTAGGTAGTTAGCGGTGGCTTGTTGGTAAGTTTTTAAAATTGTTTCTAAGGAGTTTTATTATGAATTGTAGTACTGGATGCGGTTTTGGTTGTGCATTTCGGCTTGTTTTGGCAGTAATGATAGCAGCACTTGCGGGCAGTTATTTTGACGTGTATCACAAAGCAACAACCTTGTATAAACAGAAGCAATCTGTTGTTTCGGTATCAGGAATGGATTCAGAATATGTAACCGGCGGACAAGTTCTTGTTAAAGCAAACGGCAAGCCGTATGTAAGTGAAGATAGCTTTAATAAAAAACTTAAAGAAATGCTTGAATCAAGCCCTTACACCAAAGGTATTGATCTGAATATGTTGCCTGGTGAAGTTAAAAAGAATTTCTTGAATGATTGGCTCAATTTCTTGGTGATCAAAGATGTGTGGGGCAAATCCGGCAACATTGAAGATAGTTCAGAATTTAAAGAAGCTCTTCAAGAACGAACCAATGCCTTGCGTGATTCATTGATGGTTGACATGTTTGTTCGTGATTTGCGCAATGTGATTTCAACAGAAGATGCTGATCTTGAAAAAGCTTATCAAGAAAACAAGGATCGTTTTGTAAAAGCACCAGGGCAGGCTCATGTGGTGATTGCCAAATTCAAGGGAATTGCCGAAGCAGAAACTTTCTTCCGTAAAGCAACCAATGTCAAAACAGCTGAAGCATTTATGACATTGGCTAATGAAGAAGACACTCTTGAGGTTAAAGATTACGAAAGTGTTTCGAGCGATCCAAATGCGACAAGCGATTTCAATCCAAAAATGAAAAAAGCAGTATTTGCCAAACCTAACGCACCTCGCGTTGACTTGCTCTACATCGACAATGCTGGATGGGTCATTCATGTCAGTGATATGACAGCCCCAGAAGCATATGCGTTTGAAGATGTTAAAGACCAAGTTAAAATGGTTGCTGATGAAGCGAAATACAAAGAGATTCTTGATGTGCGACTTGCTCAAATGCGCAAAGAGGCCAACATCGAAATTGATGAGAGTTTCTTCAAAAGCAATGTAAGGGTGTTGAGTCCAGAAGACTTGCAAAGAGCGATCAAGACTAAAGAGCAAGTTGACCAAGATAATGACTCCTCAGATGATGCATCAGATATGACTTCAGATGACAATTCAGATATGTCTGATGATACAACAGGAAACATGTAGTTTCTGCATAATAATTTGTTAAAAAAAGGCGGAAAAGCCGTGAAAATACATACAAAAATACTTCTAGGCTTACTTGTCGGTGCATGCTCCCCTGTGGTGCATGCACGGCAGGTAGTAAATTCAATTGTTGCAATCGTCAATGGCAATCCTTTGACACAATCAGATTTAGAAGAGCCGCAAATATTTTTTGGCGGTAAAAAGCGATCGTACAAGCAAATGATTGAAGAGTCTTTGCTTGCCGAAAAGGCCAAAGATTGGAAAATTACCGTTCCTGAGCGGCATGTTGAAAAAAGAATGAACGCCCTCAAAGAAGCCCAAGGTTTTGGGACTCAGGGTGCAGGATTTGATGCTTGGCTTGAAACAGTGGGACTCTCCCAGGCGCTTGTTGCCGCACAAATCAGGCTGGCGCAGGTTATTGCTGAGGTGAAGCATATTTTGTTGCCACAGGATATTTTGGTTCCGCGCAGCAAAATTGAACAGTATTATCAATCACATCCAAGTTACCATCCAGAGCGCTATAAAGTCTCAGTAGCTTCGCTTGAAAAAAAGCATATTGATGCGGACAAGGGTACGATTAAATCTGATGTCTACCTGGAATGGGAAAGTCTTGATTGGGTGAATAAGGATAATTTATCCAATGATATGGCGTTTGTTGCGAACTTAAAATTGGGCCAGATGTCTGATCCTATCCAAGAAGACGACTCTTTGTGGGTCTATCGCTTGGATGGCAAAGAAGACCGTCGACTTGCCAGTTTTGATGAGCGATACACGTATATTACCAAAAAACTTGAGGCCCAAGAGCGTCAAAATCGTGAAAAACGGGTTATTTCAGACCTGGTCAAAGAGTCCTCGGTTGTTTGCTTTACCACTGATGGCAAACCTCAAAAGAGCCCTTTAGGGTAAAAAAGGGCGGATTATAAGGGTTAAACTTTACAATCCGGGCTATCTGGATGATACTATTATGGTGCATTTGTGAGAATGCGCGCAATCTGGCAATGATGCTTTATGTACAACAAAACTTATGAGGTTTATTCATGAAAAAAGAAGGACATCCAAAACAGTATGATGTAAGAGCATCATGTGTATGTGGTAACAACTTTGAGACACGTTCATCAGAAGAAAAAATTGAGACTGATATTTGTTCAAACTGCCATCCATTCTTCAGTGGTATTCAAAAGTTTGTCGACAGAACTGGTCGTATCGAACGCTTCCAATCACGTTACAGCAACGTTAAAGCTAAGAAATAATCAAATCTGATGATCAATTGGGATTTAGTTAAGCAAGAATTAGATGATCTGAACGGACGACTTTCGTCCGGTGAAAATCTGGATCGTAATCAACGAGCAAAGCTTCAAAAAAAGGCTTCACAGCTTGACGCTTTGGTGTTGATGTACGATGCCATTGCCAAGGTTGTTGCTGAAGTTGATGAACTTCAGGAGCAGCTTGATAATGGCGAAACTGAATTCCAAGAATTATATCAAGAAGAAATTGATGCCAAGAATGCTGAACGTCAGGTTTTTGAAAAAGAACTTGATGAGCTTTTGTATCCTCCTGATGAGCGAGACAGTCGATCAGTTATTCTTGAAATGCGTGCTGGAGCAGGAGGTCTTGAAGCAGCGCTCTTTGTGGGTGATCTATTCAAGATGTACAGCATGTTTGCCAATTCTCATGGCTGGGAAGTGTCTATTGCCGATGTTAGCTCGACAGATATTGGTGGATATAAGGAAGTTATTGCTTTTATTCGCGGCAAGAATGTTTACCGATATCTCAAACACGAATCTGGTGTTCATCGCGTTCAGCGTGTTCCTTCAACGGAAACACAAGGGCGAATTCATACTTCAACAGTAACCGTGGCCGTATTGCCCGAAGCTGAAGATATTGAAGTGAATATTGAACCAAAAGATTTGCGCATTGATCTTTACCGATCTGGTGGAGCTGGTGGGCAGCACGTTAATACTACAGATTCTGCCGTTCGAATTACACACATTCCAACTGGGACCGTGGTTCAGTGCCAGGATGAGCGATCTCAAATTAAGAATAAAGCTAAAGCCATGAAGGTTTTGCAGGCTCGTATTTATGAAGCTGAGCAGAATAGGATTGAAGCTGAGCGTAGTAAAGATCGCAAGTCTCAGGTAGGAACCGGCGATCGTTCAGAAAAAATCAGAACTTATAATTATCCTCAAAACAGAATTTCTGATCATCGCATTGGTTTGACACTCAAAAAGCTTGATCTTGTTATGGCAGGTGATATGGACGATTTACTTCAGCCTCTCATTGAACATGAGCATGATGAGCGCCGCAAGCTTGGTGGCGTGTTGGATGAGCAATCAACATAAGATCGGTTTATAAAATTTTAAATATTTTGATTCAACTACGTTCTGCATGCCCTGAGTGATTTTTCGTAAGAAAAATAGTATCGAAGGGTTTGCTGATGTAAAACAAAAAAATATCTTACAATACCGGACCCTTTGATGCATCCTCCTATGCTAAAGCTTCGAAGGACACTCAGGGTATGCGGGGATTGGGTTGTTAGTCCTGTCTTTAGATTTTTACATTTTTTTGAATATTCCGTATTCTGTTAAAGCATCAAACATTATTCACAGCGAAAAGGATTTTTCGTGAGCACAAATCAAAACAACACCATATCTTTGCCAACCGCTATTTTGATGACCATGAATATCATGATTGGTTCTTCAATTTTGGCTATGTCGCATTATACCGCTGCTATTTCTGGCTCAATTAGCTTTATGACATGGGCACTTGCAGGGCTTGTATTTTTGCCGACAGTGATTGGTGTGTGCCAAATTGCACAGTTGGTTAATGCTGAAAATGGATTGTTTTCTTATACCGAAAAAGTGTTTGGCCGATTTGCCGGTTATATGATTGGATTTACGACTTTAGTTGGCTATTTATTCGTGGTTACCACTGTGATCAGCGTTTTCCGTGAAGCGATCATGCGAATTTTTCCTGCATTTGCCATTGCATCAAGTCCATTTTATTTCTCATTACTCTTTGTGGGAATCGTTTACTTACTTAATATTTTGAGTGTAAAGGTCATTGCGGCAATTCAGGATCCACTCACAATTTTCAAACTTTCTCCTATTATTTTGGCAATTGTGTTTTTGCCGTTTGCGTATGATCCTAGCTTCAGCTTCAGTCTTGCTGGACTTCCTGCATTACCTTCAACGCTTTCATTTAGCTTGTTTGGCTTTTTTGGATTTGAATTTGCCACTAACATTACGCGTCACTTGCAAAACAAGAATGACGGTTCTCGCATCATGCTCATTGCGTTTTGGTTGACCGCAGCATTGTACATGTTGTTCCATTTTTCAATGTTCCACATTATGGGCTTGGAAAACTTTGTTAATTTCTCTGCTGTGCGCTATGCCATGTTCTTACCTTTGCCATGGCCTGCTGTTAAACTAGCGCTCGCTTCATGTGTGGAAATTATTGCTGCAATCGCTATTTTCAGTACCGCCAATGGCGTTACTTTTGGAAACACATCATTGATGCACTCGATGAGTGATGCTGGCTACTTACAAGGTAAGTCATGGTTTTCAGAAACTAACCGATTTGGTCGGCCATGGGTGACGGTATTGATCTATTGTGCCCTTGTGGTTCTGTTTGGAACATTTGTAACAGAAATCAAAACTTTGTCAGGTATTTCTGTTTCAGCAATTTTCATTACCTATCTTGCAACCATGATTTCGTTGGCAGTTCTTCAACATCGCAATGGTGCCAGCTTTGGCAAACAAGCTTTTGCGGTATTTGCAACTATCACAACATCTGTGGTGTTTGCCTATAATTTCTTAGGAGTTGGTGCAACATTAACAGGTTGTTTCATCGCTCATGCACCAATCGCAGTTGGCCTACTTGTTGGATATTTGTTGTACCGACCAGAGCATCAGTTTTAATATTTGAGAATTTACGTGAAAAAAATAGCATTAATTATAGCCGCTCTTTTTGTACATACTGCTTGTTCTGCTGGAATTACAGTAAGCGGCAATCGTGATTTTATTGCCATTCACTCTTCTTCCTGTGTTGGGGAGGTAGTTAAAGTTGTGGATGTTGAGCCCTTGTTACTGTTAGAGAATCTAACGGGACTTATAAAGCTCAGAACTATTCACTATACATCTGACTATATGTTTGATTCAGAGACAAAGTCTCACCTCGTTCAACTTATAAATTTTAATCGATTTATGGCTCCAGGGGGTGGTTTATTTCGGATCACATTTGATCGTAATAATAATAATGTTGGACTTTCCTCGGAAGAGAAAAGTGTTTTGATGTATAAAAACAGAAAAAAGAATGACGTTGTTAATAATTCTTTTAGGGTTTTGGTGACCAAAGAAGGATGTATTTATGGTAACGGAAACTCTTTTAGCATAGACCGTTAATAGTTTAATTTGATTTAGAATTTTTAATGTGCTTATTTTCAGGGCAGTTGTCACACGGTGTGGCGGCTGCCCATTTTTGTTTCTAAAGAAAGGGGTATGGTTATGAAAAAATTAGGATTATTGGCAGCAGCTGTTTTTATACAGATCGCTTGTTTTTCTGTTCCAAAGACTAAGGTTGTTGGAAATGAGCAATTTCATGAAGCCATGAAAAAGGGAGAATTAGATTCCCTCATAGAAGTTGAAGACGTTGATCCTGACGTATTAATACCTGATGTTGAGTCCTCGCCAAAAACGTGTGAAATTCTTCAAAACTTACCAAATCTAGTACGTATTAAATATAGCTTGCGTTATGATTTGAATGATCATAATGATCACATGCTCATGTTTCTTTTCATGAGACTTGAGTATTTAAAAGGAAAATCGACTAAATACGAAGTCCTCAAACTTGTCTTTGAAGAGGGTGATCAATTAAATCTTTTGCAAGAAGATAAGGAAATATATAAAAACTCTCTGGGGTTTATAGAAATAGAAAGCCCTATTGTCGTTTAGGGAAGATTCATTGACTTAGAATTTTAATATGCTTATTATGAGGGCAGTTGTCATGTGTTGTGATAACTGCCTATTTTTCTTTCAAGAGTTAAGGTGGTCATGATGATTATTCATTTATTCATACATCGCGCAAAAAATGCGGCTCTTTTCTTGGCTTTCAAAAGTTGGCGTAGCTGCCAATAACCTTTTTAAAAGGTATCTGATTTTTTCTTGTCGCGGTTAAGTTTTGTAGGTTGGATATACACCTATCTTCCGCATGCCCTGAGTGATTTTTGTAAAAAAATTGTATCGAAGGGTTTTGATATTCAGATATCTACCTTCAAATTATTATGAAATTTAATTAAATTTTGATCCAAGTTAGAAAGAAAAAAATGAATAAACTTAAATATCTAAAGATGGCTACAGTTGCCTTGATTTCAGGGCATTGCAATAATGTATATTCAGCTCCAACTCAATCAATAAAAGCTTTGAATGTAGTTGCAGATAATTTTGCCGGTCAGGAGGTACCCTGGCAACAACCTCATAATTCCAAGCATATATGCTAATTTAGATCAACTGAGAGCAATCGAAGTTGATCCAAGTTTTACAGAACACATTTTTGGGTATCATGGACCAATTGGTTTTCGGGAATTAGAATTACTTTCAAGATGCTCAAATCTCAGATCATTGAATTTCAAGGTAACTAATTTTGAGTGTAATCTTCAGGATATTGTAGATCGGCTCTTGAGGCCACAACATATCAAACTCAAAGAATTCATAATTAATTATCCCGTTGCGCATTTTACTGAATTTCCTGGAATAAACACAGCTGCAACAAGATTGTCGCTTGCACCATTAATTCAAGCGATAAAGGAAGGTTTGTGTGTAAATCTGAGGCTATGCCGACTTACTTCATTTACGCAGACTGTCGGTAGTGGTTTTACCGTTATGGTTAGATATGGAATAAGTGAGCAAGAGGCATTGAGTTTAAGTGATCTGTGCTCTTCTAATCGTATTAGATGTTGTGTGGATATCTTGGAAGGAGAAAGTGCTTATGGTCCAGGGGGAAGGCATCAGTTGATAAAAGACAACAAGCCGCTTTTCTCAAGGCATTTTTTATATTAATGTTTTTAGCACCTTGTAAGTTGGAGTCCCAGCTTACAAGGTGCTGTATTCTCAAATGCAGCATGCCTTGAAGTATATAATCTTGTTTAGTTAAATCAGTTGAAAATCAATAATTTGTGTGCTGTTGCCGCATGATGAAATAAAAGTTTGCAGATCAACTGGCGTAATCATGGTGGTTGCGTCATTGGTCAGCGGGTGAAAACCCAAAGTGTTATGTTCAAATAATCGTGCGTCGAGAATTACTTTGATTTCATGATCTGTGTCGTTAATTAGACCAAATGGTGTGACAGAGCCAGGAGTTACTCCCAGATATTTTAATAATTGCTGTTCTTTGGCAAAGCGCAGTTCAGGCGCGGCAATTTTTTTAGCTAATTTTTTTAATTGAATCTGAGTGTCAAAAATGGCAACAAGGAGCCAGAGTTGCTTTTTGTCATCCTTGAGAAATAGGTTTTTGCATTGCCCAAAAGCAGGGTATCGTTCAAAGACTCTATGAGCATCAACAACATTAAAAACAGGCTTATGTTTTACGGTTGTTGTCGTGATCTTCAGTTGTTCAAATTTATCGAATAAAATTTTCATAACAGAGCTTCTAGGTTACCAATTTTGTGATTCTTAGCTTATCCTATTATAGGTTAAATTGTTTGGATTTTTAGGAAATAATTGGCATGAATTACATGATTACAAGAAAAATTATGATGGCACTATTTATTTCTATACTTGCCATAAATGTGGAACCGGTTGGTACGTATGACTTGGATTTTTTTGGAATGTCTGCTAAAGACCAAAAACAACATTTATTGGACTGCGTTCAAGAAGAGATGATGATTTATTTTTATAGTTATAAAAAGCATATTACTCGAATTGATACGATAAATTGGTTAAATCGGCTTGATTCAGAAAATTATAAAAATCATAAAAAAATTTATGATGCCCAACAATCAGACTTTTATCAATTTTCATTTGACACAGAAGAAGCCCGTGAGTTTGTGTACGATCTTTTTTTAAAAGAAGAAACTAAAGGTTCTTTAGGAATAGAAAGCATAGTTTTTAACATTAGACATTTGGGTCGAGGGCGTATTTCAAGAAAACGCATTGTTAAACGAGTCTTTAGTCCGACTATTAAAAAAGACACAGTTTTTGATGTGGATTCTGATATTGAGAGAGTCGCAGACGTATTGCTTGGAATTAAACAAGGTGAATGGTTAATTCCAAGCACTAGCGATTTGGATTTGGTCTTGCAAAAAAACGTAAGACATAGAGAGGCTTGTCGAAAGTGGCAGACTCGTCAAAAAGCTAAAAAACAAATAACTAAAAAGCTTTTTATACTATCTAATTTTCAAAAATAATAATGTGATGAGTGCCAAAATAAATGAAATGATCCAGAATCTAATTGTAATTTTTGCTTCATTCCAGCCGGCCAATTCAAAGTGATGGTGAATCGGTGCCATCAAGAAAAAGCGGCGACCGCGTAATTTGTACGACGTCATTTGAATAATGACGGATAAGGTTTCGATCACAAAAATTCCGCCGACAATCGGCAAAAGTAGTTCTTGCCGTGTGGCCAGTGCAATAAATCCAAGTCCAGCACCGAGGGCCAGCGCGCCGACATCCCCCATAAAAATTTGAGCAGGGTACGTGTTGTACCATAAAAATCCAATGAGTGCGCCAATCAATGATGCTGCACAAATGGCCAATTCTGAGGTGTTGGTGAAGGGCAAGTGCAGGTGGCCCGCAAAAATTTTATGTCCAGTTAAATAGGCAATGAGCCCATAAGTTCCAAGGCTGGTAATCAGTGGACCTGTGGCAAGTCCGTCTAATCCGTCGGTTAAATTGACAGCGTTGCTCGCACCAATCATGATGAAAATGCTCCAGGGGATAAGGAGCAGTCCGATATTAAAATCGAGTGATTTGAAAATCGGCACAAACATATGTGTTTGGGGCTGGCAATAAACAAACCAAGCTCCCGTAATAATGCTGGCCATCGTTAATTGTAAAAAAAATTTAGTCCACGAGGGAATTCCTTTTTTGGAAAAAACTTTTTGCCAGTCATCATAAAATCCAATAGCCCCAAATCCCAGAATACATCCAACCAAAAGCCAAACTTCTAATTTGAGCAAATTGTTCCACAGAAGGGTGTTTGTGAGAAAAACACCCACAATCAGTAATCCTCCCATGGTGGGAACAGATCCCTTGGCTTGGTGATTTGCCGGAGTGAATTCTCGTGGTTTGGCCAAAAAAGTAACCTTGCACCAGCTTAAAAATGGACCGCCAAAAATGAACGAGAGGGTGAGCGAGGACATGAGCGCGGCAATGATGCGGACGCTGACATAATGCATGAGGTGGGCAAATTTGATTCCAATAATTGAGGCAGGGAGATGATAGAGCATGATTAAATTTCGTAAAAAGACGCGCCAATGCAGCTTTTTTTGATGATTGGGCCAAAAATCTGGCATAATGATATGTATATAACAAATTTGATGGAAATAGGCTATTTGGGCGTTTTATGAAGCATTACGATACGCATGTGTATGATGTGATTATTATTGGCGGTGGTCATGCAGGAGCTGAGGCTGCTTATGCAGCAGCACGTATGGGTACTTCTGTTTTATTGTTAACCGGCGATAAAAATAAAATCGCAGCGATGCATTGCAACCCTTCAGTTGGCGGTCTTGGCAAAGGTCACATTGTATATGAAATGGCTGCCTTTGGCGGCTTGATGCCCAAGGTTTGTTCCGACACATATTTGCAAGCTCGTATGCTCAACACGAGCAAAGGGCCTGCGGTTCAAGGTTTGCGATTGCAGATCGACAAATATGCCTATGTTCGCAAGATCCAAAATATTTTGGAAAATACGCAAAACTTAGATATTGAATCGGGCATTGCGGCCAAGCTGTTGATTGATGAAGTTGATGGCAAAAAAATTATTGCCGGCGTTGAAACTACTCATGGCCAAAAATATTATGGCAAAGCTGTGGTTATCGCAACGGGAGTGTTTCTCAATTCCAAGTGCTATGTGGGCGACACCATTACGCATTCAGGTCCAGAAGGGCGTGCTGCCAGCTTGGATCTGTCGGCATCACTTGCCGATGCGCTCGGTACACAATTGGGCCGATTGCGCACAGGAACTCCTGCACGCATCAAACGTGAATCGATCGATTTTTCAAAATTAGAACATCAACCTGCGCACAATTTGCCCTATTTGTTTGAATATCGGGAAGTTCCTCCAGTTATCGAAAAAATGCCGTGTTTTATTGCGCACACTACTGACCAAACACATCAAGTTATTAAAGATTATTTTTATCAATCTGCGGTGAGTAAAAATCTTGATAGTTTTGCACCACGTTATTGCCCATCAATTGATGAAAAAGTTCGTCGCTACCCAGATCGCGATGCGCATCATGTGTTTGTTGAGCCTGAAAGTGGTGAATGTGATGAAATTTATCCAGCCGGACTTTCTACTTCGCTTGAGCATGATATTCAGGAAAAGTTTATGCGCACGATTCCCGGTTTTGAAAATTGTGTGATTTCAAAATATGCCTATGCGATTGAATATGATTTTTTGCAGCCGAATAAATTGTACGAGACTCTGGAAACCAAAGCGGTCAAAGGTTTGTTTTGCGCTGGTCAAATCAATGGCACCACGGGGTATGAAGAAGCTGCAGGCCAGGGTATGGTTGCTGGAATTAACGCCAGCTTGAGCGCGAGCGGAAAAGATCCCTTTGTTCTCAGTCGCAGTGAAAGTTACATTGGCGTGATGCTCAATGACATTATGACATTGGGAGTTAACGAACCGTATCGCATGTTCACCTCGCGAGCAGAGCACCGTTTAATTTTGCGGCAGGACAATGTGTTTGCCCGCCTGATGCCCTATGCTCGTAATCTTGGTTTGTGTGATGATGCAACCTGGGCTGCATTTGAAAAAGAAGAAGCCTTGGTCAAAAAGGCTTTGGTCTTTTTAGCTAAAGGAAGACTATCTTCAAATTCATTATTCAAGGCATTTTTTACTCTTGAATTTAATGAGCCGGCGCAACAGCTTGCACAATCAGAATTAGAATTGGCATTGGGTGAGTCAATTATTGGCCATGGCTTTCCGCCAGCGCGATTATTGCTGCGGGTACATGCTGAAGTTCGATATGATGGTTACATTCAAAAAGAAGAACGTGAAGCTCAAAAACTTAAAGATTTGAGCACGCTCAAAATTCCAGCAGATTTTGTATTTGATGGCATTGCAGGTTTGAGCATAGAATTGACCGAAAAGCTCAAAAAGGCCAGTCCTTCAACTATTGCTGATGCGAGCATTATTCCGGGTATGACGCCGGCGGCGCTTTCCATTCTAATATTCAAAATTAAAAAGCCTTTAAAATAAAAGGACTTGGTCATGCACATTAAATATGCGTTGACCTTACTTGGAGCACATTTCTTCGCGCAAGTTTAAAATAATTGAGGGGGCTGCAACAGCCCCCTCAATTATTTTTGATTATTTAGATAAATAAAGTTTTGCAGGATTCTTGCCAGCATCAGCCCAGGCTTGCCTTATCTCACCAGTAACAAGCTTAAGAGATTCGTAGTTGTTTCTCAAATCAAGTTCTTGAAGCTTGCATCCTCTTTGAATGAGTCCACAAATAACAATTCCACTTTCTTTTCCTATCATATTTGAAGAAAGATCGAGGTATTCTATTGGGCTATCGATAAGTATATTTATAAGGAGTTGGATGACTGATTTATCGAATAATCCACTTCTTTGTAAGTTTAAATACCTAATTTTTGATTTTAGAATTCCACCAGCGAGATCGAGCATTGAGGTGCCTACATCAAGAAAACTCTGAGCTAGGCTCAGAGTTTCTATTTGGCTGTTTGGTAAAGCCAATCCAAGCGCTTTGGCACCTACTCCATTAATCTGATTTCCATCAAGAACTAAGGTTTTAATTTTACTTGATGCAAGGGCTGTTGCAAGAATTGCAATTGCTTGGGCCGAAAGATCGCAGGCATTGAGAGATAATTCTTCTATTTTTGAGTCAGGGTGTACGAGAAATTGTGCAATAATTTCAGCCCCATAATTTCTGAGTTGATTACCTGAGACATCAAGTGCGCTGAGTAGATGAAAGTTTTCGCATTGAGCAATGGATTCAAAAGACTCTGCCTTGAGGCCATTGCTACTCAAGTTTAGGACTTTTACATTGTTGGCATGGATTAGGTTGTTAATAATCAGCATCATTTCTTCAGTTCTCATTGAATCAAAGCCCAGCTGTCCATTTGCGAGGTTCAATTTACTTAAGCTTGGAAATGTGCTCATAAGGCTTGCTAATTTTTCATATTCTATTTTTTTCCCAAAAAAACTAAAACTGGTTGTTTCAAATTCCTCAACAGCTCCTTCCTCCATTTTTATGGCGGGTCTTTTTGCAGGAGTTAGTTTTTTACCTAGCATGGCGTAACTTTGTGATGAAAATGACCCGAGAAGTAGGGTGCAAGCCATTAGTTTGTAGTTCATAAAAAATCCTTTATGAGGAGTAAAGAAAGGGTTGAACAATGTGGTCCTGATGACCAAAGATAAATTAGTTTATCGGTAAGAAATTAAAGAGCTATATTGACAGGATTGATAGTTTCTGAGATCTGCATGGAGGCAGAGAAAGAACTTTGGTAAAAAAATAAAAGGCGCATGCACCAAAGCTTTGGTGCATGCGCCTTTTATTGTGAGCTTTAATTATTTTGCAGGAACAGGGCTGTTTGGCCATCTATTGTCATGCGATTGCTTTGCAGCAGCCTTGATTATCATTTTGTCTGTAGGGGTGAGCCATGTGCTAAGAAGTCCATTATCAACTGCATTACAAAAATGATTGTAATTTTCGCGAGCACTAGCTTCTTGTTGAGCATTTTCTCCACAAGCATACATAGCATCAAGTTTTATAGTTTTCACGACTTCTGCGTGACTGAAGGTGTTTACGACTCTATTATTAGCGCTAGCAAGATCTCTCCAGCCTTCACCATTACCTTTTCCTGCACCTAATTTTGCATCACCAATTCTTATGTACCAATCTCGCATGTTTCCGTTTTCCATACAGCGATCATTAGGAAATAGCTTTCTAAGACTTTCACTTTTTGGATTAGTTGGATTCATGTAATAATTTGCAGAAAAAAGATCGTCAGCTGTATCAATGACATTGCTTGCATCATTAAATGTTTTATTTGACGCTGCAATAGCGGCTGTTCTTGCATCAAAAACTACAGGTTGTTGAATTTGCTGAATAACTGGAGTGGCTGTTTTTTGTACAGATAAAGCCATAACGGGAACATTGGTAATACGAGCGAGTTTATCTTTTTCTGCTTGTGTGCCACCAGGGCTGTTGAGGGTATTTACATCACCTTGATAGGCTTTAACAATTCTATCAGTTGGGTTTTTAAAGTTATCTGCGTATTTGAGTGAAAGAGCATTCCACCAATAGGTATTACCCATGCTTTGGTCAATCCATCGACCACTACCTTCGGCAAGTCGGTTGCGTACGTGTTGAATCAGTGGTGTATTTGGCCATTCCTGTTGGCTGAGAGCAGGATCTTGAGATCTTTCAACTTGTGCTAACTGAACATCAAGCCCTGCTGGAATTGCAAGAGGTTGAGTTAATTGTTGAACTTGCTGAATAGCTGGAGTGATTGCCGGGGATTGGATGGGTGTTTGCATGTTGATTGCGGCTTTTGAAGTATCATCACGAGCTTCATCCATCGATTTGGCTATACCCATATTTTTGAGACCTTGTAGCCCATCATTTAAAATATTTTGTTTTTCAGATTCAGAGAATTGACTTGTAAGATTTCCACCATAAAATGCATGATGATAAAGATTCCAGTTGCCCTTTGCATTATTGCGGTCCGTTACAGCATAAACAATATCCTTTTTCATAGTAGAGACAACGTCATCATGATTGCTTGAATTAATTTGAGATGCCCAATTTGCTCCATTATTAGTAATACGCTCCCACCAACTTCCACTATACGCCATACTTGTCGAACCAATGAGCATTGCATGAGCGATCAAGCCCAATATTAATTTTTTATTCATAGTGTTTCCTCTATCTCTACAACCAACCACTCAATACTGTTAAATTATATTTCAATCAGAAATAGTAAGTGAAGTATTAAGAAAATGTTTTTTCAAAAAACACTAATTTTTGATGGTGGGATAGCGTTTTTCATCAAAAAACGCGATATTTGAGATATCGTAATTTTTAGTTCTGAGGTTACATGGTACAGCGCATAAAGCTTGGCTATATTTTTGGAGGATCACTGGGCGAAGGTCTTTTTATGCGTCTTTCTCCGGGAATTTCACCCGAACAGATTAAGGCGGGTAAGTTTGTATGCGTCAAAGGTGAAACACATACCTTTTTTTCACTGATCACTGACATTGAATTGGAAGTTTCTCATCCGGAGATGCTGCTTTTTCCACCAGCAACTGATGAAAAATTTTTGATGGAATCGCTCAAGGCACGTGGTTTTTTGGCAAAAGTGTCGCTACGGCCGCTGCTTTCTCTCGATCAAAATAACAATCGATTACCCGTAAAAACCATTCCGCCGCATTTTGCACAGGTTTTTGATGCCAATCCAACCGATGTTGCAGCTATCTTTGGTGATGAAAAAGCTCACCACAAGTATTTTAATATAGGCTCACCTTTGGATATGGATACACCTGTATGCCTTGATCTTGAACGATTTACTGAACGGTCTAATGGGATTTTTGGTAAAACGGGAACGGGCAAAACCTTTATCACACGGGTCATTTTGGCAGGAATTGCGCACACGCAGCATGCCGTTAATCTCGTTTTTGATATGCATAGTGAATATGGGTTGCAGGCGCGGCAAGAGGGCGGTGGATTTGTCAAAGGACTCAAGACCTTGTTTCCGGGCCAGGTAGCGATATTTTCACTCGATCCTGAATCAACGCGTCGGCGTGGGTGCGAGCCGGATGTGCGAGTGAGCATTGGATTGAATGAGATTCGCGTTGAAGATGTTATGCCTCTGTGTGACGAACTTGCGCTGCACTCCACGGCAATGGAGTCGGCATATTTGCTTGCAGGTGCATTTGGGGACAAGTGGCTTTCGACTTTGTTGACTCAGGAAAAACCGGTTAAAGATTTTGCCGCAGAAATTGGCGGGCATGCCGAATCAGTGGCCGCTTTGTCGCGTAAACTCAAACGTATTTTGCGATTTCCATTTATTACTGAAAAAAATGTAGGCAAATCAGTGATTGATCAGATGTTGGAATATCTTGATCGTGGAATTCATGTGATCTTTGAGTTTGGAAATAATACTTCGCTACTCTGCTATTTGCTTGTTTCAGGCATGATTGCACGTCGTATTCATGATCGCTATGTGGACAAAACCGAGCGTTTTTTGGCGACACAGGACCCTTCGCATGAACCAAAAAAATTGATGATCACGATTGAAGAAGCGCATAAATTCTTAAATCCACAGGCGGCCAAACAAACTATTTTTGGAACTATTGCCCGTGAAATGCGTAAATATTACGTTTCATTGTTGGTGGTGGATCAGCGACCTTCAAAAATTGATGACGAAGTTATTTCTCAGTTAGGGACCAAGCTTGTTGCCCAGCTTGGTGATGAGCGCGACATTCAGGCCGTGCTGACGGGAGTGAGCAATGGCAGTGGACTGCGCGCAGTTTTGAGCACTTTGGATTCTAAAAAACAGGCTTTGGTTATGGGGCATGCTATTTCTATGCCCGTGGTAATCAGGACACGTAACTATGATGAAAAATTTTATGCCTCATTACGCGATGAGTCTCTACTTGTCAGGGGTTCACTCAAACCAGAAGAACTTGTTTTTTGAGAGAATAATTCTTGTTCGATCATGGTTAATTCCACAATAATATCAAGAGAAATTTGTCCGTCTTCAATATGCAGAAGAGCCATGTTTATATGTTGTAATCGAGCAAGAATAGTTTGATTTTGCTGAGCAAGCAGCCGAGCCTTTTCTACTCTTGATTTGAGTGATGTGTTAGGGGACGTCGGCTGTCTTTGATTGGATTCTAATGCTTGGTAAATATAGTCTTCCTCATCGTCAGCAAGTGTTAAAAGTGGTGGAATGTCCAGATGTTTGGCTTGAGGGCAGAAGTGTTTGCAACATTGTGCCCCTGAATACAAGTTGGTTGTCAAAGGGCTGAGCAATATCAAGATAAGTGCTGGGATCTTCATAAGTGAACACTTTTCATGTATGGGCATGGTGTCTATTGTAATCTAGTACATTATCTTGTTTTTTATAATTTTTACAAAACACTTTTGACGATCTGTATTTTTGAGATATCATGGGGCGTCATTATTTATACGATGCACACATGTGTGCATGTAGAAAGGGTTTTACTATGGTATTTGTAGCCGTTAACTATCAAGCTGTTCTTGCAGCAACTGCAGTTTCAATGGTTCTTGGCTGGCTTTGGTACTCACCAATGGTTGCAGGAAACGCTTGGATGCATGCCATGAAAATGAACCCAAAAGATTGCAAACCTTCAGGAATGCACTTTTTGGGTGAAGCAGTCACAACATTTATTCGTATGTGGGTTCTTGCCCTTGTTCTTATGCATTTTGCACCAGTTTCAATGGCTGAAGGCTTGATGTATGTTGGCACAGTCTGGCTTGGATTTACAGCAGCAACAGAATTTTCTGGCGTTATTTGGGGTGGATTTCCAATTAATGCATTTTACCTTTGTTCAGCTGGATCACTTCTACGCTTCCTTGCAGGAACTGCAGTTTTGTTGAGCATGTAATTTTTGCCTAAAATTTGTAAAGCCGGCTTCATTCGAGGCCGGCTTTTTTTAATAATCTCCACAATTAGGTCATTTTTGATGTCAATTTTGCTCCGCAGTGGTTTTGTGGATATAATAGATGATTATTCGTATGTCTAAAATGTTTGGAGAATATATTGGTACTTATTGAACTTAATTATGTGGCTGTTTTTGCCGCTTCAGCAGTTTCTATGTCAATTGGCATGTTATGGTTTTCGCCATTAATTGCAGGGCCTGCTTGGCTCAGGGCTATGAATCAAAGCCCTAAAGATTATACCGTGACACCTATTCAATTGTTTGGTGAGGCGGTTGGAACATTTGTTCGCGCATGGATTCTTGCACAAACGCTTGCTCAATTTGGACCACTGACAATAGCAGATGGTTTGATTGGTGTGGCAGCATTGTGGTTGGGTCTGATTGCTGTAACCGGATTTTCAGGTGTAGTTTGGGGACGGCTTCCCTTCAAGGCTTATTTGATTTGCATTACCGGAACCTTGTTGCGCATGTTGGCAGCAACGGTTGTTTTGCTCACTTTATAAGTTAAAAGTTCCATTGGCTTGTCGAGCTTTTCTTTGTGGCGTCCATTCCCACCATTTTGTTTTTTCGCCCGTTTGGGCTTCGTGGATGGCCGCCGCAAAAACATCCCATACGCACGGGTCATGTTTAGTTTTGGTTAATTTTTGCAATCGCACATAAAGTTCATCCGCATCAGCTTGTGCAAGTTGTTCAATAGAGTGAATTTTGAGGACTTCAAAATCCTTGAGTGTGGCAGGTCCCACATTTTCAAGATTTAATAGTTCATGTTTTTTCATGCCCTAAAAGCTTTCTGTAATAAGTCATTGGTGTATTGAAATATGACACTATTTGCTTGAGAATAAGGGGAGCTTGCGAGCAATCTAATCATCAGGTTTGTTAGTTCATTCCGTATTGTATTCAATGATATAAGATCAATGATGCTTACCTTTGCAGTTTCTGTATCAAATTTGTGTAGGCATTCTTCAAGAATCTCGTCAGGGATTTGAAGTCCTGAGTGAGCCTGTTGGGAATAGGTTCGAATTTTACCTTTAAAGTACAAGGCTGAGATTCTTCCTTTGCTAAGTTCCATAAAACTTTCTTCGGTCGAGTTAATAAAGCTAGAAATCGTAGTTTTGGTTTGTTCGCATTCTGGGTCGTAGGTTAATGGCTCAGTGGGACTTGTTCGACGTTTTTGTTCATAACGCTGTTCTAGAGTAAAAAATTCGTCAAATTCCTCAATATTTACGGAAAGCCCAGTTTTTTTTGCGGAAAACATCGGATTTATGGAACTTGATAGCAGGCAGAGTGCTACAAAAAAATATCTGATTTTCATGGGTTTGCTTGATTAAAATTACACTGATTCAATAAAGCAACTTAGTCGGGGAGCGCAGCTGTTTGCAAGAAAATAACTTTTTCTATTATGGGTAGAAATTTAAAATGGCGCAGAATGAGAACTAAGTCCTCGTCTGAGTTGTGCCATTTTTTCGGGAATTGAGCGAGGTGTTCTGGCAGGAGAGCAACCTTCAAGGTCAATGTGTCTTCTGCAAGTAGGGCAACGGTTTGTTTTGAGTTTTCCGAGGCAGTCTGTGCAACAGACGGGGTGTTTTTCACCCTCGCCACATTCCTCTGCATAATACAGGGGAAATTCATCGGTTAAACAGATGGGACATGAAGTATTGTTTTGGTCAATGAGCATTTGGACTTTTGGCAGTTTGATGAGGGGGCAATTTTCATAAGGGTGAGGCTTGGTATAAGGATCAAGGGCCGTATCAGAAACTTGTAAGATCTTTTGTATTTTTTTAATGATTTGTTTTTTCAGAAAAATTCTTGCCGCAGGATTTTCTGATGAGGTAAGAATGAGTTCAATAGCCTTGTCTTTAAATTTCAGAAAATTTTCATGATGCTCTTCTTGATCAAAAACTTTTAATTTTTGTTCGAGATAGGCAAGTTCTCTTGAAAGATGAGGTCCTTCCTTGTATGAGATTTCAAGGATTGTTCGTTGTTCAAGTAATAAGCATTTAATAATGTCAGTTAAGGGGGTAGTTCCATTGTGTTGGCACTGATAAGAAACTTCACGAAAGGTTTCAAGGCGAGATTGAACTTGGGATATAAAATTGGAAAAAAATAGCTCATCATCTGGGCTTAATACGACACAAAACTGACATGAGCTAAGTGCTTTACGTAAAAGGGTAAAGCAGTCTGCGCATACAAAAGGTTGCTTTTCAAAAGAGAGAACCCTATCTCCAATAGAATAGTTTTTACAGATAGAGCATTCACTGTGCGCAGATAAAAGCATTTGAGTAGCTGCTGCCGGTCTATTTTTTGAACAACAAATTCCGGCAAAACTTTGATTTGCAATTTCAAGGCACGCGACAATGAGCACTAGTATGATTTTTTTCATATGTAAGCTCATGTTTGACCTCCTTGACCCTGTGGAGTTAATGAGTCTTGGTATTCAGGCAACCTAACGATAGAAAATCCTTACACGTTCTGCAAGAAGATCCCGAAATACTTTTTGGAAGTTGAGAAGTCTTTCAATTGACGTCGTGATGCGCTGGCGGTACGCTAGTCCTGCTTGTGCACCGGGTTAAATTATTTCCCTGTAAGAAACTGATTTTATAAGGATTGTGAATATGAAAATTAAAATGCTCCTCAGTTTGTTGGCCGCTACATCGTTTGTTGCTCTCAATGCTGAGGGTGAACGTGTTTACGTCAACATGGAAAAAGTATTGGTTGGATCACGTGCAGGTAAAGAAATTCAAGAATGGCACAAACAAAAAAACTCTGAACTTCAACAATTGGTGGCAAAACGCCAAAATGAATTGAAGGGCAAAGAACTCGAACTTTACGAAGCCCGTGAAGAAAATGCTGACCTTGCCAGCAAAGCTCTTGCGCTTGATACAGACAAAAGACTTGCAACTGTTGAAATTGAATCACGCGGAAAAGAACTTGAGCTTCAGTTGAATCAAAAAATTACTGAACATCGTACCGCAATTGGCTCAACTATTACTAAATATGCCAAAGACAAAAGTTTTGCAGAAGTTGCTGACACTAAAGATCTTTTGTATCACGATCCAAAGTTCGACAAAACTGCTGAATTGATCGAAGCTTACGATAAACAGTGTAAAGTTGACAAAGCCTCTCTCAAATTAGTTTCAGGCCCTAAAGCTAAAGACGCTGTGGAAAAAGCATAAAGATCCATGAAAAATCTTGATTTAAAACAACCAGAACCTCATTTTGATTTTTCAAATATTCGTGTAATCGTTGGGCTGGGTAATCCCGGCCCACGTTACGCAAAGACCCGTCACAACATTGGCTTTTGCATTGTTGATCAGTTCGCCCAAGCTTATGGGGCTCAATGGTCGACCAAGGGGCAGGCGCTTGAAGCCAAAATTCAGCACTCTACTGGCGAGGGGATGATTATTCTCGTCAAACCCCAAACTTTTATGAATGATTCCGGCAAAGTGTTTGGAGCATTTTCCAAAGCTGGCATCAAGCCCGAACAGATCTTGGTGTGCCATGATGAGCTTGAAAAAAAGTTTGGAGCAAATACTCTCAAATTCGGCGGCAGCGCCAAAGGCCACAATGGCCTGAAGTCTATTATTGCGCATATAGGCCCCGATTTCTGGCGGTTACGCTTTGGCATTGACCGGCCAGCCAACAAAGACCATGTCCCTGATTATGTCCTTGCCCCATTTTCCCCAAGCGAGCAAGGTTTTGTGCCTGAATATATCGATCAGGCAGTCGATTTAATCATCAAATAGAGCAGTTGTTGAATTTCTAATTGAAATTGCCGGCCAATTTTTGCTACTGTTAATTCAGTGGTAAGAAGATTAATTTTTCAATGAGAGCTTTCAATGAAATCTATACTCAAGCTTGTTGCTTGTTGCTTGTTGCTTGTTGCTTGCTGGGGCGATTCTTGTTAACGGACAAGGAGCTTTAGCTGCTAGTGAATCAAATGGTGTTGACGATACGAATGACCAAATCGCAGTCGTTTCAGACCAGGACAGTGAAGAACCATCGGTGATTCCTGCGCCATGGTATAAGCGAGCGATAGATTCTGTGCGCTCAAAAGTGAGTCCATCTACAGCCAAATACGGAGCCGCAGCAATATTGGGAATGGGAACTGGTGTTGGAGTTGTTCGCTATGCACGAAAACAAGCAGCAAAGGGATATGGAGAAAAAGCAGCAAAAGAGTATGAAAAACGTATAGCAAATGGAAGAGGGTTAGCAGAAGCGCGACGACGTTTTATACGTCAAATGAACCAGGGAGATGCTGCTGCGGCCCTACAAGCCATAACTATGGCTCCAAATGATTTTTCACATCAAAAACTAGGGGATCTTTTTAGTGAAAAACAACAAGAGCAGGATGACTTTTTTTTAATGACTAAACTCAGTCGTGGTCATCAAGAAATGTTAGAAAGAGATAAACAACTCAACCGTGAGCTCTTTCAACGTTCGCTAGATCGTCGCGAAAGATTGAGTGAGGGCTATCTTGACGCAAAAGAGGACTACCTAGCAACAGAGCGTGAACGTCCTTTAAAACAAAAAACAATTAAAGAAATGTGGGCTCAACAAGACCAACTTTCGACAGAAGATCGAAAGGCTCAGCTGATGGCCCAGGAGGCTCAATTTATAAGACCAAATGATGAACAAAGGGCCTCAACCGCACAATCTCGCGCAAAAGCTAAAGAGACACGAGAAGCACTGATGGCTAAGCGAAAAGAAGTCGTCGCAGGGTTGCTGAGTGCTCTTGGTGTTACAGATCAGGATCGAGTGAATGCTGTCTTGGAAAAATTAGAAAATAATATTTTGGATTTGAGTAACATGGCAATTGATTCAAGTAAATTAGATGAAATTATTAATGTTATGATCCAATCAAGTAAATTAGATGAAATTATTAATGTTATGATCCCAAATAACACAGGTTTATTTGCAGAAATTGGCACCTTAAATTTGAGTAATAATCGGCTTGATGATGCAAAAATAGCAGAATTTTTAGAGGTCTTTTCTCATAAAGATGAAATAAATGTACTTAAAGAAAAAATAATTCTTTGTACGGAAAAAATAAATAAATGTGTATGGAAGATAAGGAAACTTTTATCCTCTCAAGCCTCCTTAGAAGATGAGATACGCGAGCTTAAAGAAAAAAAAGATAAAAATCCATTTGAAGATCAACTGTATTCGGAAAAAATACAAAAAAATATCACACTAGTCGAAGAGATAAACCGATATAACGATGAGATAAACCGATATAACGATGAGATAGACCAATATCACGATGAGATAGGCCGATATAACGATGAGATAAGCCAAGACATAGACGATCATGAAGAAGAGGCAAAAGGTCCGATAAGCCAAGAGCCGGAGGAAATGGGCGATCTTGAAGAAGAGGCAGAAGGTCAAGACATAGTCTATCTTGAAGAAGTCAAGTCACCACTGTCTTCAATTATGCCTTCACTCAGAACATTGAATTTGAGTGGTAATGATATCGGTCACGAGTTATTGAACAGCATCAAAGCTAATATGCGAGCTGGTGCATATACCTTTGATATAATTTTTGACAATGAAAAGATTTCTAATCGACTTTCAATTGACAAGAAAGAAAAATCTATTTGGAATGGTCTACGCTAGGGTGCATCTGCTCTGAAAACAAGGCTCTATGGTTTGCCTACAGGTATTAGGAATAAGGTTTCATCATTGCGAGGTTCTAGAGATTCGGTATCAAAAGAAGATCAGCGTAAAGTGCGGAATAGTGCGACAATTGATCTAAAAACTTTTACGCCTCAATGGACGAGGCCATTTGAGGAAGATGATGGTCTGAATTCTGAATAATGCCATCCTTAATTTTCAGAATATGGGTCATGCGGGATGAAATGGCGGCATCATGGGTTGCAATAATAATTCCAGGACCCCATTGTTTGTGGCAGTCGAGCAATAGGTGCATCAGGGCTTGGGCGTTATGAGCATCCAAATTTCCGGTTGGTTCGTCGGCCAGAAAGTTGGTGGGGGGTATTGCTTTTTCAAAAATGGATCAGAGTGGTATCGGTTGTATCTAAAAACGAGATGCGCATGTTCGTGGTAGAACCGCACGTATCTTGTCAATGTCCTCACGAACAAAGTCATTCCCGCCAAGATCAAGCAAAGTAAGATTTCGTAGGTTGCGCAAAGCATCAGCCAGGGGCTGAGCATCATTAGGACCAAAGTAATTCATGATAAGACCAAGCCCCGTAAGATTTGGTAGCTTGCGCAAAGCATGAGCCAGGTGTTGAGCACCATTAGGCCCAAAGCCAAAGTTATTCAATCCAAGGTCAAGCGTCGTAAGATTTGGCAGCTTGTCTAAAGCATGAGCCAGGTGTTGAGCACCATTAGGACCAAAGGCATTCCCGGCAAGATAAAGCGTCTTAAGATTTGGTAGGTTGCGCAAGGCATGAGCCAGGTTTTGAGGACCCCCAGGACCAAAGTTATTCCCTCCAAGATGAAGCGTCGTAAGCTGTTTTAGCTTGCGTAAGGCATGAGCCAGGGGTTGAGCACTATCAGGACCAAAGTTATTCCCTCCAAGATGAAGCGTAGTAAGATTTGGTAGGTTGCCCAAGGCATGAGCCAGGCGTTGAGCACGATCAGGACCAAAATTATTCACGGCAAGATCAAGCGTTGTAAGATTTCGTAGGTCGCGCAAAGCATCAGCCAGGTGTTGAGCACCCTCAGGACCAAAGTCATTAAAGCCCAGATCAAGCGTTGTAAGATTTGATAGGTTGTGCAAAGCATCAGCCAGGTGTCGAGCACCCTCAGGACCAAAATTATTCTCTCCAAGATGAAGCGTCGTAAGCTGTTTTAGCTTGCGCAAAGGATGAGCCAGGTATTGAGCACCCTCAGGACCAAAATTATTCTCTCCAAGATGAAGCGTCGTAAGCTGTTTTAGCTTGCGCAAAGCATCAGCCAGGGGTTGAGCACTATCAGGACCAAAGTTATTCCATTTAAGATTAAGTTTTTTGATAGAGGGCATTTGTTTCAAGATAAAGAAAAAAACTTCAAGTGTGCTGCTGGTTGCTCTGGTGAACTTACAAATTAAGGTTATTTCAGTAACCGAAGGGTATTTTTCTTTCGAAATATCAAAAAATTGCTTCAGATTTGTAATGTGAATCTTATCACGTTGAGCCTTGTTCACAGATGTATTGGCGGCTGTAGAAGTTCCAGCAAATATACCTTGATGATGTTGCGGTAAGAAATCAGCAATTCTCCAACCAAGTGCATCTGAATTTTGAAAAACGGCATTGCGCGCATCGTCTGTGCGTGCCTGTTTTTCTTCTGCTGCTTTTTGTCTTTCTGCTCTTTGTCTTTCAGCTTCAGCTCTTTCTGCTTCTGCAGCTCTTTCAGCTCTTTGTCTTTCAGCTTCAGCTCTTTCAGCAGCTGCTCTTTGTTTTTCTGCTGCTGCTCTTTGTCTTTCTGCTACTAACAAATAGGCCCCACCTCCTAACATTGCTACCGAGGCAACTCCAGCACTCCTTTGCTTAATCTTTTCCCAACGATTCAAGCGACTTAATGCAAAGCGTAGCTCACGCTTGATCTCATCAATACCTACAGGGGTCACTTCTCCTTCATTGTTCTCTTCAGCCACATATTTTTCTCCCGCTTGAATAAGCTGCAAAAGTTGTTTTTGTGTCATAGTTTTCAAGACCGCAACACGATTTTTCTTACTCGAAATATTCATAAGGGAATCTAAGCTAATTTCTTTAGGACCAATAACTTGATCTTCTTGACGTCGTTGTTCAACAAACGCTGAAAAGAGTGACTCATTCGACACATTCAAAAAAACGAAACTGAAAAAAAACCAAAGACATATATTTTTCATGGGTGAATTCAATCAAATTAAGAGATTGTTTTTAACAAATTAAGAGTAATTAATTCTGTGGTGCAAATTCAAGTAGTAACCCAAGCCTACCAATGGGTCGTATCAACTTTCGCATAACCATTGGCCACGAATTTTCAGCTAGAGTAGTTTGGGGTATAAATAGGCGCTAGGGATTTGAGTGGAAAGTCAGGAGGTAGCTCACAAAATTACGCCATCCTTAATATTCAAGACATGGGTCATGCGGGATGAAATGGCGGCATCATGGGTTGCAATAATAATTCCAGGACCCCATTGTTTGTGGCAGTCGAGCAACAGGTCCATTAGGGCTTGGGCGTTGTGAGCATCCAAATTTCCGGTTGGTTCGTCGGCCAGAATAAAAGTTGGGCTGTTGATCAAAGCACGAACAACGGCAACACGTTCTTGTTGTCCGCCAGAAAGTTGGTGGGGGTATTTAAGTTTTTCTTGCCGCAATCCCACATGATCGAGCAGCTGGCTGGCCTTGTCGTAAGCTTCTGTAGAATTTATGCCACTAATTTGTGCATTGAGTGCGACATTTTCGATAACCGATAATTCGCGGATGAGGTAGTGAAATTGAAACACAAATCCTATATTTTTCGTTCGCAGCATCGTGCGCTCGGTTTGGCGCATTGCATTGATATCAACTGCGTTGAACAAGATCTTTCCAGCTGTTGGTGTGTCCACGCCCCCCAGTAGGTGCAGTAGGGTTGATTTTCCGCTACCGGAAGAGCCGGTAATGGCATACAGTTGCCCTTGTGTGAAGGTCAGATTGATGTCTGACAAGACGGTTTGCTCAATACCCTCGAAAGAGTACGATTTTTGAATATGGGTAGCGGTAAGGGTCGAAATCATGAATGATAAACTTCTATAAGAAATTCTTACACCACTGATAAGGTGATCAAATTCTCGTTTCGTGTCAAGAAACCCCATTATTAGTTGTTTTTTGATGCCCCCTCAGTCTGTTGTTATTTTAAAAACACTATTGTTTTGGTTGTGATTCTCTTCTTACACTAAAAACTGGGTGCGAAGTATGTTCTTCGTGCAAGTCCATTGATCGGGGGGGGATATCCGTTATGGATGAAATAAAAAATGACGAACACTTAGAGGACCATGGGGATATAATTTCTTTAATCCCTACAATTGACGTTGTTGTGTTTCCACAGATGGTGGTCCCGTTACTTGTGACGGATGAAAAGATCATCAATGGAATCAACGAGGCAATGGACAACGACAAGCGTGTGTTGTTGCTTGCGGCACGCACGATTGAAGAAAGTGAAGGTCAGCGGCCAATAGGCGCAGAGGATCTTTATGTCGTTGGGACTATCGGTAAAATCATGCGGGTTATGAACTTGCCTGATGGAGGCCTTAAAGTACTGGTTCAAGGAATTGAGCGTGGTATTGTTGAAGAAATTATGGCAGAAGATGATGTTTTGAGAGCCCGTGTTGAGGTGTATCCCTTTGAGGATGCTGCCGATAAAAAAGCTCTTGAGCAACAAATGCGAGAAGCCGTCACGTTGTGTGAACGGATCTCTTCTGTCAACGGGAACTTTTCACCAGATTTTCATGTTATTTTTTCTCAAATTGATGATCCTGAACGGGCCATTGATTTTTTACTTTCACACATGACACTCGCGGTTGACCAACTTCAAGGATTACTTGAGAGTTTGTCGTTGGAAGAGTTGCTTTCAGGCCTTTGTGAGTATCTTGGGCATGAAATTGAATCGAATAAAGTCAAAGAAAAAATCAGACACCATGCTCGTGATGCGATTTCAAAATCTCAACGAGAATATTATCTTCGTGAACAATTGAGAGCAATTCAGCGCGAGCTTGGCGAAGAATCTGATGTTGAATTTGAAGACCTCAAGTTAAAAATAGAAAATACGCCTCTTACACAAGAGGCTCTTGATGAAGCAAATCGTCAATTGCGACGACTTGAGCGAACATCGCCAGACTCACTCGAGGCTTCGGTTATTCGTAATCACCTTGAATGGCTTTTGGGAATGCCTTGGGGTAATTATACTGCTGACAATCTTAGCCTGGGTCATGCCAGAGATATTTTGAATAACAAGCATTATGGTCTTGACTCCATTAAGGATCGCATTTTAGATTTTCTTTCAGTCAGAACATTCAAGGCGCACACTGATACGCCAATCTTGTGTTTTTCTGGCCCTGCTGGGGTGGGTAAAACATCATTGGGTCGATCAATTGCCGAGTGCTTAGGTCGTAACTTCTTTAGAATATCACTGGGTGGCGTTCACGATGAATCAGAAATTCGTGGGCATCGCAGAACGTATGTTGGGGCGCTTCCTGGCCGAATAGTTCAGGCTATCAGTAAGGCGGGCAGCTCTAATCCCGTGATCATGATTGATGAAATTGATAAAGCAGGTAATTCAGGACGCGGAGATCCTTCAGCAGCGTTGCTTGAAGTGCTCGACCCAGAACAAAATGGAACCTTTTACGATAATTATTTGGGAGTTCATTACGATCTTTCCCGTGTCATGTTTATTACCACAGCAAATGATATAGGGGCTATTTCTGGTCCGTTACGAGACAGAATGGAGGTTATTGAACTTTCTGGCTATACCACCGATGAAAAAGTACATATTGCCAAACGTCATTTGCTCAACCGTGCAGTTGAAAATGCAGGACTGGAAGGAAAAGGATTTGATTTGAATGATGATCTTATTCGTGAGGTTGTCGATGGATACACTCGTGAATCTGGGGTACGGGACCTTGACCGATCTATTCGCAAATTGTGTTCAAAATTTGCACGTAGTTTGATCGAGACTGAAAAAGCTACCACGTTCACGAAAGAGAACATTTCTTCATTCCTTGGGCCTCGCCGTATAGCTTTTAAAAAGCAACTGCTGGAAAAGCGCATTGGTGTGACCAATGGTCTTGCCTGGACGCCTTACGGTGGCGTGGTACTGCAAGTTGAAGCGGTATTGATGCCTGGTGATGGCAAATTAACCTTAACTGGTCAGTTGGGGGATGTGATGCGTGAGTCAGCTCAAGCTGCTATTAGCTATGTGCGTTCTCATGCCGATCTGTTTGGCATCAAGCGTGAGCTATTTACCAACTTTGATCTTCATATTCACGTTCCAGCAGGTGCCGTGCCAAAAGACGGACCTTCTGCGGGAATTACACTTTTAACTTCTGTGGTATCTGCTTATACCAAGCGTCCAATTGATGGATCTTTTGCCATGACGGGCGAAGTTGATCTTCAAGGTGGAGTGCTGCCTATTGGTGGATTGAGGGAAAAAATACTTGCAGCAAAGCGTGATGGACTTGAATGTGTCATTGCACCACAAGACAATCAGCATGATCTTGCCGGCATGGAAGAGCTGCTTGGTGGTATCAGGTTGATTTTTGTTAATCACATAGACCAAGTTATTCAACATGTGTTGTTGCCACTATAAATTTGGGTTACTGTAGGGGGGAGCCCAAGAAGATGAATTCTTTCCAGTAGGGGGACATTCAATATGTACAACTCTGCTGGAAAGAATTTTCATCGGAAATTAATGATAGTTTTCATGTTTTTCTGTTATTCACCTTCTGTCAAACCAGGTATCTTCAGTATTTTTACATCGGCAATTAATAATGTTGTTGATATAACGTTTCGTGAAGTTATTCGTACGAGTATCGCTTGGTACATGGCTCACAAGGTCTTTGGGTACCAAGATGGATTTTATGATCAAGCACGAGAGGTTGTTCGCCAAATAGATGCTTTGAAAATGAAATTGAACGACTGCAAGGCTCCTGATGGCGTAAAATCACAACTTGGATCAAAGTTACAAGCGGCCACATTGGGGATATGCAAAGAGGAGTGCTTGGATATTTCGCATGAAGTTTTGCGGTTTTGCCAAATTCCATGGGGTGTAAAAAAACCAATTAAAATAGATATCGTTACAGCTGCAAAGCTTTTAGACTCAACTCACTTTGGTCTGGAATCAGTCAAAGAGCGAGTTTTGGATTATTTGTCGATTGTGGACAATTTCAGAGATGGCCATCCGCCCATTTTATGTTTACTGGGACCTCCAGGGGTTGGAAAAACCTCAATAGCACAATCAATAGCGCAATGTCTTGGGGTTGGATTTGGGATGGTGAAGGTCTCAGGTATGACTGATGCAGATGTTTTTTTTCGTGGATTTCATTCAGCCTATATGGCTTCAAATCCTGGGTTTTTTGTAAATACCTTTTCACAAGTTGGGCATATCAATCCGGTTATTTTGCTCGATGAAATTGATAAAGTGACGAGCCATTCACACCACGGTTCAGCAGCTGGAATACTTTTGGACATACTCGATCCATGTTGCCAGGCTTTATTTAAAGACAATTGGTTGGGTGTGCCCTTTGACATTTCGCATGCATTTTTTATTACAACGGCCAATGATTATAAAAATATTCCCATAAGTTTGTATGATCGCATGGAGTTTATTCACATTGCAGGATATACCCCAGATGAAAAAAAGATCCTGATTAAAAAATATTTAGTACCAAAAATGTGCCAAAATTTGCGCATAGACCCCGA
The DNA here is from genome assembly GCA_023249975.1 of bacterium. GTDB lineage: Bacteria > Babelota > Babeliae > Babelales > JAHFBP01. Next base: position 64,806 of record JAHFBP010000006.1, read on the forward strand.
AGCCTTGATCTTGTCGGATGATATTATTGATGTGATTGTTGATTTGGACAAGGGCAATTGTGGGGTTCGCGATCTGAACCGGATGGTGTCCAGGTTGGGTGAAAAGTATGTGCGTGCCAGTAAGGCCGGCGCCCCCCTGGCAATCACACCGGAACTTATTCACTCTATTTCGTAAAAGTCCCAATTATTTCTGGCAATTTGAGCAGTGCTTCGTGCAAGGGAATTGCCTGGATGGGGCCATGGTATTCGCGTTGTTTGCCAAGATGCAAAAGGTACAATTTCGCTTCAGGATAATCCTTACCAAACGCCTTCAGTCCCTTGAGTGAAGTACTGGTCACTTGTGCAGATCGCTTAATTTCAAAAGCATGCAGCCCATTGGGGCCATAGATGACAAAGTCTACTTCTTGACCTGTTTGTGTCCGCCAAAAATGAATGTCATAGTCAAGTTCATGATAATCATTTACTGCGCGTAGTGATTGCAAAAAGAGTGTCTCGAGACCCGCGCCATCCGACTCTGATACGGTGTCGAGCGGACCATTGGGGCGCAATGCTTTGAATACCCCCACATCAAAGAAATAAAACTTTTGATGGGCAATAACCTTGCGTTTGGCTCGTTGAGTAAATGGGGAAATTCTGATACTGAGCAGCAAGTCTTCCAAAATCTCAAAATAATTGGCAACAACCAATCGATTCAGGCCTAGCTCACGCGCAATTTCCGAAGTATTGAGCACTTCGCCCTGTGAAAAGCTGGCGACCTCCAAAAAGCGCGTAAATGCGCCAATGTTACGGGTCAAACCCTCCTGGATAATTTCTTCTTGAATGTAGGTTTGTGTATAGCTTTCCAAGTATTTTTTGGGGTCAGAATGAGTTACAGCTGCGGGCAAGAGGCCAAATTGCATAGCCGTACTTAAATTAAAATCCTCACCCAATTCTTGAGCAATCAAGGGGTGCATTTTGTAGGTTAAAGCTCTGCCTGCCAAAAGATTAACGTCACCTTTGCGTAATTTACGGGCACTTGATCCGGTTAAAATGAACTTGGTTTTTCTGCTTTCAATGAGCCTGTGCACCTCATTGAGTAATGCTGGGATCTTTTGAACTTCATCAATAATTACCCATTCTTGGTAGTTGGGCGGAATGAATGTTTCGAGCCGGCTTGGGTTGGCAGCCAATGTGCTGTAGGTCGTAAAATCGAGCAAGTCCAAATAAATAGAATCCTTGATATTGGCTTTTAAAAACGCGGTTTTGCCCGTTCCTCGGGGCCCGAATAAGAAAATGCTGCTGATGCCTTCAAGGGGCAAATTGAGATTTCTGTTGTACATACCATCATATTTCTATTAAATCTGATAACTCTACCATCAAAATACATGATTTCTGGTGGTGGCGCCATTGTTTTACATAAAAATATCGATTTCTGATGCTGCTAGCATCATATTTGGTACATTTTTGATGTTTGCGACATCAGAAATCAATGTTCTTGAAAAAAATCAAATAGAAGCCAATATTCTTCCAATTATGTTTTGTTGTTCTGCTTCGGTTGGTATTGCTCCAAGCTTAAGACTGCGATACACTCCTTTCCGCATCAATAACAATGTGTCCATTGGGCGGGTTGTAAGCACTTCTGAAGGGGCTGTTACCATGAATAAAACCAAGAAAATATTTATATGTGCCTGGTTGAGTCTTTTTTGTTTATCCCCTCAAAAAGCTGTTTGCAGAGATCAAAAAAAGTGTTCCTTGGTCAAAATGGCCATGCCAATTTGTGCGGGCATTGCGACCGGATTGGCGTCATATTGTGGATTGTGTAACGTTTCACACGAACATAGCAATTTATCATTTTTGAATAATGATGCTCAAAGAGTTCACTATGCGCGCATTGGAACGTCGGTGATTACAGGTTTGTTGGTGAGGGCACTGACTAAGTATCTGCAGTCCGATAAGCCTTTTGTTATTCAAGGGATTGATGTACATGTTGAACTAGAGGGCATTAAGTCAGAATTGGAGCAACTTGGTGGAGCTATTAATCGTTTGAATATTCCACAATCATGTAATGATTTTTTGAAAAGTGATTTTCTTGCCAGCACAAGCTTACGATCAACAGGTATTTTGTTGTATACGCTTGAAAAACAGCTGGATGGTCTTTTTGACGCAATCATGCAAACCGTTTGCGAAAATCAGCAAGAGGCTGTGCGCCTTTTGGTTGCGGACCTTGAATATGTTCGCGAAGAAATTCGTCTTAAAAAGGCTTTTTTGGGGTATGCCTTGCTGGCAGAACATGTTGAAAAGCTTGAAAGACGCGGACAGTCTTATGTTGAAAATCAAGATTTGCGAGGCTTTGGCCTTGAAGGTTTTGCACATTCAAAATGGGTTTATGACAATGGATTTGAGCGTTCACGCGATACCTTGATGGATTACTTGAATGAGGTTGAACAAACTCGAAAACTGGCGCTCAAAGATGCCGATTTATTTGCTCAAATAGCCCCAGAAGGTTTTGCTATTGCCAGTGAGTCACTAGAAGTTTTGGCCCATTTGGCACAAGAGGCTGTGGATTCTATTTCACGAATTCTCCTTATTGACGACATTCAACACATTGCGCACAAAGCGCATTTGTGTGGCGGGCGCTTGAATCAAAATTCTACGTATCGCGATGTTGTTGAGTGGGTAGATCAAGAAGAGATTGAAGGTCAAAGTCTTAAGCAACTTGAAGCGTTGCAGCTGGAAATTGACCGTATTGTGCGGATAGCCCCAAAGGGTGGCGATGAGTCAGTACGAAAATTATGTGAACAAATTTCTCATGAAATAGCTTTCAAAACAGGATGTATTGAGCTTAGGCAATTGCGCAATGAGCGCAAAGCAATGCAACCGCTTTTTTTGATGGAAGAAAAAGGCCTTATGCAAAATATTGGGGCCAAAGAGCGTGAAGTGTTGAATATAGTATTTGATAAACTTGAAGAAGAATTGCAGCTTTTTGCATCACGAGTAGAGGCGCTTGCCGATCAAGATGTGTTTGGTGGCTTGAAATCTGAAATTTCCTTGGAGCTTGAATTGATTTCAGCTGATCTTGTACAGTGCAAAAACAGAAGCTTTTTGGGTGACATCTTGGTTACAGCTGAAGAAATAGTCCAAGAAGTTGAAGATATTATAGAGGAATTTTTTGGTGGCCATAGTGTTACCGAAGAAGAAGCAAGAGAAGATGTAATTGCGGCCGAAGAAGGGGTTGTTGAATAAGGAGTTTTGATATGGTTTTCAAATCTGCCGTGTCATTCAAAGCAGCAGGCAAAGGGTTGCTGCTTTTGGCCATGAGTTTTTCTGTAACAGGTCTTCAGGCGAGATATCGTGACCCTTGGGAACAACATCGCCGTATCATGCAAGAATTTTCCGTTTTTGTGAATGGAATTCCTATTAATATTGAGCCTCCACACAACCAAAAGCCACAACAACCACAAGGGAGAAATTTCATTCCTGAACCAGAACCAGAAGAGCCCAAGGTAACCGGAGCAATAACTTTTGCGGATATTGCAGGTCTTGAAGATGTTAAAACTGAATTGCGCGACATTATTGGATTTTTAAAAAATCCAGCACAAGCCACGCGCCTTGGGGCTCGAATCCCGCGAGGAATTCTCTTCAGTGGAGAGCCCGGAAACGGTAAAACATTTTTGGCCAAGGCTTTAGCCGGTGAGGCCGGTTGCACCTTTCATTCACTGTGTGCATCGGAACTTTCCAGTAAATATGTGGGGCAAACGGCAGAAAACATTAGAAATATTTTCACTCAGGCGCGCGCAGAATCTCCCGCTATTATTTTCATAGATGAATTTGATTCTATTGCGGGAAATCGCGGCAAAGGTGAAGATGCCGCATCGCAAAATTCACGTGAGGCACTCAATCAGCTTCTTGCTGAAATGGACGGATTTTCTACCGATCCCTTGCGCCCTGTAATTATTATTGCGGCAACCAATGATGTTGAGGTTTTGGATAAAGCTGCTTTGAGAGCTGGACGCTTTGATTCAGTGTTTTTGGTTCCGTATCCCGCAACGGATGCGCGCAAACAAATTATTGGGATGTATTTGCAAAAAGTGATTGGCGACCCAACCATTGATCTTGATCGATTTGCCAAAGAAACGAGTGGGTTTAGTGCGGCCGAATTGGCGCAGATGGTTAATCGTGCTGCAATTTTAGCAACGCGTTACCACAAAAATCGCGTTGAGGCTAACGACATGGAAAGTGCTCGGCGTGATATCATTGCCGACAATAAACGCAAAGGTGGCCGTGTTCTTGAGCCGGGTGGCGTGAATGTCCGCTTGGGTGATGTTTCTGGGCTTGAAGAAGCCAAAGATGACGTCCGAGATTTGATCGACTTTTTACAGGATACAAACTGTGGAAAAGATTTGGGTGCCAAAATTAATCGCGGAATTTTATTCAATGGGCCTCCTGGAAATGGAAAAACATTACTCGCCAAAGCAATTGCCGGCGAGGCGGGATGTCCTTTTATTAGTGTTTCTGGTTCAGAGTTTGTAGAAAAATATGCAGGAGTGGGGGCCAAGCGCATTCGCGATGTGTTTGCTCAAGCACGTCGACATGCACCAAGCATTATTTTCTTTGATGAAATTGATGCAATCGGAGCTCGTCGTGGCGCGATGGACAGCTCAGCTGATCGTGAATATGCCCAAACACTTAATCAGCTGTTGATCGAAATGGACGGCTTTGCCAATGGTCGAGAAAAGGGCCAGGTTGTGGTCATTGCAGCAACCAATCGGTCTGACATGCTTGATGAGGCTTTGTTGCGGCCAGGTCGATTTGATCGGCAAGTTGAGGTCGGTTTACCCGACATTGGCGCGCGCGTTAAAATATTGAATCAGTACCTCAAGGGCGTGACTATTGTTGGCACCATGAATGTGGAAGAAATTGCACGTGGAACGACCGGATTTAGCGGTGCTGATTTGGAAAACTTGGTCAATCAGGCGGCATTGTATGCAAAACGGCGCCATGCAACATCGGTTGAACTTACTGACTTTTGGCAGGCGCGCGATACGGTTCTGGTCGGACCTGAACGCAAATCAGCCGTGATGTCGGAAGAAAGCAAGCGCGAGACGGCATATCATGAGGGCGGACACACCCTCATTCGCATTATTCTCAAGTCAATTCTCAAGCGCAAAACCAGTTCATTCTTAAAAGTTACCATTATGCCGCGAGGTAGATCTTTGGGTACCAGTTGGTCATTGCCAGAGAGCGATGTGACTTCTATGAATGGGGATCAATGTCGTAGTGAAATTATGGTGGCGCTGGGTGGCAAGATTGCCGAAGAATTGGTTTTGGGCCATACCACGACAGGAGTTTCCAATGATCTTGTGCAGGCAACAAAAATTGCCGATGACATGGTCTGTAAATATGGCATGTCCAAGCTTGGTTCCATTGCAGTTAGCGATGAGCGATCTCGTCGTGCGTATTCAGAAGACATTAAGCACGCTAAAAATGAAATTATCGAAAGTTGTTATGCTGAGGCCAAGCAGTTGATGCATGAGCACATTGATAAATTACATAAAATTGCTCAAGCGCTGATTAAAGAAGAAACACTCAGTGCCGAGCGAACTTATGAGATTTTAGGCCTGTCAGTTTAAAAATAGCGTAAAATTTTTTTTGAATTCTCACAGGGCCCGCTCTGGGCCCTCTCCCGTACAAGTACATTGCTTGATTGAAATTATTTCAACGTTTTTGCTAGATTACATCCATCTTGTTTGTTTATGAGGTTATATTCAGTGGATGGGGGTTTTCTGTGAAAAAGCTTTTAATAGTAAGCATTCTGCTTTTTGGGATGTGGGTCAATGGTGTGCATGCCGTGCTACCTTCGAATTTTCGAGAAACTTCTACCGCTGACCTGATGACGATTTTAGATGGTAATTATGATCAGCTAACTCGAGGTGATCTTGAGTCACTTGTGGCAAATGTTTCCGATCGGCTTGCAAACTTACAGGAACAAATTCAGCATCAACCCGATCGTGATGATGAGTTAATGCTCCAAATTCAACAACTTTCAGGTGTTCAGGCGAGTGCGGGAGAAGCTTTAAGTCGTTTGAATTTGGGTACAACAGAACAAATAATGACCGCGGCTGAGCGTCAGGCGCGAATTGCCGATATGCAACAAAAAGCACGAGCTGCTGCAGAGCGGGCGGCGCGTGAGGAAGAGCAAGAACAGGCTACAGTGTCGGCTGAACCTCAGCTTGAACAGCAAGGAATGGCTCATCGAGTATGGGATACCTTGGGAAGCATGACTGATATTTACGGGGGCGTTACTCCAGAAGAAGCTCCATTGGCTCAAGAAGTTCAAGGAAGTATCCAAGAGGCCAAGGATTGTATTATTTGTTCAGATCCAATAACTCCAGAAAATGCATGTCGTTTTGCGTTGCCTTGTGGGCATCAGGTAGATCTGCATGATGCGTGCTTGCGTACATGGCTTAATGAAGCAGATGTTTATGCTCGGCACAAGAGTACTTGTCCGATGTGCAGAACTGAGATTCCTCAAGAAATTCTAGTGCAAGTACGTCCACGTGATCTTCGCCCTGGGCTGCTTCGTCGCGGCTTGAATCGTGTTGGTGAGGCAACTCAAAGGGGGTTGAATCGTGTTGGTGAGGTAGCGCGTGAAGAATGGAATCGACTCAGAGGGACTTATGAGCCAATTCATATTAATAGCTTAAATCAACTGCGTGATCTTTCATCACGATCATTGTATCGTGTTGAAAGTTTGGATTTGCGGGGAATTCGTGGATCTGAGGTAATCGATATAGCAATGACTTTATCGCGAATGACAAATTTAAAAACACTCAAATTAACAACAGATACAGATTCTAATTGGTTTATAGGCGGAGACTTAGAGCACTTGGTTTTGCCTGTTTTACGTGAAGGTAATAATCGTAATTTAAGAGAGATTGATCTCAGTCGAAATCAGATTAATAATAATGGGGCGCGAGCAATTGCAGATGCATTTGTGCATTTACCACACTTAGAATCATTGGTGCTAGAAAATAATTGGATTGGAGAGGACGGCGCCATTGCCATTTTAAATGCAATGAATCAGGCACCGAGCTTGCGATCTCTTCGTCTTGGAAATAATACCGAGGCTCTTAATCAAGTTTTTGCGTCATATGTTAATCGAGGTATTTTATCCCTGCAAGCAGAGGGGGGTGCAGATATTCATATTCATAGCTTCCCTGCATTAATCGTGTTACCTGAAGCGGTATTGTATAGAGTGCGTGCAGTGAAGCTTTTTGGTATTATTGAAGGGGAACTTACCCTATTGTCTGCTGTATTGGGTCAAATGACATCTTTGGATGCGCTTGTAGTAAACGGTAGCCCTTCAGGGGTTTTGTCAATAATTGATGTTTTACGTCAAGGTAATAATCGCAATTTAAGAACTCTTGATCTTCGCAGTAATAATATTGATGATAACCAGGCGCGGGCTCTTGCAGGTGCCTTAGAATATTTGCCGAATCTAGAACTCTTGGACTTGATAAATAATGCCATTGAGCAGGAAGGGGCCATTGCGATTTTAAATGCCCTGGATCGTGTTCCTGCATTACAACATTTTGAGCTTCGAGACAACAGCCAGGCTCTTGATCAAGTTTTTGCAAATTATGCCCGTCCAAATTTAGATGTGCGTGTTGGTTATTTTGCTCTTGTAATTAACAGTATAGGAGAATTACGTGACTTTCCATCTCGGCTATTGTATCGAGTGAAAATTTTTCTGAGTGAGAAAGAAAATATTACAGAACCATTTTTTGCAGAAGCATTGAGTCAGATGGTCAATCTCAAAAAATTGGTCCTTGTGGGCTGTGAAATTAATCCTGAAGAAATGCAGCCTCTTATAGATGCTTTAGGTCAAAGGGTTAATTTGGAAGCACTTAATATTGTGAGTAATCAAATGAGCGATAGCGAGTTGCGTGCTATTGCAGGTGTTTTGAGTGAAATGCCTCATCTTAAAGAATTAGTTTTGGTAGGGCCTGGAATTGGTGATGATGGGGTAGATGCAATAGTACGCGCCTTGGGCCAAAGGGTTGATCTTGAAGAATTAGCTTTCGGTGGTGATAATATTAGCGGGGTGGGCACACAGTTAATGATAAATTTTTTAGCGCAAATGAGGCATGTAAAAGGATGTGGTCTTTCGGGGCTGAGGATTGGAGATGAGGAAGTGCGTGCGGTGGTGACGGCGTTGGGGGCAAGCAGTAGTTTGGCGCAGCTCGCGTTTGGTGGAAATATAGGTATTGAAGGGGCAATGATTATTGCAGCGGCTCTGAGCAATAAGCCTCATTTGAGGGTACTTGCACTGGGAAATAATATTGGCTATGAGGGTGCGCGAGCAATTGTGGATGCCCTGGCTCAAGGAAATAATCCTGAAATGGGACAGATAGTTTTTAGTAATATTGATGCAATGAGTCTTACTGATGAGCAAGTGAATTCATTGGGTGCCTCATTGAATGCCACAGTTCCAAGGTTTCGACTTTCGTCTATAAACACAGGTGATCGCCTGGGGGTTGTAATAGATTAGTTTTACAAAATTTTACGTATTTCTTAGCAGAACTTTGGCCAGCCAGTTTAAAATTGGGTGTGTTAAACCCTAAAAACCAGCTGTTTGTTGATGCAATTTGCCTAACTGTACCGGGTCAGGTACTCTTAAAAGGCCCTCAAATATGGGGGTCTTTTTCATTTTATATGGTAAAAAGTTTAAAAAAATGGAGCTTTGGATGAAAAAAATCTTGTTAATGGCACTTTTTGTGCTACCGGTTGCGGTTAAGCCAGCTGGAATTCCTTCACTTTCGACCACGGCGAGTGCAAGTTTGTTAGCCGTGAACATTACAACTTTGAGCATTCTGAGTTATGGGGCAAGTGTTGTATATAAAAACAAAAAAGCTCTAGAAAATGCACATAAACGCATTGATGCATTACCTCTTCGGGATGATCAAAAAATAGACTTAAAAAAAAGAAGTACTTTATTTTCTGCAATTTCTACGGATCGACTTGCTGAATTTATGCAAGCGGTTGAATCACACCCTTGGAATCGTGAATTGAAAGTTGACGATGAATTAAATCTTCAAAAACTCAAAAATTCTTTGGACGAAAATATTTTTGGGCGAAATGAGATTAAAGAACGCCTTCTTGATTATGTAGCAGGGCAACTTTCTGCTGAAAAAAAAGGTGATTCACGAGGAAAAAGAGTTTTATGTCTTGTTGGTCCTCATATGTCAGGCAAGATGTCATTTGTACATTCTTTGGCGCGTGGCCTTGACCTGAGTGAATTGGTTGTCAGCAGTGAGTCGTTGCTTTTTCAGCTTAAAGATCAAATGTTTAATTCAGGCTTTTGGAGTCGCTTGCTTACAAAAGTTGACGCAAGAAATCCGATGATTTGTTTGAAAAATATTTCACGGATCAAAGCTCCATTCGATCCTGGATTTGTAAGGACTCTTGAGCTTTCGCTTGATTATACGCGCAATGCCAATTTCTGGGATGAGGTTATGGGGACTTCTATAAATTTGTCACATGTTTTTTGGGTGGTGACGGCAGAAAGCGCTGATGAAATTCCCGCCAAAATGCGCAATCATGTATACATCGTTAATGTTCCTGCCTATACCCGAGAAGAACGCACTCACCTTGTTCTTGAAAAAATGGTACCGTGTTTAATTACACAATTAGGGCTTGAGGGCAAAGGGCTCGAGTTGATATTCAACCAAGATATTATTGAGCCGCTCATTGAAAAGTCACTGGTTATTGAAGAAGGCCGAGCCTTTTTGGAATATGCAATTCGTACGATTTTATCCCGCCAGGCACGTTCAATTATTGAGTGTGGCATTCCGATCGAAGTTACCAAGCGTAATATATTGGATTTTGCCCGTGTGCGTGACTATTCATCGCCTCCTGTTGAGGATTCACGATCTCATCTAGGAATTGATAATGAAAAAACAAAAGTGCTCTTGCCTGGTACGATCAAAACAACGTTTGATGATGTTGCTGGTTTACACGATATCAAAGAAAATTTACGATCAGCGATTGAGTTTTTGAAAAATCCAGAAAAAAGTACGAGATTGGGAGCGCGAGTCCCAACGGGAATTTTGCTTTCTGGTGATCCAGGAAATGGAAAAACATTGCTCGCTCGTGCAGTGGTAGGTGAAGCGGGGTGTTCGTTTATTAGTGTTAGTGGATCAGAATTTGTACAAACATATGTTGGAGTTGGTGCACAGCGCGTTCGTGAATTATTCAAGCAAGCGCGAACCAATGCTCCGTGTGTGATTTTTATTGATGAGATTGATGCTATTGGTCGCAGTCGTATGGACTCAAATTCGTCTGGTGGCTCGCGTGAATATGAGCGAACGCTTAATCAATTGCTGGTTGAGATGGATGGCTTTGCCAAAGATCAACACAGCCCCGTGATTGTTTTGGCGGCGACTAATTTTCCTTCATTACTCGACAAAGCATTGCTCAGACCTGGACGTTTTGATGAAAAATTAGAGGTTTCGTATCCTGATGTTGCCGATCGCAAAAAGATTTTGGAACTTTATTTTGGCAAAGTTAAAAAGAGCCTTTGTGTTGATATTGATATGCTTGCTCGTGGCACACAGGGTTTTAGTGCAGCAAGCCTTGAAAACTTGGTGAATTTAGCTGCCTCACGTGCAACACGACGTGGAGCCATTGCCGTTGAGTCGATTGATATTGAAGAAGCGCGTGACACGGTTCTTGTTGGGCAAAAAGGATTGGCAGTTGTTTCAGAAAAAGTAAAAAGAGAAACGGCGTATCATGAAGCGGGTCACGCATTACTCAATATTCTGCTTCCAGAAACTGATCCATTTTACAAAGTTACCGTACTTCCTCGTGGTTGGACGCTTGGAATATCGTGGTCATTGCCAGAAACTGATCGGTATTGCATGAAAAAGTCAGAAATGGAAGCCTATATTATGATCTGCCTTGGTGGATTGCTGGGTGAAAAAATTGGTTTGAACATGCAAACGACTGGTGTTTCGAATGATCTCATGAAGGCAAATTCTACTGCACGGAAAATGGTCTGTGAGCTTGGCATGTCAACACTCGGACCAATTTATTTTGATGGTAAAAATAAAGATACAGATGAAGTTAACAAAGAAGTGAGCAAGATTGTTCAGGATTGCTACAATAAAGCTGAAACGTTATTGCGTCAGAATGAAGACAAGTTGCACATCTTTGCACAAGCTCTTTGTGAGCGTGAAACCATGACAGCCCATGAAGTTTGCGAGCTTCTTGGATTGCCACAGCGTGAAGTCGTTAAGTTTGATAATGTTTTAAGTGGTAAGTAAAAAAGAGGAAGTGCCCATGAGTTTGCATAAAAAATTAAGTTTAAAGATTACCTTTGCCGTTTTGACCCTTGTAGGATTTAGTGCTCCTGTGAATGCAGGAAGAACTTTTTTGACCAAAGGGCAAGTTAGGTTTAGATCAGCGCTTTGTGCCGCCGCAGCTGGATTGGTAACAAGTGGCTGTGTATCTCAAACCAAAAAAAGCTTCAATGATTTCTTTGTGCCAGCATTTGTTGCGGGATCTACTGTTTTGAGTGGCATGCTTTCACACTGGGTTTTTAATAGTTATTCAGCCGAAAAAGAGCTTGCTCGATTACAAAAAGAAACCGATGCAGCACTTAAGTCACGTTTTATTGAAATTGCTCATTCATCTTCTGGATCAGCCCAATTGGATGCACTCAGAAGACTTGGATCAGTGAATAATGCCAAATCGCCGCTTGTATCCGTTGAAAAAGAATTGAATTTGTATGTAAAAACAATTCGAGCGACCATGGCTTTGGGAAATGATCTTGAATCATGGGCAACCAAAAAAAATGAAATATATTATCGCGATACCGCAAAAATTTTACGTGAAAATATTGAACGCGCGGTTTTTGAAGTTGAGCGGCTTTATGATCTTTTGATCAATTCAGATCAATATCAAACAGAACGCGAAGAATTTGTTATCTCAAAATATCATAAAATCATGAGTGATTTTGAATCAGCACGGGTTGCGATATTGGCACGAGATACTGATTCAATGCAGGGACTTACGTTCACGTTCAGGTTTGAAGGTATCATTTCTCAAGCTGAGAATATGTTTTCTCGATGCAAATACCCCTTAATAGCATGCGCTGAGGAACTTGATTCTTTGGTGAAAAATATGCAGTTATCTCTTGATGCAATGGACAAAGATATTGCCACAACATCACGAGCGAGTCGGCATTTTACTCACACGATGCGCGATGTGCGTGAACGACTTGCAACGGCATTACGCCAAAACAGTCAATTTCATAAATTACTAACTTCATCAAATAGGTATGGTCGACAAGAACAACAAAAGCGTGATGATGACGCACGAGTGCGCTATGAAAATGAATTGCGCAACCGCTTGGCTGCAGAAAAAAGTGAACGTGAGCGTCGCGAACGAGAAGCTGCTGTATCATTTGTAATAGATATTGCCACCGCCAATGCCCAGCACGAGGCCCATCAGGCCGCTGTGCGAGAACGACAAGAACTTGAGCGCAAAAAGCGTCAGGCTGAACAAGAAGTTGCACGCTTGAGTGCTCAAGCTGACCGATTAAAGCGAGAAGTGGCACAGCGTGAATATCAGGCACAATGTGATGCACTGAGAGAGTTTGAACGAAAACAACAAGAATTGGATCGCTTGCGACAACAAATGCCAAAGCCATCTGCGCCAGCAGTTTATGTTGCGCAGCCTTCCGCTCCACAAGCTCCAGCACAACAATCGGGATATCAAAATATATATCCACCGGTTTATGAGGTACAGCCTTCTGCTCCTGTGGCCCCTGTTCAACCTAAACCAGTTGCACCGGTATTTTTGCAACATCCATTAGATGCACAAATTGCAGCACGCGAAAAGGCTTTGGCTGCACAACGAGCCAAAGAAGCCAATGCTTTAATGATGCAAATGGAACGTGAAAAAGAAGAGGCTCGCAAGAAAAAAGAAGAAGAAGAAAAGAAGAAAAAAGAAGAAGAAGAGCGTAAGCGAAGAGAGGCTGCGGCCAATCCATATTCTGAGTACTACAATCTCTAAAATGTAATTTTAAAAAGCCCTACTTGTACCTCCACGTGTGTCATGTTATTTTGACCATCACAACTGGATGTGAATAAGTAGGGCTTTTTCATGACACGGGTGTCCTTGAATACAATTGGCAACGGCCCTATCCTTTTTGTTATCGGGACACGCCCCGAGGCAATCAAGCTTATTCCCGTAATTCAGGCACTAGGTAATGCGGGATACGATGTTCGTCTGTGTGCAACTTTTCAGCACCGTGAGTTATTACAACAAGTTTTAGATTTATTCGAAATTGTTCCTGATATTTCGCTTGATGTTATGAAGCCTGGGCAGGATTTATTCCATATCACCACGGCAGTTTTGTCGCGCATGAAAGATGTTTTGGAGGACACCAATCCATCACTTGTCTTCGTGCACGGTGACACCACAACCACCATGGTGGCTAGTCTGGCCGCATTTTACAAAAACATTCCCCTTGCGCATGTGGAAGCAGGTTTGCGGACCGGCAACAAATGGGCGCCATTTCCAGAAGAGATCAATCGTCGGTTCACCGGTGTTCTGGCAACGTATCATTTTGCACCCACTCCTTTGGCCGTCAAAAATTTATTGAATGAAGGTGTTGAGCGAACTGCAATTTTCTGCACAGGAAACACTGTGGTTGATGCATTGTTTCAGATTAAAAAGCGCATTGATGATGGCCAGTTAAAAATTGGCGATGAGGTTGTACAGAAAATAAGTACCCTAAAAAAAAATTTTAAAAAAACATTTTTGCTTACCGCACATCGGCGGGAGTCATTTGGCGATCCCTTAATTCGCATTTTCACAACGCTCAAAAAATTCTTGCTCAACAATCCTGATATTGGCTGTATTTACACAACTCATCCCAACCCCAAAGTTCGAGAAGCTTTGATTGAATCAGGATTTTTGGACAAAACCGGTGAACTTAATGCTTCAATAGCACATCAAGTAATGTTGTTGGGGCCTATTGAATATCAAGATATGATTTTCATTTTGGATCACATTAATTTTGTTGTTACCGATTCTGGCGGCATTCAGGAAGAAGCTGTCAGTTTGGGCGTTCCAGTTGTTTGTTTACGCGAAGTAACAGAGCGACAAGAAGCTGTGTGGGCAGGAATGACCATTTTAGTTGGCAATGATGAAGTTAAATTAGATCATGCGCTGTGCCGCTATGCAGGTCTGGAAAAAACAAACAAACGGTTAGATGTGTATGGTGACGGTCATGCATGTGAGCGCATTGTATCAATTGTTGCTCGTGAAATCATGC
>JAHFBP010000007.1 GCA_023249975.1 bacterium
GAATTGATTTTACTCTCCAGCCTGTATCTCTACAAAGAGGCTCGCAACTTTACACCAAAGCGGCTTGTGGAAATTAAAAATTTACTCATTAAACAAGAAACCTGGACTGAAAGTTATATCCAAGAAAGCTTGAACAAATACTTTATTGCAAGCGGCATTGTCCCATTGATTGTTATTCAAAGTGGCAGCATGGCTGAATTGATCAAAACTAATGATAATTTTGGATTTATTGTACCCAAAGAAGGCACTCTCATCAGTGTTGAAAATTTGGTCATTCCAAAAGGTTCAAAAAAATCAGTAGCTGCGCACAAACTTATTGACTACATTCTTTCCGAAAAAGTTTTACTAGATGCATATGGCAAGTGTGGCTATTTCCCTTCAAATAAACACGCACTTCATGAAATTGAAAAACAAGCTCCACCTGAAAAATCATTGATTCCCAAAGACTCACTCTTTTCTCAACTGCATCCATTTCACAACGAAATTGGACTCCGTTACATTTCAGACCTATGGCTCAAAGTTCAAACCGCACAATAATAGAATTGGAAAATCATGGAAAAAATCAGACTGCAGTTCAAAGAATTTTCAGCCAAATACCGACAACGGCTTAGTTTCTTCAATCAAACTGCTGACCAGTGGCTGAATGAAGAATACGTTTCTGATGCCCGAGAATTGCGTGCATTACTTAATGAACTGAAGAGCATTATAGTGACCCTTGATCAAGAACTTGCCAAAGATCCAAGTGCTCTTAATGAAAAATTTGCTGCTGAACAATTTGACCGCGCCCGCACAATTTATAAAGAAATTCATGAACTGACCAAGCCTCTTTGGCGCCAATGGCTCGAAACCATTCTCATTGTCGGATCTCTCGCTATTTTCATCCGCACATTTTTATTCACACTATATTATGTTCCAACCGGATCGGCTGAAGGTCCTGCAAAGTATAATATTTTGGTGGGAGACCATTTGTGGGGCAATAAAATGGCCTACTATCTTGATGAAATCAAACGTGGTGATTTGGTTATTTTCGATCCACCAAAATTTAATTATGCTCCCAAAAATACGATCAGTTATTTTTGGCAAAAATATGTTGGATTTCCTATTCCTATGCTGGGACTGAAAGAAGGCCCAACGTGCTGGGTCAAACGCGTAATTGGCATTCCTGGTGATACAGTTGAAGGCCGCATTGAAGAAGGCAAGCCTGTAATTTACCTCAACGGCCAAAAGCTCGATGAATTTTACAAAAATCCGCTGCCTTTAATTCATGCGCGTAAAACAACCGGTTTTTTACGCAACCCCATTATTCCTTTGCTTGGTTGGATTTTGAAAAAAGAAACTAAGCGTGTTAATTACACCTTTGATCCAAGTAAGCCTATTGATCAACAAGATTTTTATAATTTGTATGAATACGAGGTTGTCAAAAATCCCCTCACAGGAAAGCCTATTTTGACCTATCCTGATGATTACCGACCGGAAGACAGCTTTGTTTCGATCACACTCCCCAAAGATAAATATTGGGTCATGGGTGACAATCGCCGCAACAGCGGAGACAGTCGAGCCTGGGGGATGTTAGATCGCTCACTCATCAAAGGACGCGCAAGCTTTATCGTTTATTCAATCGACACCGAAGAATTTGCTTGGCCCTTTGAATTGCTCAAACATCCTATTGATTTTTGGACCAAAAAATTACGTTGGTGGCGCACAGGCAACAGCCTTGCCAACCCACTACCTGTTGGACGTCAAAAGTAAAATCAATTATGCGGATGGGGCCGAAGTTCTTGGGCTATGGTTTAAGAGCCTTTGCTTCTGCCTTCATTCCATATGTTTTAACAAAATTTTGATCAATTGGTAGACCAGGTGTTGTTAACTTATTCAAAAAGTCTCCATATTTCTCAATCGCCTTGAAAAGTGCTGATAATGCTATGTACAAATAAGGCTCTTTCCATCCAACTGGATTGAAAATAGTCCACGCCATCCGCTCTTTTGCTTGCTGAATCAATTTTACGACTTGATCAAAAAACTCTGGATCGATAAGGTCTGAATTAAATTGTGTAAATTGATTCGTCAATGCAACAAGCCCATCTCTATAAGTTCCCTTACATGAGACATCGTTGTTAATCTCATTATTAATCTGAACAGCAATATTCGTAATCCATGCTCTGTGAGTGGCTACAGAAACATTCCCTTTGTCTTCCGCTATTTTGAGGGAACCGGTGATGGTCATTTTTTCTGCATCAGAAAGACTGCTGTAGAAAAGTGGACTATTTCTCAAAGCATTCAAGGTCTGGGCAACAGCCACATATGATGCTTTTTTCCACAATATATCCACAATCCCCCATGACATTTTATCAATCATAGTTTTTGCAGCTGCCATGAGTTGCGTAGCAATTATGGGATCAACATTTTCTGTCGCCTGATAACTTATCACCATATTTTTCAAATCTTGTGCAACTGACTGTATATCACCATCTTTTGTCCCACTTGTTAATTTAATCAACCGCAACTTAAGATTAATATTGTCAAATGCCCTCGTATCTAATAATACATTGCTCGCAGATCTACTTGGAGCTACTTGTACAGCGGGCTGAACAATAGGCACAATTGCTTGATCGAACGAAACTGATTGGTCAACAGAAGGTGTAATATCTGACTGAACACTTTGAGGCTGTGACTGCACAACTTGTTGCCGTGCCTTGCGAGGCATTTCTTGTATTGTACTCACTGGCGCTACTTGATTGAAATCTTCTCCGGTAGGCATATCTGGCTGACTTGGTTGGTTTAGACTTACAGGAGCCATTAAGGTATCACTTATTTGTCCACCACCCATATTCATCATCGCTCGTTGATATTTTCCCGGTGGCAATAAATTAAATATACTATTGTTTGCAAGTTCTTGAAGATCAACCACCTTTGCAAACAATTCATTACTTTGTTGTAAATACGCTGCCCATTCAGTAGGAAGAGATAACACCAGTTTAAACAATCCCTCTTTTACTGTTTGATTGTACCCAGAACCCCTTACCACAGCACGATGAATACTATCAACTAGGTCATTTACAATATCCTTACAATCACTCAATGCCTTACTCTGACTATCTGGATCATTTTGATTATAGGCTGAACCAATCGTATTAATTCTACGAAAAAATTCACCTAACAATCCGTCCAAATATTCAGGAGTTGCCACAGTGTTTCTTAATTGACTCATCACTGAATTAAAATTTTTTCTACCAAAAGAGCTGGTGACATCCTGATTTCGGGGGAAAATACGTTTCTTTGGCGAAACAGGAACTGAATAACTATCAGATTGAGCCAAGCTACGCTTTCTTGATGGAACTGAAGCTGAATAATCAACTGATGGCTGCGAAACAGAAGAATCTTCCATGGTTACATCAGAATACTGTTGATCAGAATTATCAATCATAGTTGTATCAGCCATTGCTGCATCATAAGAATCAGTAGATTCACATATAGATCCAAACACCAATAATAGTGCTAATCCCATAGCTTTGGTACGATTAAATGCACTCATTATTCCCCCTTGGCCGATCATTATGTGAAATAAAATTACAATGACACAATATCAAGATATCGCTCTGCCTCTTTCAAAAGCAATAAATTAATGGAAAACCCTATGAAAAACCTCCTTCCTGTGGCCTGCAACACCAATTATGTCCAAAAAAATGGAACTTTTGTTGCGATACAAGGAGAAAAAAAAGATGGTTTTTTGTATGTTTTACAAGCCATCACCCAGGGAGCTACCAAAATAGTATGCTCTAAAACGGCCACAGAACTTCAAGATATTGGCTGCCCCTGCTCGACAAAATCAACTATTTGGAAAAGCCACCCTGAAGGACTGCAATGCCCAAATTGCCAAACTCTTTTTGTCTCAACCGAAGATCCACAGCGTGAACTTGCAAAACTTTCGGCCCAAGCAGCCGACTGGCCAGCCAACAAACTCACGATGATTGGAATTACAGGAACTAATGGCAAGACAACCACCACCTGGCTCATTGATCACATTTTACGCATAGCTGGCCAGAAAACTGCTCTAATCGGATCACTTGAATATCACATTAACAACGCCGTCACGCCCAGCACCCTGACCACGCCATCGGCTGATTTTTTGCAAAACTTTTTAAAGTGCGCTGTTGATGCAGGCGTTACCCATGTCATTATGGAAGTTTCTGCACACGGACTGAGTCAAAACCGGGTCGGGGCAATACATTTTGATGCCATTGGATTTACTAACCTGACCCAAGATCATCTTGATTATTACCCATCAATGGAAAATTATTTCACAGCCAAAGTCCAATTAATCAGTCAACTCAAGCCATTGAGCAAGGCTGTGGTAAATACTTCAGACTCTTGGGGAGGAAAATTCGCGCAACTGTGTAGCAATCAACTTATACCTTTTAATCATGACCATATTAACATCACCACAACCTTGAATGGTACCTCCTGTACACTTGCAGACCAAACTTACACCTCACCCCTTATTGGCAACTTCAATGGTTCGAATATGGCCATGGCTATTTTAATCGCCCAAAATTTGAATATTGAAAATCACATAATCCATCAAGCACTGCAATCATTCAATCCCGTCCCTGGACGTATGAACCTTTATAAACTAAAAACTGGAGCTTTTGCATGCATTGACTATGCTCACAATCCCGGCGGAATGCACGCAACATTGTCGACATTAAAACCATTGACCAACAATTTAACCGTTATTTTTGGGGCTGGCGGAGATCGTGATAACACAAAACGCCCTCAGATGGGCACCATTACAGCTGAATACGCCAATACTATTGTTCTAACCAGTGACAATCCACGATCAGAAAATCCCCATGAAATTATTAACCAAATCAAGGCTGGAATCCCACCAACTTTTTTCGGAAATATTATGATAGATCCTGATCGCAAACAAGCGATTGAATCAGCAATTGCAACTTCAAAACCTGGTGACATTATTGCCATTCTAGGAAAGGGGGCTGAAGAATACCAAATCATTGGTGATCAAAAAATACCGATGAGTGATCTGCAAAATATTACTGATTGGATACTATAAAGTGGCATTTTGGCTTTACAAAAGAGTTACTAAATTTTAAACTTAGTTTTCACTTATTTAGGGATAATTATTGTCACATGTTTTTTTGGAGATTGTTGGATGGATATTAACAGCCATTTGTTATTGTTTCTTGTTGCCTCATTCGCGGGGATTTGTACGGTCTTAGTATCATTATGGTCACTTGCTCAAAAAACTGGGCATGATGCAAAAGCTGAAAATATTGCGTCACTCATTCGTAATGGTGCAATGACCTTTTTACACAAAGAATATTCTATCCTTGCACTTGTTATCATGTTTGTTTCAGGCATTCTTTTCTTCACAGCATCATGGCAAGCATCATTAGCTTATGCAATTGGTGCATTGTCATCCATGTTTGCTGGATTTGTTGGCATGCATGCTGCAACGCGTGCAAATCTCAAAACAACTCTAGCCGCTCGTGATCAAGGCGAACGCTCAGCCTTTTTGGCCGCCCTTGTTGGTGGATCAGTCATGGGCTTTGTTGTTGCAACACTCGTTCTTTTGTGTCTTGGTTCATTGTTTTTTGTATTTTACGGACACGATCAATTTGAACGCATCCTCACCTGCTTTGCAATTGGCGCAAGCTCAATAGCATTGTTTGCTCGTGTTGGTGGTGGAATTTTCACCAAAGCTGCTGACGTTGGCGCTGACCTTGTTGGAAAAGTTGAAGCTGGAATCCCAGAAGACGATCCACGCAATCCTGCCGTTATTGCTGATAACGTGGGTGACTGCGTTGGCGATACTGCCGGTATGGGCGCAGACATTTTTGAATCATGTGTAGCCTCAATTGTTGCAAGCATGGTTTTGGCCGTTGAATTTTTTCCTGACAATTTGACTCTTGCTGGACTTCCTTTGGTTCTTTCAGCAATTGGTCTTTTTGCTTCTGTTATCGGGTTTGTTGCTGTGTTTTTCATGCGTGCAGCTCCTGGTAAATTGTTACACTATTCAACCTATGTTGCACTCATCGCCTTCCTTGCAGGTGCATTTAAGTACATTCAATACGCAGAAATTGACATCAACCTTTTCGGCTCAGTTGTTCTTGGTGCCGCAACTGGATTCATCATTGGTCAAATTACTGAGCATTACACCAACGGATCGCCCATCGAAAAATTGGCACACGCATCATCATCTGGTGCTGCAACCAACGTTATTTATGGCCTTTCACTTGGGTTTGAATCAGTTGTCGTTCCACTCTGGTCAATTGCGGCCATCGTGTTTGCATCATTCCAATATTTTGGTGGCCTTTTTGGTGTAGCCATTGCAGCAGTTTCTATGCTTGCAACGGTTGGTATCACCATGTCAGTTGATGCTTACGGCCCCATTGCAGACAATGCTGGTGGTATCTCTGAAATGGCAGGATTTGGACCAGAGGTTCGCAAAATTACCGATAAACTTGATTCTCTTGGTAACATGACTGCGGCGCTTGGAAAAGGGTTTGCTATTGGCTCAGCCGCGCTTGCTGCTCTTGCAACATTTGCTGCATTTTGCCAAGCAGCCAAACTTGATGCGCTTAACTTAGTTGATCCATATGTTATTGCTGGAATGTTCATTGGCGGCTCAATGCCCTTCATGCTTTCTGCATTTACTATGCGTTCAGTTGGATCTGCCGCTTGGAAAATGGTTCAAGAAGTTCGTAAACAATTCCGTGAAATTCCAGGATTGATGGAAGGAACTGCACAACCTAATTATAATCGTTGTATTGAAATCAGTACCACTGCAGCATTACAAGAAATGTTGCTTCCTGGTGCTTTGACCATCATCGCTCCAATCTTTGTTAAATTTGCATTTGGATTGCATGGCAATTATGTTCTTGGTGGATTCTTGGTAGGTGCGACCATTGTTGGTGTGCCACTTGCCTTGTTCATGACGAACAGTGGCGGATGTTGGGATAATGCTAAAAAATACATCGAAGCTGGACACATGGGTGGAAAAGGTTCCGATGCTCATAAATCTGCAGTTGTTGGTGACACCATTGGCGACCCATTTAAAGATACATCTGGCCCATCATTGAACATCTTGATCAAATTAATGTCAGTTTTGGCCTTGTTGCTCGCAACATACTAAAACCATTAACTCCTTAAATTATTTCAAAAAATACCCCGTTGAATTCAGCGGGGTATTTTTTTTGTTTTCACATTAATACCTATCGCGGAGTAACGGTCTCCAAACATGCAGGCCGCTTTCCACTTTTTCTCTTGGGAGTGCCATATCCTGACCGTGGAGTATCTGGCCCGCCAAAAGGAAGGGTTGCCCCTGGTAAGACTCCATCAATATATCGAGACTTTGGAGAGCGTACTGGCATATCTGGATGAGTTGGAGTGCCAGGCCGACTTGTGTGTCCCATCTCATCTACATGATACCCCTGCTTACGACGAAACCGTGCAAGTGGAGAATCTAATACTCCTGCCGCACTGACAGCATCAGAAGGACTTGTCATCTCACGTAATCGCTTGGGTGTCAAAAGCTTAGCTACATGATAAGCCGAAACAATCACCTCAAGTCCTGGCTTATCTGAAATACAGCCATTAATTCCATCGAGTGGATTCTCCTCAAGGCACAATACCTCCAATTGCGATAAATTTTGTAAGTGATCAACAATCCGTATTCGATTTCGACTCAAATCGAGAAGAACTAATCCCTCAAGTGCCCCTAAAACCCTAGGTATCAATTCGAATGAATTTTCTGAAAGATATAATGCCTTAAGCCTACGAAGCCCACTCATTCCGAGAGGCAAAGTAGTCAACTCATTATGCTCCAGATGCAAATCTCTTAAACGATACAATTGCCCAAACTGTTCAGGCAAAGCCGTCAATGAGTTATGATCAAGTCTTAACCCTCTCAAATTTGAAATCAATCCTATTACAGAAGGAACGTCCTCAAGCCAATTATGGTCTAGAAATAGCACTTCAAGCGCAAGCAGATGCTGTATTTTTGAAGGGATGTGTTTTATTCGATTTTCAGATAAATATAAAAATCTTAAATTCGTCAGACCCTCAAAAAAACCACCTGGAATATCTGTAATCCTATTTCGTGAAAGATTAATGCTCTGCAAATCTCTTAACTTAGTTCCCAATTTAGTAGGAATAGACTTAATAAGATTGTTTTGAAAATCAAGCGCTATTACATGAGTAAATTTCAACATTTCATCTGGAATTTGACGCATAAAATTTCCCTGAGACTTAAGCTCTCTTACTTGCTCATGGTTTTCGAAATAAAAAACATCAATTTCTTCAAGAAGTGTCCCTATTAAATTCGTCCCGATATGATTAAGATCAATAATATAAATATCTTTACCATCATCATCTCGAGATTTTATAACATGTGATTCAATGATATCAGCAAGAACCATGCTTGTGGTAACACGATTCAAATGAAAAAAAGCAAAGCAACACCATCCTGCGTTTAGTGAAGTTGTTAGCACAAAAAAACAGAAGACTGTTATTGTAAAAGTGCGCATAAAAAAGCCCCCCAGCCTATAACCCCATAAGGTCATAGTAGCAAGGGGGGCAATTCGCTGAAAAGAAAGATTGTTTTTAGAGTGTCGCCAGGTACCACTGAACTTCAAGAGCTGCGGCACACCCTTCTCCTGCTGCCGTCACAGCCTGACGATACCGAAAATCGGAGACATCTCCCGCATAAAAAACTCCTGGAACATTGGTCGCATAGCGCGGCTTTGCTACAATGTAACCCCAGTTGTCGAGTTCAATGTGCCCCTTGAAAGGAGTTGAATTAGGATTCATACCAATTGACACAAAGGCACCTTCAATCATTTTTTTGTCTTCTTGGCCCGTTAGCAGATTTTTGATGGTCAAACTATTAACCGATTGACCATCCCCCTCAAAGCCCGTTACCGTTGAATTGAAGATGCAGGTAACTTTTTCATGCCCAATAACTTTATATTTAATTGGATCATTGGCCGTCATTGTGGCGGTGTTTTGAATAATCGTCAGACTTTTTACAAAATTAAGTAAATGCTCAGCCTCGGTCATAGCTGTGTTGCCACCCCCAATAACTACCACATTTTTATTTCTAAAAAATGGGGCATCGCAGGTAGCGCACACGGAAATTCCACGGCCAAAATACTGGTCTTCTCCTGGCACACCAAGCCGTTTATTGGAAGATCCCGTAGCAATAATGATGGACAATGCTTCAATCATTTGATTGCCAACCATTATTTTTAGAGGACGGCCAGAAAAGTCGACCGACTTGACTGATCCTGACATAAATTTTGAACCACACTTTTCGGCCTGTGAACGCATACTCTTCATTAAGTGTATGCCATCCACACTTTCGTAACTTGGCCAGTTTTCAACCTTTGTGGTCAACATTAATTGCCCACCAGGAAGAGGCCCTTCAATAATCAATGGCTCAAGACCAGCTCGTCCTGCATAAATGCCTGCGGTCAGACCAGCCGGTCCCGATCCAATAATCACTAATTTATGTATCATGTCTTTCCTTCTTTATAAAAGTCAGTGAATCTCCCAAAATAATGCTGATAACCTATCTTGGCGAGCTCTTCTTCTTTTTTATTATTATTGTATTAAAATAGAAGTTTAATTCCTTGATAAATAATCTTAATATAATCTCTACAGTGAAAAACTACATGAAACTTAATCTTTCAAAACAACTCTTTCTGCTTTTATCAATTATTATTCAAGGAACATGTTTTGCCTATAAAGGCAAACCAGCCTATGTAGTCACGATTCCCATGCATATCAAATTTGATGCAGTGAACTCTGATGAAGTGAATATAGAAAGACATGTTAAAAAAATTTTAAGAATGATAAAAAAAACAGCATTTGTTGACCAATCTAAAAAAAGAGCTGAGCGCAGGCTTCGTGTTGTTTTATTATTAAACCGTAAGCGAGTTGCTGAAAATAGATTACGTGATAACGTCTTTTTGAAAATACCCATAAATCAAACGGAATGGTCATATGCTCAAACGTATTTATGGACCTCAAGTCGGAAGGGAACTCCTTTTCAAGAACTGCGAGATCATCTGAGAAAACATTCTCAAACACAAACATTTGTCCAACAGCTCCGCGGAGAGCATAGTCGACCTGTCTATTTTTGCACAATGGATGCAGACCTGACAGACTTAAATGGGGTCTTTAGCCAATATGATGAAATGTACCAAGGTTCTATTCAAAAAGGAAAAACGCCCCTTGCTATGAGTACTGGCTACACTCTATCTCCAGAGGGATTTGTTGATGAACACCTGTACAAACTTTTGAACATTGGTGTTGATATTGATATGAAAAGCAGAGAAGTCATGTCATCAATTATTGGTGATGGTGCATATTTCCCGGAACCGAATAGTGCATTTTTCATTGCACCAGATACAAATACCCTGAAAGAGTCATTTTATGACCCAAAAAAAACATCATCAAGTTTAGAGGGTAGAATTCTTATGAATAATTTATCAAAACGTTTCGATCTTGGTAAGTATTCATACATTTTTAAAAATCAACATCCAGTTGTCATGAAGGTATCCCCTAACATGTCATCTCCTGAAAAAACACCTAAATTTAATGGAAAATGGTCTCCGATAAAACAAAAAGTTGTAAACTTTACCGAAGATGATGTTTGTAAAGTTTTGGATGTTTCTCAGTCACACGCAGGGCCACATTTATGGGCAGGTCATATCCGAGAAAACTATAGCTCCCTAGAAAAAACAAAGCCTAAATATCCGAGAGAATTTGTTGTTTACGTAGAAAACGATGACTCTGTAGATATTTGTAATGATGGACGAGACCGCATGGGAAAAATTCAAGCTCTTATTATGCTCATCTACAAACACTATCATCCACTTTATATGGCACGACGTATGACTCATGGATTATTCAACGAAAGACTCACCTCATGTGTTAAATACTATCGAGACTCAATAAAAGACTTTGATACTCAAGATGCATTTGTTGAATTTAGCGAAAATACCGTCCATAAAACTAACGAACCTGAACATAAACAGCTCTTTAGGCAATTTTTAAAAACTCAAAACAAACGAATATATGATTTGATCAATACTCTGAATTTTTTCTATCCCAAACCCCAAAGGGCTTCTGACCCATCAATTGCAGAACTTATTGCTCGCGCGGCTCGTAGGGCTGGACATGCAATTGCTAAGGGGATAGAGCTCTATTTCATTGAAAACCCAGAAGATGTTGATCTTTCTGATACCTTTTTTGCTCACTTTGGCGGATTGGACATATAAAAAAGGTGTTTTTGTATAATTTTTTAGAAAAAAGACCCCATTTAATACCTTTTTGGATAATAACAAAAATAAGAGCTAACCTAAATTTGGAAGTTATCTGAATTCTTAAAAAACAATGGGTGGCCTAAGTATATGTATACTATTCTAAAAAGACGCACTTTTTTAATCCTAAGTTTCATCAGTATTTTTGGGTTAAGCTCATTTTTGGATGCTGAACAAAAACAAAGCAAATATATTAAAAGCCTGATTCCAGCATTAATAAATAAAAACATCATAGGTGTTAACAACCTTTTAAACTTGATTGTTGAAGAAATCGGTTACAAGGTAAAAGATCTTGAAGAAAACTGGGACGATGAAAAACTAGAGTTATTTTTTAAGGATCTTGCAAAACAATGTGCAACGGAAAGAACAGCAATTTTTATTGCTAATTATCCTTGCAAAAATTATACAAAAATAAATTTTGAATATTCTCATAGATCTAAAATTTTAAATCTTATGAAAACGCATACAGAAAAATTTAAAGGACTCATTACTGAAGCTTTCTATCAACGTG
The DNA here is from genome assembly GCA_023249975.1 of bacterium. Lineage (GTDB taxonomy): Bacteria > Babelota > Babeliae > Babelales > JAHFBP01. The sequence continues at coordinate 11,857 of JAHFBP010000007.1, forward strand.
AAAACTAAGTAAGCTTCGCTATCTTCACAAAAGAGCCAAAATTTAAAGTGGCATATTTATTCAAGAATTGTTTTTGAATAAATATGCCACTTTTTACATTCAAAAATTATATCTTTACTTTTTGTCTTGCTTTCATTGTCCACAAGTTATAATTTTCAAAATATAACCATTTAATATATCATTTTTACTAGCTTCATGTCGCAGAGGCGTTTTTTGCCATAGCTTCATCTATTTTTTCCTTATTATTTTTCATAAAATCCTTGATCTGGTTAGTAAAATTATAATTTTTACCTAGCCCATTAATAAATTTATGAGCCTCCTCAATTCCACGCCCCTGCAACAGCAATTTTTGTAAAAGTTTCATTGAGCTTGCAGCTTGATCATCATCGTGTACATCACTTCTAGAGTAATATTTAAGACAGGAAATCGCAAATGCAGGGCCCTTCTCAGAGCGTTCAGCATATTCGAAAAGCATACTAGCTAGATCCACATAAGATTTTTTATTCCTTACATATTTTTCTGACATCACAAAATCAATCGCCTCTTCAATATATTGTTGTTTTTGTACCAAGGCAGGGAATACGCTTATTGATATAGGTCCATATGTATCCGGATTGCCTTTTTCAATAATGTCTTTTACAATTTCATAGGCTTCTGTAAAAAACATTCCTTTTTTAACTAATTCAGACATAAGAAAAATACCCTTTTGCGCTATTACAGTCTCTGTAGACTTTACTGCAGTTTGTGCAGCACTTAAAGCCTCCTTAAAAAATTGATCGTTTTTTACCAACTCCTCAAACCACTTGAGACCCTGAAAAGGGTTTGCAGTCATGTATTTTTGGGCAACTTTCCAAATAACCCCAAACCCTTGTTTTTTTAACAACAATTGATCAATCAAGTTGCCTCCCAATTGCTTCACCCTTGCAATGCTACAATCAAGTGCCTCCTGAGCAACCAGAGCAACTTCATTAAAATACAATGACTCATCTGGTTGCAAACTTGGTAAAAACATTTCTTGGTATACTTTGGGTTTTAATAATTTCGATTGCATACGATCTGGTTGTTTTTCTGTAAGTCGCAATAAAAGATCCTTAATAGCAACTCTCATTGCAAGTGAAAAACCTTGGGTCCTAAAATCACTTAGTCTGTTATTAATCATCTCATTGACGATATCTGGATTGTCAATCGGCAATGCAAAGAAATGTGCATATAAAAGACTTAACTTGTTCCTCAAATAATCCACAGGCTTTTTGTTAAGTTGATATAATCTTTGTGCAAGTAAAAAACTCAACGAATAGGGCACTACGAAATCAATTTTACGTTCTTGCAAAATGTCGTTAAGTTTTGCATCTTCGGCACTGCCAGATGCGTTAATTAACTTCAGTTGACCGTGCCCTGGACGAGTTGAAAATTGACATTCAATATTCGCCATAGCAACGTTAATGTTGCTATCAATACACATTGTATCATCAAAAATGATACCTTTTTCTTGCTCTTTATCCGCAGAAAGACTCCCCTTCGCACCTAATTTTTCACACAATTTTGGAAAATATTTATTAATAAAATCAGGCAGCATGAATTCTTTTGCTAATCCGCCTTCACTCTCATCAAAAAGATTCAAATTAAGAATGTGACTGAGAATAATAATCAGATTTTTTGTTCCAGCTTTAACTTCACAACCTTTTGCGTCAGGCTCAATAATTTTATATTTTTGTGCATCACAAAAAGCATCTAAATCTGTATTACTATCTAAATCTTTGGTTGTAATTTTAATACATAAACAATCTTCAGTAGCTCTATCATCAGAAACAATGTGTTTATAAACAACATACGGAATATCAGAAACAACATGCAGCCACTCAGAATGAGCATCTGCAGTGTCTGCATCGCCAATTATTTTAAATCTTTGTAAAAAGCTTTTTACTGCTTCATGCACACTAGTTAGACCAAAATTAGTTTGTAATTTTTCGGAATTATACTGATTTGCTTCAGAATCATATGCAAATAAATTAATAAAATTCCGGATAGAGTTATCCATACAATCGGGAAATTGACAATATTTATTCGGCTGACTATTGCCTGCATAATAATACTTTGAAAATAAAAATCCCACTGGTGCTGGAAATCCACGAATTTGCTCGTAGTTAAACATAAAGTCTTCATAATTATCACTGATGCTTTGCGTAACAGCCCCGAATTCTGTTGGCGCTAAAATTCTTTCAATTTCAGCAATGGCTTCTGATTGTGTAACCGGTTCAAAAGACTCAATGTCCTCAGGCAACTGAACGCTCAATGCCTCATAATAGGCTTTAATTGCATTCAGATCTTCACCACATTTTTTCCACACAAATGCCTGAAAAATTAGTTGTACCATATATCCTGGATAAAGTGCGTCAGGATTTAATGGATCGCATTCACGCAATGCTTTTATTATTAATTCATCAAATTGTATATTTTCTTTAACTACTGAACTTTTAAAAAGTTTCTTTAATTCTTTAGAAATTAAACTTGGTATTTTAAAAAACCTATAGACTTGAAAAATGTCGGCAGAAATTCCTTCTTTATTACTCTTTTTTTCAACTACCGATATAAAACCAGCTCCATTATTTTCAAACATACTATCAATCCGCAAAAAAATACGCGCTAATTCATTTTTCTTATTAATTAATTCAGATTTTTTTTGTTCATGATCTACTCTTAAAGTCATAAATTCATTACACAATGCAAGCAACGTTCCCACAATACCTGCGATAGCTAAATCGCTACGTGATTCAAGTTGTTTAGTTACCCCAAAATCAGCTTCTGTGGTCGACCCAGGAATACGATAAAATAATAGGTGAATCAATTTAATAACGGCATGTGTTTTTTCAGAATTATTATATCGAGCAATTGTAGTACGAGCATTTTCACCCTCACCTTTAGTTTCATATTCTGGAAAAATTTGACCAAAATCGTACATTCGGCGAATAATCCCAGATTTCCAAGCAATTTCTCCATGTACCAAAGCTAAATGACGATGTTCGGAATTGAGCTTCGCATAAATTCCCTTGTTGGCATTCAAAGGCAACGGAATTTCATCGGCTACTTCGGCTACTGGAGTTTTTTCTGTAACTAATTCTCTCTCTTCTGGAACTTCGGCCATATCTATTGGTTCTGTAACTAATTCTCTCTCTTCTGGAACTTCGGCCATATCTATTGGTAATGCATCTGGCTTGCCTGGTTTTTTTGGTAAAGCTCCTGCCCGACGTAAATATTCTGCCCCCAGTCCAGCAGCGACAACAGCTGTAGCTATTGATTTACGTGGGTTCGCCTTAACATATTTCAGACTTTTTTTGGCAAGCCCTTGTGGCTCATCTTCTGAGACAGCACCAGAAGCATGTTCCTTCTCTGGGGCTGTTTCAGAAGCCAAAATATTTGCGTCTAATGAAATGCCTGATATCAACAATGAAATTGTAAAAATACGAAAGATAATTATTACTTCTTTTATCATATACTTCTCATCAAATAGACTAAGAAAGTATAAAAAGCTTATGCACTAGCTCAAGGAGAATCAATGAATACTACAATTTTGCCCTATCTATTTTTGATTGCATTCTCATTATCCACAAACACGCAGCCTCAAAATCTAACCATTGATCAATATGTCATTCAATTGGCTCTCAACAATCAATGCGGTTATCTTGTGCAAGAATCGCCTGAATATGAAAGTGTCTTTTATTCACAAAATATTGATCAAATTTTTGCACCACCATCTCCAGATCAAATTATACACTTTGCGATATTACTAGAAAAAACACTCGAAACAGAAACCTCTGCTGATCCTACATTACTATTTAATGTAAAAAAACAATCATTAAGTCCATTTCTCAATTGGATTAAACAATTAATTCAAAAAACTCAGCTCATAACCAAATCATATAAAGAATCGCAACTTCTTTTACCTCCTATGGAAAAACATGAAGAATGGGGAATTACTAATTCGCGTAATTTTTTGCGATCAACCTTATTAAGCTTTAGTCAAGTCGCAAGCCTTTTGGAAAAAATTTACACCTTGTGTGCTCATAAATTACTATATCAATCAACTGTTGAAAGATTCTCATGAAAACATTTGGAATTATTGGACTCGGGAAAATGGGTGGTGGACTTGCGCTCCAAGCTCTGAAAAAGAAATTCCATGTCATGGGCTTTGACATTACGGCCCCCAATCCTGAATTGAAAAAAGTGGGACTGTATCTTGCTCAAAATCTTGAAACTTTTAAAAAACTTCCAAAACCACGTGCAATTTTTTTGTATGTTCCAGCTGGCACTGAAGTTGATGTCATTTTGCACAACCTCAGTGGCATTCTTGATAAAGGTGACATAATTATTGATGGTGGAAATTCATACTGGGAAGATTCCATCAAGCGAGCACAGCTTCTGAAAGAAAAAGGTCTGCATTTCATTGATTGCGGAACCAGTGGCGGCCCAGAAGGAGCGCTCAAAGGCGCTTGTTTTATGATCGGCGGTGAATCAGAACCGATTAAAAAAATTATGCCCATTTTGACCGAACTTGCTGCTCCAGAAGGAATTGTTATCACAGGAGCTTCTGGATCGGGACACTTTGTAAAACTCATTCACAATGGCATTGAATTTGGCATGCAACAAGCCATTGAGGAAGGGATTGATTTGCTGTCGAGATTTAATCAATCACTCGATATACAAAAGATTTTGCACGCCTGGAATCATGGCTCAGTCATCAGGTCATGGCTCATTGAACTTATGGCAAAAAAGCATAGCGAAAACAAATAATTTTTGTGTACAAATAAAGAACCCGCCAGAAAAATTAATTCCAAGCGGGTTCAGATTTTTCTTATTTTTATTTAATTTTATTTCGCTGTGCCTTCCTGAACTTGAGCAAGAAGATCTTCGAGTTTTTTAGCATCGGCATCAGCGATGTCTGCTCGCTTCAATTCTTCATCTGCTGTATTTTTTATATCTTGAGTATTTGTCATAATTGCATGCTCTTCATGGTCAGCAACAACTGGCTGAACAGATTTACTCATTTTGTTTTTTATCATGCCCATTGGATCGGCAGATGCTTTCTTCATATCTTGAACTTCAGCTTCAAAAGCCTTACCCATATTTTTGATAACATCATCAACTGATTGCTTATTAATAATTGCTTGAGAAATTTGTGGGACCACTTTTTCCAAGTCCGTGGTCAATCCATTAAAATGTACTTGAGCATCTGTAACAAGATCACCTGCTCCATGTTTGACCGAGCTCACATAATCCATAACCCGCTTTTTATATTCATCAAAAGCTTTATTTACTGCGGCAGAAAACTTTACATTATCAAAATTTTTATCAATATACCCCGCAGATTTTTCATTATCATTGAGGGTAATGTCATCCACATACTTTTGGCCTTCTTTGATAACCTGAGCGCCCAAAGAATCAAGAGCTTTAAGAATAGACTGCCGATCAAAAATAAAATCACCTGATGTATTTACCGGAACTGACATCTCCTTCACTTCAGCCACAGAATCATCTTTTTTGGCGGAAAGCGATCCACATGCCACTAAAAGAGCTAAAAAGAGTACTTTTTCAAAATTTTTCATCATAACCTCGTAAATACTGAACAATCCATGGAACTATCTCTAGATTATCAATAGATATATTCAGATTGCAATATTTTGTTTTTTTAATACAAGCCTCAACCTATACCCTCAATGCGCCTCTGAGCCGATCATAAGCGACCATTCGATTACCAATTGACTGAAATAATGGGCCTTCAATTTGCCAGGACAAAAGGTCAGCATTGTTTTTTATGCCGCTTGAAAATGTCACAATAACTCTGCGATACCCATCTTTTTCGATACATCCACAATAAGCGTATCTATGATCTTTTTTGGAATAAACACCATCTTTAAGCACGCGAGCCGTGCCCGTTTTACCCATGGTCCTCATTCCATCAACCGGCCGACGACTGCCTAAATTTTCCAAAATCTTCTTCAGATCTTCAATAACTTCATCACGATACAATTGCTCGCCCTTTTCATGCGGAGTAGAATCAAGAACTAAGCGTGGCTTGACCTCGTAACCACCATTGGCAACAATACACAACGCCTTTCCCAGCTGAAGCATGCTTGCCATAACCTCATACCCAAACGACATGGCGATGGGAGATGAGTTACTCCACTTGCTCGGATGAAATACCGTGCCAGACCGTTCACCAGGATAGGTAATTCCCGTATGTGATCCAAAACCAAGCCGAACCAAGTGGTCATACAATTTTGATCCCAAGCGAAGAGCTATTTTTGCCGTTCCGACATTACTTGATTTGGCTATAACATCTGAAAATGAAAGAATTCCCAATGTACTCAAATTTTCAACCGCAAACCCTTTGAGGGTTGTTCCTTTTCCTTCACAATCGATTAACTCATCAATCGTCACAACTTTTTCATCCAATGCAGCAAGTGCAGTGAAAACCTTCATAACTGAACCGAGCTCAAAGCAATCATTAACAATGATATTGTGCGAATTTTTATCGGTATCTGGAAGATTCACCATACTCAAAATGTCACCGGTATCAGGATCCATAACCAAAGCACAACCTTGTTCAGCTTTAAATTTCTTCATGGATCGAGCAAGCTCATCGCACACAATTGCTTGCAAGTTTTTGTCGATAGTCAAAGCAATCGTCTCACCTGGTTGACCAACATCAATCAATGTACGGTCAAACACTAATCCCTGACTGCGTGCATCACGAGCCAATTGATACTGCGCAGGAGAGCCCTTGAGCTGCCGATCATACAACAATTCAATCCCAGAAATTCCCTTATTATCAACATCAGTAGCCCCGAGTACCGCCGATGAAGCGGCACATGCCGTAAGCCGTGAGGGCTCTTTGATAAAATGAATCAGTCCATTGTCAAAACCGAGTCTCTTTATGCGCGCCACTTCATGCGGCTTAATGTCGCGCTTAAGCCAAGCAAATTGTCCGTCAGGATTTTTTTCAATGCGATGAAACGTTGAAGGGTACCGATTTTTCAAAAACCGCATAAATTTTGTATTGTCACAACATTCTTTGGGAATAATAAATGCCGATAAATGTTCGTGATTAAATAACATTTCTCGTCCATGTCGATCGAGCACCGCACCCCGCCGTGACTGCATGTCAACTTCAATATGATGCTGTTTTTTACCAAGATTGGCATAAAAATCTTGGTCCAAAATCTGAATATAAAAAAGACGTGCAATGATGCATGAAAATAAGAGGCCAAAAAATATCATTCCATAAACTAATCGTACGCGAATATCGTGCTCTGAATTCATAGTGCACCTCCACTAGACCGCATATCAATCATCTGAGATGCACAAATTGGCGCAAACCCCTGCTCATGACGCAATGTATTTTGAACACTCATCGCATCAGTCAATTGTGCAACTTCAACCCTCAGTTGATTGCGAACTTTTTCACGCTTTTCATATTCACGTTCAAGCCGCTGCAGTTGGTAAAAAAGACGCATTGAACCATTGTGGCACGAAATTTTGAAAAACATGCAGCACAAAAAAACCAACATAATGGCCGAAAATATTTTTTTCATCATAACGTTATACCGATTTCATCGCGAAATACACCACATCAATCAATGTTGTTTTGTTGTACACCAAATAGACCTTGAGACAACAAAACAAGGCGATAGCCAAAGCTGCAAAAGCGATCATTTTTTTAGCAAGAGTTCGTAGCGATATAAATGAACCAATAAAGGGTCGAACGCTATTTTTTCCGTGAAGCGAATAGATCGTATTGCTTTCATGCGTTTTAATCATATGCAAAACACTTTCAACACGAGCTGTCAGCATATAAAAAGCCGAAACTGATCCGTAAAAAAGCGCGGCCATCAACCATTGCTGCCATTTAAGCATATAAGGCCACATCAAACTTTCGGCAAGATAAATAACAAAAAATCCCATCATCTGCATCACATCATTCATCCAGGCACCTGGCTGAGGTAATTTTTTGAGAACTTCAGAAAATATCCCTGCAACTACCAAAATAATCCCAAATCCACATGCAAAGCTGAACATAAGAATTGCCCCATAGACCGGATTATTCAGCTCTGCTACATATGAAAGTAATGAAATTAAAACAGGCGTTCGGCATACCGACGTCATAAATACGGAAAATGTCCCCAGTACAAAAGCGGAAAGATACGAGGTTTCTTTATAATATTTAAATGATGCAGCCCAATGCAAAAATGGAATGTCATAGAGTCCAAACATCGAAAGTGCTAGATAGAGCAAAAATATCACAAGCATCCCCACAACATAGGGATTGCCCATCCAGACGCCAAAAATAAACCATAATGATGATGCAAAAAAGCCAATAATGGCATAAACAACTGCCCCGCCCAACACATAGGCGCAGGCAAGACCGATCACGCGCCTCATTGATTGAATTTGATGCAAATGAAGCACTCCAATAATAATTGGAATCATTGGATAAAAACATGGAGTCAAACTAATAAAAAACCCTGCCAAAAAGGTCATAATGATCATGAACCATATTGACCGCGACTGATCACCCCCCAAAAATGAAACTTCTGCCTTACCCGAACTTATTGCTTGATTAAGAGTACTATGAGCAACATTTTCAATCTGTTCAAAGGCTTTGGGCCGCACGGCAGCCATGACTGACGCTACCAACCCCAATCCAACACAAAGTCCAATCATTAAAACCCACAGTTTTGTCGTGTTCATCTGACCTCAAACCATTTTTATAAGTACTCAGCTCTTCCACTTTACGATGGGCGACAGGTCAAAAACAAGCAAAAAAATGAGCTTTTTGCCTCAAAACCCCACGGCTTAATTTACACTTTGAAATACTGTTGATTTTAATACCTACTTTTCTTTACAATAAAAGTATGAAATGTGCCTTTGGGGAGTTAGTGATTATGATGAAAAAATTTATAGTATTCACCTTGGCCTTTTGTGCGCTCAGCAGCCCAGCACAAGGTGCTATGCAAACGTTACCTGAAGTTATGAGCGTCAGTGATTTTTCCAAGTATCTGGTGCAATATCCGCACCTTATTGTCAAATTTGAACAACCTTACAATCCTCAACTGATACGTAACACTGCCGACGAAGAAACACTTCTGGATGATGCAACGTTTGAGTCTAACGCCAGCAAAGGGCTCAAGTTTGTCCGGATCAATGCTCTTGAATCTACGGCACTCAACAAAAAATACGCAATTACCGCAACGCCCGTCTATCTGCTTTTCAAAGATGGAAAATTAGCCATCGACCTGCGCCCTGGCTCAGATCGTGTGCGCATTGAAGACCTGAAAGCTGCGGCCGATGAATTGATAAAAGCACCATTAGTTCAACCTATAGCCAAGCCAGCTACCGCGCCCGTTTCGTAATTTAAAAAATTTAAAATTTACTTCCCCGACCAACAACAAGTCTGAAATCTTTCCCCCCTTTTTCAGATGAACGTTGGTCGGGGAAGTCGTTTTTCTAAAAGTTCACGCCACCTTTAATATATCCCGTCAAGAATTTCATCCCCACATTGCTCATAGCATAAAAATCATATACCACGCCCGCACTGAATGAAGCGACATAATCGTCAACTTCACGCGTGCAGGAAAGTGATGCAAATACCTGAAATTGGAATAATTCTGGCGTCTCAATATCTTTCAACAATAATTGTGCTTTATTAATGACGATTGATCCTGGCGCAATATTTGCAGAATTGGTTTCATCAAACGCCGTTGCCGTGCTGTAGATTTTGCTCGCAATTGCATACGCATTGTCTTCCCATGTGTCGATTTCTACTTTTTCTTGTTCAAATGCAAACAAACCTGCCCCTGTCGTAAGCGCTATGCCATCTTTTTCCAATGAAAATGCTGCCACTACCTCAAACTGTTGTCCTGGTTTAACTTTATAATCACGTGTCAGCACATTTGCCAAGGGGAAAAGTGGCACATTAATTTGGTTGTTTTTTCCAGCAAGGTCATACTGTCCCCATTCAATAGTCGCACCCGCCGCATCAAGCACATTTGGGCAACGCATTTCTTTGGCTTTAAATAAATAGCGATAATCAGTCCACAAAAAGCCTTCTAGTGCGATTTTGCCATTATCACGAAACACCATATTCACATTCAAATTACCGCCAAGCCCAAAGTGGCCCCCATTGTCAGTCAACGGTTCAAAGATAAATTCGCCCTTACCCTTGCGTCCGGCAGGAATAATTCCAAAAAATGCTATATCTACGTGACTGCCTGTCCTTTCAATTAATCGATATTGCATTGCAAGTTCAATATCTCCAAAGCCTGTTTTTTTAACAAAACCTGGCGTGAACTTCATCTTAGTCAAAGCACTTTGCAGCTGAGCTGACGTGATTGCATTGGTCACATTGCCGGTCAAATAATCAAGCAAGCCCACCACAGCCCCATTACCCATAGTTTGTTTTGCCGCACTTGCCAAGATTGATTTGGCATTAATGGTTGTTTTAACTTGCATAACAGGCACAGAGACACGTAAAGAAAATCCTTGTATGAGATCCTCAAAATCTTGTACAAAATCGATACGCGCGCCATAAGCCTTGCGTTCAGGATCGATAAGTACACGATCATGCAATGTGTTTGTTCCACCACCACCACCATTGATGTGAAGAAAATACCCTGGATCAGTAAATTCTGAGATATCCGGAGAAACTCCCATATAATTTTCTATGAGGTTGGTATCTGAATTAAAGATCCCAAAATATTTTCCGGTATCCGTAGCTTTGCGGGTGCCTTGATAAAACCCAAGGATTTGCAACTTGCCACCCCGTTGATCTTCGTTGATACGGTCAACCTGGGGCTGCAATGCACCAAACACAATTGAACGGTCCTGTGCAGGCTGACGCGTACGCAAAAAATTATGGTTGTATTCAATCGTTTTTGCTTGAATTCCGTGAGAAATTAAACAGACTGCCAACAGTTTTTTGTAGTTCACCACTTATCTCCTGACCTAGCCGACCTTTTAACCTGGCACAACTATGGCAAAACTTACTGCATGGCTTCAACATTTAAAACCGATACATCAGAAGATGGAATTATTTTCTTGGATTTTTTTCTTGATGATGCCGAAAGTTTTTTGGGCACGACTGCCTTTTTAGGCTTTACAATACGAGGTTTTGCCGTTTTGCGCACCACAGCTTTTTTATCTTTTGGCTCTTTTGCTTTTTTTGCCGAAACTTTTTTTGGCTTTGTTTTTTTAGGAGCTGCAGTTCTGAGTTTATCTTTAGAGCCCTTGGCCGGCTCACCCATGGCATAATCTAAATTCCCACCCAGCAACAAGGCACCCATCGCCACTTTTTCTTCATTGACGGCAACCAATTCTTCACGTTCTTGTTTTTCTTGTTCAACCTTTTGTTTTTCACGCTTTTTTTCTTGCGCAATTTCAGCGGACCGCTCATCCTCCTGCACGGAATGGGCCAAATGAATACGTGACGGTCCATCCGGCCATCGCTCAAGTGATTTGGCTTTAATCTCACCCACATGCTCATTAAATATGCCGTCATGTTTTTTATTCAAAGCATGAGCTTTATTCACCAGTGCAAACACTTTGCGTTCCAGTGGCCCACGTGCCCACAAACTATCATTTTCAAGCACCATATATAAATCTACAAATCCATGATGCGCCATATCAGGGCCCGACAATTCCGCATGAATATGATCCAGAAATGCAGGTAATCCTTCTTTGATCGGCGTAATGGGCTCGCGACACTGTGCTCTACGATCAACAGCTGTCAGTAAAATCATTACAACACAGGCTATTGCTGATAAAAGAACAACCGCTCGCCTCATCATCAGCTTGACACCTGATTTCCATAACTAGCTTTGGCATTAGTAACCGCTTTGATCATAGGAGTCAGTTCCCCCTGAGATGCGGCATCAGTAAAAAGATTTAGACCTGTGGCCGAAGTAACCTGTGTCACAAAAGTAAGGAACATATCATACGCCTGCCCTGTCAAACCGCGGCCCAAGTAGGAAGTCTTAAGCGCATATTTGCCATTTTGATTATAACTAGCCCCATTAAATCCACCACCAATACAATTCAAGATGATAAATCCACCTAATTTAGGTTGCACTTTTATCAAATCAGAATGTTTGTAAATAAGCTGATATAAAACTGTAAGTGCTGTTATATATTGTGCCTGGGCTCCTACAAAATCTTTCTTGTTCCATGATTGAAAAGCATTGGTAAACAGAACATCAACAGATGCCTTTATTTCTAATTCAGCCGCATTTTCTTGCGCAGCAAGTGTTGCAGGATCAGTTGACACAACCGCTTTTGTAACACCAGTAACAGCCGCGGTCAATGTGCCTGCAAAATTGGCGGGAGTAACTGTTACAACGGCTGAAGTTTGTGTCACACCAGGATTACTGTAGCCAGAATACCAATTGTTCACATAAGATCTGCGGGGATTATTAAGAGGCTGTGCTCTGTCAAGAGCATCCAATTGCGCCATTAATATTGCTTGATTCTGAGTCAGCTGAGCCAAATTAGCAGTTGTTGCTGGATAGGTACCTACAAAAGGAAGAAGTGCATTGGTAAACACGGACCAATTGAGCCCTTTATTAGTACCTGACGACCAAGGATTTGTAGGGTTGTTTGCCGTTGAAATACGACTTTCCGCATTAGTCAGCAAACTGAAAATTTTTGCCAAAACTGCAGAACTGTACGAAGATGGGCTGGCGATGGCATCCATATAAGCCCGTAATCCAACCAATCCCGCACGAAAATCTTTTTGTTGGTCTGAATCAGCACCAGTTGCTGAATTAATAAGGGTATCAAAATTAGTCAATTCACTGACATTTCTCCCGGTTATTCCCGTTCCCGTAACAAGACTTTTCAATTGGGCCAGATATCCCTGCTGCACATTATATGCCGCCTGTGCTTGATCTTGAGTTACAACACCTGACGCTACTGGAGCGACTGAGCTACTTACTCCAGCCTGAGTTACAACCTGGGAGCTTGATTGAGCCACTGGTTGCGAGAAGCCTACTGCCGCAGGAGCCTGACGTGTTTCTGCCAATCTAGGCTGAACCACGCTGGATGCATATGTCATCCCCAAAAACAAACCTAAACTTACAATGCGCTTGATATTCATATCAGCCTCCACTCAATTACGATCAGTCCCATTATTTTATACTTTACAACCTCAAATTATTAATGCCCAACAACCATATTCACCACAAAATTAATCGCCTCTTGTTGAGTTTTGCCCGTACCCATCAATCCACGAGCTCGAGTAAACAAGTGAGGAGTTTTTGCCAAAAGTCCCGCATACAGTGGGTCGGTAATGGCGTTGCCATAGGCATCATTCAAATATTTTTTTACATCATCGCCCGAAAGCTGTCCACGTCGCGAGTATTCGGCAAAAAGACTATTGAGTACATCGGATATCCACGTTTGTTCTGGAGTCGGGGTAGTCGGTGCAACTGCAGATACTGCTGAAATTGGTGCCGCTTGAATTTGTGATGCAGGGGCCGCTAACAAAGTTGCGTCCGAAAGAGTAGAGCTTCCATCCCGCACGGCTGCAGCATCCTGCCGATTTGCAGCACGATTCGCAATGCGATTTTGACTCGTCGTTGTGACAATTGCTGCATCACAATTGCTTCCAAAAACTAATGTGGCAAACATCAACCCCGCATATTGAATGAACTTCATAATTCCCCCTTTTTCAAAAAACTATTCTGCTTTTATCGATCTATTTCTTCGTGTAGCCCTTGTCCGCTTAGCTGCATCTTTAGTCTTCTCAAATTCAGCTCTTTTCGTATCGAGACCAAACTCGTGAACATCACTTGTTGCGGCAAATGGACGAACTGATTCGGAAAGAATTCGTGAGCTCAGCCTTCCTTTTTGTGCTTCGCCTGAATATTTTCCACCTTCTTCATCACCAAATGCGTCATTAATCATTTTTGTACGCCGATCAAATTCCTCAGCGCCAAGAGCCGCTTTGACATCGTTATCAAATGCGCCCTTGGTTTGATGTTCTTTAATTTTTGCTTCCAAAGCAAAATGTGAACGGTAATCTGGAGGAAGAACATAACGCTGTGCCAAATGCGCAGTGTCAATATGCAATGCACCGGCAACACTTCGTTTTAAATCACGCACAGGTGCAGCAACTTTTTTAAAGCCTGCTTTAATAAGTTTTTGGGCATATTCTTTGTCAGTAAGTCTCTTCCCTTTTTCATCAACATCCGGCACCAATGCCTTAATAACATATTCAGGAACCGGTTCTTTGTCGCGCCGCCCTTCGGTTGCCTTAATCCAAGCCTCTGCTTGCAGTGCTTGCCCCTCACGCAATTGAGCAATTGATTTAATTTTTTTGGCAATTTCACCTTCGCGTCGAGCATCTATTTTGTCAGCATTGCCAACACTCAAGATTGTTTTAATATTTGCCCATACCCCGCGAACTTTGCCTGTTTTAGAATCTTTCACAAGATTGGCCAGACTGTTTCTTCTATTTTTCAATAATATGTCTGAATTTAAAAATTGTTTATTCAAAACGCCAGTATGAAAATAATTGTAAACACTGTTACGCAAGGGCTTGGCTGTCCCATAATAATGAATTTTATGGAGCCATTTTGTCATGCGGCTGCGTTCTTCTTTTTCAAACTCACTTTTCACTTCATCCACGTTTCTTCGGGTCTGCACTTCGTCAAATCGAGCGAGCAATGCCTTGCGCTGCAATTGAGCATATCGAGCCACGTCATCCTCACCCGCAACATTCCGAAGAGTTACCCGGCGGTCCAACTGCGCAACTTCATTTTCAACCGCTTTCAGGTCAGCAAAAGCGTCAAATGCTTTTTTTTTGTATTCTTTTGCTTTATCTTGCGCAATTGCCTCACCCGTAAACGGATCTAATGATTTTTGGTTTTTTTCATCTTTACTTAATTTGTCTGGCGCAAATTGGGACAACACCGCAAACATCCGGCTCAATTGAACTGCTTCAGCTTTGATATCACGAGGATCACTCTCTGTGAGAGCTTTTTTATGATTTTCAATTTCCGCATCATATCTTCTTTTCAATTCATCAAAAAATGTATCCTTATTTTTGCCATCAAGTTCCTCTGGCTTAAATCCCAGATACCGCGCCATGTCGACAATATCAATCTTTTTGGGAATAGAGCGCGTTCCTGCACGATACTTTGAAGTATCAAATGTCACACTTTTTAAATCGGAACTAGCCAACTTTTCACGTGCACGAAACCATTGGTAATCTTCCATTTTTCGTAACTGCAAATCATCAGGTGAATTTTCTTCAAATTCACGCTCTGTTAATTCTTTAATTTTATCCTTCACCTGTTCATCAAGTTTTTCGGGAGTCTCTATTTTGTCTGTCTCTGTAATATTGGGATTAATATCAAGATCAACCATCACATCGCCATAACTTTTCCAAGGGCGATTTTCAGGAGCTGATTTAATGGGAGTTGCCAGGGTTTCTGCAGGCACTGTTGTGCTGGGCATTATCCCCACAAAATTTTGGCTCAATATTGCAAGTATGATAACCACCCACCACTTTTTCATGCATTACTCCATCAAAATTATCAATGTTTTACAGTTTTAATCTGACCAGTTCTTTGACGTTTCTTAAACTCTTCCGCATGTTGTTTTGCACTTGTTTTTGAAACCTTTTCTTTTGTGACTAAAGGAACCCACACCTCTCCTTTGATCGTTGATTCTTTTGATATTATGTCTTTATTTTTTTTACCTATCACAAAATTTTTAATTTTTTCGATTAAGCCAATTGATTTATTTTTAACATATTCTTTAACTTTTAACTCAGAAGCTATATGTCCTTCATTTTCAGTAATTTTACCATCGGCAGCAGTTGCATCTGATCTAATTTGTTCTATATCCTTGAATCGTATTAAACTTTCTGATGTTTTTTTATTGACTCGTAATTTATGCATTTCTGCAGATTTTTGGTGCAATAACTTCATAAATTGGGGTGTGTACATACCAAGAGCGGCTCTCCAAAATGCTTGTTCTTGAATATATCGCCGAGCTCGATAATATTCAGACTTCGCAAAATATTCCCACTCTGCAATGTCTGCGCCATGCAAAGTTAATGCTGCCTTGTATTCTGCCAACGACAATTGTTTCTTCTTCACCAACTCAATCTTTATGGCATTATTATTTGCATCAAGAAACTCCCGCTCTATTTCTTTCTCTTTTTTTGTAACATCAAGCATAGTGGTATTAAATAATAATTTAGCTTCTACGATATGCTCATATGCTTTAGTTGCTTGCTCAATTCTTACCAAAGGCATTCGATTGTTGTAATGAGCATTTTTTGTTGGAGCAGTTTCGTCTTTGAGCGCATCCTTAGCTAAATCAGAATGATATTTAAATAGGTTTAATTTTTCATCTAAAGATGAATCTAATTCTTTAAAATCACTCAGCTTATAGTTTATTAAATCTCTATTATTTCCTTGCCCTGCTTGAACTCTATTTCGATTAGCTTTAGCTAAATCACCCATTAATTTTTGATATATTGTGATAGCATTACCATAAGCTTCAACCTCTTTGATCATATCGGCTTTATTGCCCCAAAAAAGAGACTCTGTTTTCATATCTCGATTGCGAAGCCAATTTTTAAACGCAATGCCAACTTTATAGAGCACCCCAAGTGCAACAATTGCCGTTGGAATCGCTGCCAAAATTTTGGGGTCTTGAAGTCCCGCATATATCTTCCCCCAAACACCCCCAATTGGTGCAGAAACCGTTGTGCCCGTAGGAATTGTTGCACTGCCCACTATTGCTGCATCTTGATTGGCAATAGACTGCTGTAGTGCCGTCGCATCTGGCTGACCAGCTCCCGGCACCTGCAAACCTCCTGTAATTTGCAAATCAGGAGGAGAATTGGCATCAATCAATTTTTGCATAGCAATCAATTGATCAGTTGTTTTAGTATTTTCAGTTGAAGCATTAGCCGTCTGGGTATCTCCAGAAGTTGTTGAGATGGTCCCTGTCTCAGTTGAACCAAGGCCCCCTGTAATTTGTAAATGAGTAATATTTCCATCCTCATCTACTTCCGGAATTGGACCTGTACCATTGGCAGCTGCTGCAAGAATCGGTGTCGCCATAGCATTGTTCCATGCACCATTCATAGCATTTGCAAGCGTATTAATATCATTTTGAGACTGTTGTACCTGAGCCAAATCCTCATCTGGGGTAAGATCTGGAGTTGTTGAAATCCCTTCTAGTGGGGTCCCTTTGACAATTTTTGCGACAATCGCATCGGTAGGATCAACGGCAGGAGCTGCAGGTAGAGCTGTTAAAGCTGGCTTTGATGCACACACCATTGAAGTGCATGTGATTGAAAAAATGAGGCTCGTCATCAAAACTCGTGCATAAATCACAACGAAACCCTCAATTTTAAAATTAGCCCCGAGCACTCTGATCGTAAATTACACATGGTCATTTTGGCAATATATTACCTGATCGTGCAAATTCATCACAATTTAGGATCCGTGTTTTGGAGACATATGAACCGTTGATTCTTTTTTTACAGCACCTGTTTTTACACGTGCATGCGCCTCTTGGGCCAAGGTTTTTTGCTCTTCTGCATCTGCTTTCCACGTATGATTTACAATCTTTCCTTGAATTGGAACGATTCCATTTACCTCCTTCTTTTTTGCTTCTTTTAGAATTAGCTCAGCTCTCTTGAATTTAATTTCGCCGTTATTACGCCTCTGGGCCAAAGCTGCATAATTTTTATTAGATGTTCTTGAAAAGGGTGCCAATATTGTTTGTTTGGCCTTTTCTATCAAACTTTTTTTCCGAAATTTTATTAATTTTTCATTTTGCAAATGAGCGTAATGCTCAGCCTCATTCAAATCAGCTCCATACAATGCAAGTACTGCTTTAAACGTATCCAAAACCTTTTGTTCTTCCTTAAGTTTTTCTATTTTCGATTCAGCAGAAGGTGCCTTTTCAGTCGAGGCCGCAACTGGTGCCGCATGGACCGTAATGTTTACACTTTTACCCTGCTGATTTCCGGATTGTTCAGCTGTTTTTTTTGATTTTAACAACTCAAGCGCTATAATTTCTTTGACTATTTTTTCTTCTTTTTCAAGAATGTTTTTCATAATTTTTGGAAATAATTCTTGTGCTTTATCAACCTCATTATAGATATTCGTGGTATCTTGAACCTTATATGATGGACCCCTTCCTGGTCGGGGAATTAAAGTATCTGCTGGATTCCACCGAGAAATTTCCAACATTTGATCAAGATGATCAACGGCTCTCTGAGCATGCGCCTTAAAATCTTTCAAATGATTTTGTAGTGTTGCTACAAAATCATTATCTTCAAATACTGTCTTTTTCAAAGAATTACTTAAAGAATCCTCTACCCCATCCCTCAATTCTTTGATTTCTTTACGATATTTTGCATTTTCGGCAGTTATATCTTTATCATCTTTAAATAATTGCCCAACCTTATGTTGATGTTGAACAATAAGAGCCGTAATAATTCCCCCCAGTGCAGATGCTCCGGCAATTATCCCAATCATCATGGGACTCATAAATGGCGCTGTTCCCACCGCATATTGTGAAGCCCCCGAGGTATCTGTTGCTGGCGTATCTGTAGCAGATAGATTCGATGGAGTAGTTGGATCTGAGGCATGAGGCAATGTCACCGTTGTTGTTGCCGGTTGACCAGAAGAAGGTGGAGCAGGAACTTCTCTCAACTGATTTAAGCCCAAAACTTGTGCTGCTTGTGCATCAAGGCTTGTTACCGTAGCGCCAAGAGTCTGAGCCCCTTCCGAAAGTGCTGATCCCGTTGCATTAGCAACAATTGCCATAGTATCAATCGGATGTGCCACAGTTTGATATGTACCAAGCCCACCAACTATTGCGCCCGTTTTTACCGCAGTCCCCGCAACACTCAATCCGTCTCCAGTCGCCTGAGCCGCAGCTTGCAGTGCATCCCCCGTTTGTTGCGCAGCATCAACAATTGCCGCATTCGTTTGTTGAGCAGCATCAACAATTGTGCCCAGAACATCTGGCGCACACAACAATCGATTTGAAATTGAAACAAAAATTATGAAAAAAAATTGTAGATGATTGAGCCGCAATTTCATGGGCTGATTCTCCATTTTTTATTAAATTGCGACGCTACACATCTGGCTTAGGGTAAATTATGCGCTCGCTCTGGTGCAATATATTATATCCGTTCGATGCCCATTCGACTTAGCTCAGGGCGAACGGACAGGTCATATGCCAAAAAATGACTCACAAATTCCTCAAATGCAGAAAAATCACGTTCCGCCGAACTTTGCAAATATACTGAAAATAGATTTTTATGCGTCCGAGCAATGGCATGAGCATTGCCAACTTGGTGGTCATCGGCAAATCCCTCAAGAGGAATGAGGAGTGTTTTTTTGCCAAAAAAAGCTAATTCAAAAATTGAACCCGCGCCCGCGCGCGAGATAACCCTGTCTGCCGCATGGTACAAATTGGCTATATCATGCGTGAATGCAAATACCGTGGCTGGAATGGCGTGATCCTGATAGAATCTCTGCCACTTTTGAACATCATCTTCACCCACCTGATGAATAATTTGAACCGATTGTATCCATTGAGGCTGAGCTTTAATCAATTTTTCCATGGCATTATTAATCCAGATCGCACCCTTGGAGCCACCCATAACAAAAATGGTCAATTTCCCTATCGCTTCTACTTTGGTCATATTCAAATCGCGAGCCGTAAATCGATGCGGGTATTCAACCACCTGGCACCGCTGAGCACACGACGCGTCTTTATCGCACAAGGCATCAATAGCCTTTTCAAATGTCACAAAAATACGGTTCGCCCAAGGAGCCACCATCCGCACCGCACGCCCCGGCACAGTGTTAAACTCATACAAATCAATAGAAATGCCCAAATGTCGTGCTGCAAGCAACACCGGAACACACAGCAGGCCACCTGTGGCCACAACGCGCTCGGGCCGCAACTTTTTCAGGTAACGATAACTGCTAACATACGCCCAGAACAATCGCCAAAAAACAAGTATGTAGCCGCCGTTCACGCCACACATGGGATAATAATGAACCAGATTTTGATTTTTAATGCGCGCCAAAACCGTGCGGTCAATGTCACTGTCGGTTGCAATAAATGAACAGGTAAGATTTGAATTGGACAACTCTTCGCGTTGCGCCATGACCACCGCTGGCATGATGTGCCCCCCGGATGCTCCTGCCACAAAAACTATATTTCTTTTTTTGCTCATCACCCAACCACTTCTAAGACCGTCTCGCCCTTTAATTTTTCATAATGCATGCGAATCGACAAATCAAGTCCATCAATAGTCATCGCCTTCTCAAGCCTTTTCAGCGCTCGTTTTGCAAATCCCATTTTTTCCAAAACCGTAGCATAGGTATCCAAAATTTGTGCACTGAGAGGATCTTTTTTGTGGGCTTTTTTAATCATCACATAAGCATGTTGCAGATCATCAGGATTGACTGACTCAGCCCACAACAATGCCTGCAAGTTCATGGCCGCAACATTCTGTAAATCAGGATTCTCTGAATCAAGCTTGAGAATATAACGTACCAATTTTTGTGCTCGACTTTTCTTGTCCAAATTATAGCAGGCATATGCCATATTATATATCACTTGAACTTCAAATTGAGCGCCCAATTTTTTGGTTTGTTTTTTAATTTGACGATAATGCTTGAGAGCTTTGGCATACTCCCCCTGACTGTTCAACGCATCAGCCAATGCCGTGCGCAAAAGGAGTGGCATCGTTTCTTTTTTTGCTTCATCTGATTGTGTTGCACCACCCTGAGACACAACATCTCGATGCGCAGCAACACGCGCCAAAATGGCACTCAAATCTTTGGATGAAAAATTTTTTTTACCAAATGTCATGAGAGGAATAATTTCTTGATCAGAAAGGTCACTTTGCGACAACCATGATTTCCATAAAGATTGTGCCTTTTCAGTTTTTCCCGCGGCGGCCAAAATTTCAAGCCTCAAAAATTTGGCTTTGGGAAATTCAGCATCATGCTCAAGTGAACGCTCAATGTGTTTGAGAGCTTTTTCAATCATTCCAGCTTTCCAGGCAGTCAGCGCCAAATCAAAAGCATAATCACGCGTATCTTTGGCAATGCACACGAGTTGACAATATGCTTTTTCAAATTGTCCGCGAGCAAACAATGCTTCAATCAACCGTTTGCGCATTGCTTCGTCCTGTTTGATATCGACCAATTTTTCCATGGAATCAAGGGCATCATCTGACCGCTTGAGAAATTCGAGCAACATAATTTTCAACTGCAATGCACGATCAAATGTTGGACTGAGGTTCAATGCCATATCAATCACCTTGAGCGCTTCTTCAAAATGATCAGGGCCTTGTTCGTACAACATGGAAGCTTTGAGTAAATAGAACAATGCATGTTTGGGCCGCTCAGATTCATTGGCTAAAAAATCATCTATAATTGAAATGCCTTGAGAAAACTGTCGCCCTTTTACGCATCCAATTGCGCGTTGGTAGACCGTTTTTTCACGTTGCTCAGGCGTGGTTGCCGCCTTTTGAGCTTTTAACAATGATTCTTGTGCATCAGATTTTTGATGTAATCCTTCATACGCAGTAGCCATGCGCATATGCGTTTCCCAAAGCTGGTCGCCCTCGGCGGCATCAATTATTTTTTGGCCAGCATCGATTACTTTTTTATATTGTCCTGTTTCAAGCAAAAACGACAAGGCACCTGAATCACCAAATTCATGACCAAGGCCTTTTGCCTTATCAAAATATTGAGCAGCATCTGTAATATTACCTTTGGAAAATTCATAATAAAAACCACCCAAAGCCTCGTATTCTTCGGCTTGTTGGGACGAATTTATAGAAAAAGTATTAGGAGCTTCATGATCTATTTTTAATGGTAGAGTCACCCGTTTGTTGACCCCCAACTGATTTACCGCAAACTGATTTGTCGCCAAAAAGAGAAGACTGACGACTAATCTTCCCATCACGAGATTCTTCTTCTTGCTCATCATTGCCCTTTCTACCCATCGTGTATACACGACGCTTACACTGCAGATAAAAATTAAGCATGCTCTGTGAAAGCTCATGATCTTTCATAATGTGATGTGTTCGAGCACACTCCTCGGGCGTCAGTGTAGCATGGGACTTTTGGGTCGTGGTAGCAAGCAGAGAAAGTGACGGCGACAGACCCGTATTTTTCGGTCGTTTGCTGCCACGCTGAACTCCAGAAATACGAATGGCATCAATGACCTCATCCCCCAAAATTTCATTGATGCGATCCTTAATTTCTTCGGCACGAAATGAAAATTCTTGTGCCCACAAAGGGTGCAATGTGCCAATCTCGATAACGCCATCACCTATCCGTTCAATACGCGCATGAGCAGCCAAGGGACCTGCTATCTCAGCCCAATGAGCCAAGACAATCAGCTTCCAATGGTGCTGTTTGTCGACGGATAAAGAAAGGAGACGAAGGGGATCAAGCACGTTTTTCACCGGTAATGAATTTGGATGATTTTTAATTTTCTATAATTTGAGGGTACCCGGTTTTTTGCGTCTGTTCTAGAAAATTTAAAAAAATGCTAATTTATATGCATACATCACCTATCAAACAGGAACCACCATGGCCATAACTCCCAACGAACGGTTGCAAAGAGTACGCGGCACGGCCGACAACCTTGACCTCTCGTACACCACAGCATTACTCAAAACTATTTCTGACCTTTTGACGACACATAACTTTACCCCCATCGCCACGCCCATCATTGAACAAACTGATTTGTTTGTCCGATCACTGGGAACCGAAACTGATGTGGTCAGCAAAGAAATGTATTTAATTGAACGCAAAACTGAAACAAGTGAAGCTGTTTGCTTGAGGCCAGAATCGACCGCATCAACCATTCGTGCATTTGTTGAAAATAAAGTTGAACAAAGACCATGGAAAACCTTTCAGTATGGCCCCATGTTTCGCTACGAACGCCCTCAAAAAGGTAGATTTCGGCAATTTCACCAGCTGAATATTGAAGTTGTTGATGCACCTTCATTTTCTCATGACATACAGTTTTTGGTTATGCTTGATGCCATCTGGAAAAAATTAGGAATCACCAACCACGTGCTTGCCATCAACTTTATTGGCACACTCGAAGATCGCAAAATCCATCGCGAAAAATTACTCAAATTCTTAGCAAAAAAACAAAGCTATCAATGCCAAACATGCCTTGTTCGTGTTGAAAAAAATTTACTCCGAATTTTTGACTGCAAAAATCAAGATTGCCAAACCCTCTACAAAAATGCACCCAAAATTACTGAGTGCCTCAGCGAGCAATCACAACAAGATTGGCAAAAACTTCAAGATACTTTGCAGATGCTTTCCATCAACTTTGTTCATAATCCACTTTTAGTTCGTGGGTTGGATTATTACTATGGACTGGTGTTTGAGTTTGTTTCCAGCGACTTGGGCGCACAAAACGCATTTTGTGGTGGTGGCCGCTATGATCTTGCTCAAACTTTTGGCCTTGATCAAACCATTCCGTCACTCGGCGCAGCTATTGGCATGGAACGACTTGTCGACATTCTGCAAACAACACAAAGCTTCCCAGCTCCTCAAAAGCCAAAGCTTCATGTCATTCTGCCGATGAGCGAAGCTCAACATGTTATTGCTCAATTTTTGGGCCAAGCCATGACGCGCGCCGGATTATGTGTTGAAATTTTGTTCGACGGATCCATGAAAACCATGATGCGCAAAGCGAACAAAATTGGAGCTGCAACAGCTCTGATTATTGGTGAAGACGAACAAAAAACTGAATCCGTGATGGTCAAGAATATGATCACAGGAGAAGGAGCCTTGGTCAAACAAGCTGATGTGGTGGAAACGCTCAGGGGATAATATTACCCGTTCAAAGACATTCGATTACGCTTCCCTTCCGTTCATACTGAATGCAAGTGTAGCGTAATCGAATGCCTTTGAATGGATAAACTAATCTACAAACTACTTAATACCAACCCAATGTGAACACAGAGACCCAGGTACGAGCAGGTTTATTTTCTGGGCCAAATTCAACAAGTGGCTGATCTACAATCACTTCTTCTTCGGCAATATTTTCATATATTGCGGCTAAATAACAAAATTCTTCATTTGTTTTTTCACTGGCTGCTGCATTTTGTTCATGCAACCATGCCTGATACTCCAATTCATTACATCGAATTTTTTTGAAACAATTGGATACAGGTCCGGTCGCAGCATAATATTCCAATTTTCTCAGACCATTTTCATATGATTGTGGCAAACGTTTGGCGCCAGGATTTTCAGAAATATTCAACCAGCGCATTTCATAAGAATTTCCAAGAGAAGGTGGAAATTGCGTAATTTTATTGTTCGTCAAATTGCAAACACACAAATAGGGGAAATTCCATGCCAATCTTGAATCAGTATTACCCGTATTCATGCGACCATTCTGTAATGTGTTAATAATTTTAAGACACAACACTCCCTGCTGAGCCGTGCACAAATTACGAATCGCAACATTACCACACGTACAATTAACTAATTTTACACTAAAAAGTTGTGCCTTAATTCGAGGATCACTGAAAAAAGTCGCGGGCACTTCACAATTTATCAGGTTCAAGCCAACAGGAAGCCCACGAAGCACATACCCTTGCAGAGATTGCAATAATGCCTCAAAATCTATGTTATTACCTTGTCGCTGAACCACAATCCATGGGAACGTTTTGGCTGTATGCGCTTTTCCATTTCCCCAAAATATGTCCGCTGCAGCTTCTGACCTCAGAGACAAATAAAATCGATTAAAAATAGCCCACTCTTCTTCAAGAGCAGCATCCAAAACAAAATGGAAATCACCGCCTTTATCAAGGCTAGGAGAAAAATTGAACATATAATCATGAAACTTTTCAACCAATACGGCATACTTTTGAGGGTTTGAATATTTCACATCCAAATTAACGTCGCAAAAAACGGCGCACTCTTCTTCAAAATCCTGATCAAGAATTTGAGGCAAAACTTCTGAAGACATCAATCCAATAATGACGATAAAAAATAATTTATAAACCTTCATCAACAACTCCCTTTTTCCGGCCCCTAGAGTAAGATGCGCAAGAATCATATCACAGGAAAAAAGGAATCGCCTAGATGGCATGAAAATATCTTTTTTTTACTTTATTGGCGCGGCAAGCTTTTTATGATTTTCTTCTAAATATCATGATTTTCCCCCTGGCCCAAAAGACATGGCTACGCAAAGTCAGCCAGTTGGTGTATTCTGAGAGTATGTGCCCAAGGCACGAACTTTTATCAATACATTGGAGGTTTTGATGGATCCGAAAAATTATATTCCCAGAAATTATGAGGCTCGTCTTAAGCTCAGGGCTCAAACAAGCCAAATTATAGCCATCATGGGACCACGCCAGGCTGGTAAAACAACATTAGCCCAAGAAGTATTTCCCAATCATGCCTATTATAGTCTTGAAGAACCAGACACTTACGAAATGGTCTGTAAAGATATAAAGGACTTTTTGACCCGTGATCATAATGCACCTGGTATTATTATTGATGAATTTCAACTTGAGCCCAAAATATTGTCGTATCTCCATGGCATTATTGATCGTGATCGATTTAATGATACCGAACGTCCTGGTTATTTTATCTTAACTGGCTCCCATAATTTTTTGATGAATCAATACATAACACAATCGCTCGCAGGGCGAATTCATATTTTTCAGATGCTTCCCCTTTCACTTAAAGAATTATCTCTGAGTAACTTACTCGGTAATGACGTAAATGAAGCTGTACTTAATGGTGGATATTCAAGAGTCATTCAAAAAAAAGATTCTCCTGATGTATTCTTTGGTGACTATATTAATACCTATCTTGAACGCGATGTTCGCCAATTGGATAAACTTGTTGATCTTAAGATCTTTCGTAAATTTATGGAATTGTGCGCTCTTCGAACTGGTCAACTTTTAAATATCAAAGCATTGGCCAATGACTGCAAAATTACTGAAAAAAAAGTTAATGAATGGTTAACCATATTAGAAGCGAGTTACATAATCTATCAACTATCACCCTATTACAAAAATTATGGCAAAACATTAGTAAAAGCTTCTAAATTATATTTTTGTGATACAGGCCTTGCATGCAGACTCTTAGGCATTCGATCTCCAGAAATTTTGGCAAATCATGATCTACGCGGCAATCTTTTTGAAACTCTGATTATTTCTGAATTTTATAAAAAATTATATTGCCTGGGAGAGCTCCCTGGTTATGTGATATATTTTTGGCGCGATACCGAAGGCCATGAATTAGATTGCCTATTCAATTTTGGAACACATCTTGTCCCTGTGGAAATCAAATCAAGTGAAAAGGTAAGTTCTGATTTTTTCAAGGGACTAAACTACTGGTGCGATCTTGAAAAAACCGATTACGAAAAAGGCTACCTCATTTATGGCGGACTTGAAAATCATACCCAAGCTCGTGGGCACACGGTCAGCTGGCAAAATGCCGCAGATATTATTGATTTGTAAACCTTACTTTTAAATACCTCATGGCTACGCAAAATCAACCGGATGGTGTATTCTGATAGTATGTGCCCAGGGTACCAAGCTTTATCAATGAAGAGGTGGAAGATGATATATTTAGACCCCAGAAGCGACATGGTCTTTAAAAAACTGTTTGGCGATATCACCCACAAAAACATTTTAATCAGCTTTTTGAACAGTGTTTTAGGTCGAGTTGAAGGTAAAAAAATCATTGATGTTGTCATTAATGACCCAAGCAATGTCCCCGAAACTCCGCTTTCCAAAACCAGCATCGTCGATGTCCGTTGCACCGATCAAAGTAGCAATCAATATATTGTTGAGATGCAGGTAGTTACCCAAAAAGACTATGGTGCCAGAGCCCAATATTACAGTTCTCTTGCGCTCAGTCGACAACTAGCTTCGGGAGAATCGTATAGCAAGCTTGTACCGGTTATTTTTGTTGGAGTACTTGATTTTTCACTCTTCAAGACTTCCAATTATATAAGCCACCATTTCATTTTAGATAATGAAACCCATGAGCATGAACTTGCGCATATGGAGTTCCATTTTATTGAACTACCAAAATTCAATAAAAAACCTGAAGCCCTTAATGGCATTCTTGAGAAATGGATCTATTTCATCAAAAATGCCGGCTTACTCCAAAAAGTTCCAAGCTACCTCAGCGAGCCTGTTTTGACCGAAGCCTTTGGCGTGCTTGCGCAAAGCAATTGGTCCATCCCAGAATTGGAAGCCTACGACCGATACCAAGATTCAATCAGATCTGCCATCGGACAACTTGAAGCTGCCATGGAAAAAGGCATGGAAAAAGGTATAGAAAAAGCTCGTCTTGAAATGGCAAAAAAATTACTCTCCAAACTTGATATTGCGGCCGTTGCCGAAATCACTGGGCTGTCGGTTGAAGAACTTACAAAACTTAAAAAATAAAGCGAAAAAATGGATAAACGATACGATCATATTCAGTGCGAAAAACAACAACAAGATTTGTGGGCCCAAAAAAAGGTCTACCAATTTGACCCAGCAAACTCAGGTGAAGTGTTCAGCATCGACACGCCACCTCCGACTATTTCGGGCAAACTCCACATTGGACACATTTTTTCGTACACCCAAACTGATCTGATCGCACGATTCCGGCGCATGCAGGGGCGCAATGTCTTTTATCCGATGGGATATGATGACAACGGCCTGCCCACAGAATTGTATGTAGAAAAAAAGAATAAAGTGCGCGGCGGCGCCATGAAGCGCTCTGAATTTGTTGCCCTGTGCATCAAAGAAACTGAACTGGCCGCAGACATGTACAAAGACGTGTGGCAACGCATGGGAATTTCTGCCGACTGGGACCGCTCCTATTCGACCATTGCCCCAAAAGCACAACGCGTTGCACAACATTCATTTGTTGAACTTTATGCCAAAGGCTTGATTTATCGCAGATCAGAACCTGCCATCTATTGCACCTCATGCCGAACTTCAACTGCGCAAGCGTTGCTCGAAACGGCAGATATCAAAAGTACCTTCAACACCATTGTATTTAAAGACCACAACGGTTCACCGGTTCACATTGCCACAACCCGTCCGGAACTTTTGCCAGCGTGCGTAGCCGTGTTCTATCATCCTGATGATGCTCGATTTGCACATCTGAACGGTACCATGTTGACTACCTCCTATTTTGGCAAACAAGTTCCCGTCATGCCGGACGAATCGGTCGACCCAGAAAAGGGTACCGGAATTGTTATGTGCTGTACTTTTGGAGACCAAAAAGATATTGAATGGTACAAAAAACATCAGTTGCCATTTGTTCAGATTATCGACTTTGACGGTAAATGGTTACCCAACTCGGGACCTCTTGCAGGCCTGAAGGTCCATGAAGCTCGCAAAACGATGATCGACTTGCTCAAAGCGAGCGGTGAACTGATTGAGCAAAAAGAAATTACTCATGCCGTTCATGTGGACGAGCGCTGCAAAAAAGAAATAGAATTTTTGATTCTTGAGCAGTGGTTCGTCAAAATTTTACCCTACAAACAAGATTTTTTGGATTTAGCTGACCAAATTGTGTGGAAACCTGCGTTCATGAAATCTCGCTACCGCGAATGGGTATCAGGACTTTCGTGGGACTGGTGCATCTCACGCCAACGTTTTTTTGGTATCCCTTTCCCCGTGTGGCACTGCCAAGATTGCAGACACATGATTGTGGCCACACCCGAAATGTTGCCGATCGATCCTCAAGAAACTGAATACCCCGGCAAAGTGTGTCCGCAGTGCAAAAGCACAAACCTCAAGGCCGACACCGATGTGATGGACACCTGGAACACCTCTGCATTGTCACCACAAATTAATGCAGGATGGCCTGATAACAATGGACCTGTTGGGCTGCCAATGTCGATGCGCCCTCAAGCTCACGACATTATCCGCACCTGGGCGTTTTACACCATCGCCAGATCATATGCACACACCGGAATGATTCCATGGAAAGAAATTATTATTTCTGGTCATGCACTTGCAGGACGTGGTGAAAAATTCTCCAAATCTGCGGGAAATGCATTGCTCGACCCTATTAATTTACTCCAAGCGTATTCTGCCGACTCAGTCCGTTATTGGGCTGCCAGCGGAAAATTAGGGGTGGACATTCTGTTCAGCGAAGAACAGCTGAAAATTGGGCAACGCTTGAGTACCAAATTGTGGAATGCGTTCAAATTTTGCCATGAGCACATATCTTCGGCAAATATTAGAAAACCTAAAAACCATGTACCAACTGATGCCGTCAACAAATGGCTGTGTCACCGCATGAATCAAACCTACACTGAATATCTCAAGGCTTTTGATGCGTATGAATATCATCATGCATTGGAAGTGGTTGAAAAATTATTCTGGAATGATTTTTGCGACAATTATTTGGAATTGATTAAAGACAGACTCTTCAATCCCGACAAATATGATGCATCCGTCAATGCTGACACGATTGCAACCTTGTACGAAGTTGGTCTTGCAATCCTGAAAATGTTCGCTCCGATCATGCCGCATATTACCGAAACGCTATTTGGGTATATTTATGCACAAACTGAGAATGCTCCATCATTGCACGCAACCACATTCACACCAGAACGCTATGCTCATTATCATTATGCTGATGACGCAGAAATTATGGATCGTATTGTCGAAGTGGTCAGTGCAGTGCGCAAGCTCAAATCTGAAAATCAAGTCTCTCTCAAAACGCCTATTGAAGTTTTAAGCTTAAGTGCATCAGACACTGCACTATTGAAAAAGATACAAGAACATGAAACTTTGATTAAAGGGGTGACGCTTGCTGTGCATATTAAAACATCTCACCTCATAACTGAAGAAAACGTGATGGTTGAAGTTGACGGTGTTTGGCATGCTGCAATTAGTATGGAGAAGGAATGATCACAGTCACCACAAAATTGCGCAATCTTCCATTTACCGTCCCAAGTTTGCACACAAAGTTTGAAGCGATGCTCAAGGCCCTAGATTATCAGGGCTTTGACGTCTCGGTAATTTTGACAACCAATGCAACCATCAGAAATTACAACAGAGAATATCGCAACAAAGACAAAGCAACGGACATTCTTTCATTCCCCTACTACCCTGATCATATTCCCGGAAAGCGCATCAAGCCAACTTCGAATGATGAAAAAAATTTGGGTGATATTATCATCTCAGTTGAGCGAGTTGCTGCTGACGCAAAAAAATACGGCGTCACGTTTCAAGAGCGATTTGACATCATTATTGCACACGGAATTGCCCACTTGCTCAATTATGACCACATCACAGATGAAGAATTTGCGGTGATGCAAAAAGTTGAAAAAAAACTTTTAAAGGTCATTGCGGCGTTATAATCTAGACCATAAATAAAATGCGTAGTACCTTTGCTCAAAAAATTAAAGGTACTGCGCATGAATACAACCAAGGGAACCTTAGAGATTATTTGTGGGGGTATGTTTTCAGGAAAATCTAGTGAGCTTATCAGTAGATTGGAACGTGCTGAAATTGCAAAAAAACGATGTATGGTTTTCAAAAATTCAAGCGATGCACGCCGTAAAACTGATGCTATTTCAACTCATGATGGACGCGAATACGCTTCCATTCCCATCGCCAACAACGAGTGTGATAAAATTCTCGAAATGACCAATCATAGTGTTGATGTAGTTGCCATTGATGAAATTCAATTTTTTAACATGACGATCATCGACACAATTTCCAGTTTGTTGAATGACGGCAAGCGCGTGATTGTCTCCGGATTGGATATGGATTCACATGGTCTACCATTTGGGATAATTCATATTTTACTTACCATGGCAGAACACATAACCAAACTTCATGCCGTTTGTAATGTATGCGGAGCTGATGCCAGTTTTAGCCAAAATATTATTGATGGTCGTCCTGCGACATTCGAAAATCAAACACAATTTCAAGAAAATACCGGACTGTATGAAGCACGATGCCGAACACATTTTTTTATTGAACTTCCTGATAAATTGAGCACACTCATATTGAAACAGTTCAACCAATTGTACACTCAAAAGTAGAGTAACCCATGCTTAAAAAAACAATCTCAACCCTCATGCTATTCGTATCTTTTCAGGTGCACGCCTTGGAAAAACCCATTAAAAATGGTCGCCTGGAAGTCATTTGCGGATCCATGTTCTCCGGAAAATCAACTGAATTACTACGTCGCATCAAGCGGGCAAAACATGCGAAAAAAGAAATTCTTTCAATCAAGTCACATCTGGACACACGACGAGAAGAATTCTGCATCACAACTCATGATGGACAAAAGCAAACAGCTCATCTTCTCTCCAATAACATGGAAAATTTGTCTGATTCTATTACAAAACTCAGCGAAGGTGTTGATGTTGTAGGTATTGATGAAATTCAATTCTTTCCATATAAAATGATCTCTATTATCGAAAACCTTATCGAAAAAGGCATAATAGTTATTGTTGCAGGCCTTGACTTAGATTTTCGAGGTGAACCATTCAGTATCATGCCAGAACTCATGGCAAAAGCAGACAAAGTGCACAAGTTTTCTGCAATTTGCTCAAAATGCGGCAATGATGCTCATTACTCACAGCGCATTATTAATGGTAAGCCTGCAAAATATGATGACCCAATTATTATGGTCGGCGCAGAAGAATGCTATGAAGCTCGATGCCGTAATTGTTTTGAAACTCACAAGCCTCAAATTACAAATTAATCAAAAAAGTTCTATACAAATTATATTATTTTGACATGTGGATGTTTTGGGTAAAACCTCCACATGTCAATGTATTTTTCAAAAAATGATAATAATTATTTGAATAAAATAGCAAGAAATATAGTTGTTAAATACTCACATTTTTATCTTGAACTTCCTGTCAAATTAAGCAAAATGTAATGTGACAACAATCAACGAATACCCAAATCGGTATGTTTAATATGATTAATTAATATGTTTGATTAATATGTTTGGCAGAGCGAAGGACGATTCTCTATGTTATATAAAAAATACATCACGGCAATCCTCGTCATTACGTGTATATCTATGAACTTCGCTCAAGAAAAACACCAAAAAAAAGGCTGCCTAGAAGTCATTTGCGGCTCTGTTTTTTCAGGAAAAACGACCGAATTATTACGCAGAATGGAACGTGCTGAATACAAAAAAAAAGACGTTGTTTCAACAACCACGCATCTTAACATGCAAAAAAACGAACTCTGCATTAGCACCCATAATGGACAAAAATATATAACACAACCAATCCTTGAATCTGATAAAGAAAAGTGCCTCGAAACATCGATTATGCAATTGGTTGGAGATACTACAAATGTTTTTGGTATTGATGAAATTCAATTTTTCCCTGATCAAATAATTCCTATAATTCAGAGCCTTATCGACCGAGGAGTTACCGTAATTGTTGCAGGGCTTGATTTAAATTGCCAAGGCGAACCTTATAGTATTATGCCTAAATTAATGGCTCTTGCTGATAAACTTACAAAGCTTTCTGCATGCTGCATTAAATGTGGAAATGATGCGTATTTTTCTCAACGTATTATTAATGGAATTCCGGCAAAATATGCCGCAGCACTTTCTACCACCACAGATATTGAAAATTGTCATCAACCTCGATGCCGCAACTGTTTTGAATCTTATAAAATTCCCGAACCAACACATGACCCAATAACTTATACCAAAAAGGGTTCGTTAGAAGTTATTTGCGGCTGTATGTTTGCAGGAAAATCAACCGAATTACTGCGGCTCATAGATCGGGCTGAGCATAATAAGAAAAAAGTTGTCGCTATAAAACCTCAACTCGAAAGTTATTATCATAATTTTTTTATTACCACCCACAATGGCGAAAAGCGAGCCGCGCAACTCATTTCAACACACGAACGTAATCTTGAAGCTACTGTACTTCAATTATGTAAGGATGCAGATGTCGTTGGACTCGATGATGTTCACTTTTATCCTCAAAAAATGATCTCCATAATCAACAAGCTTATTAATAATGGAGTTACCGTCATTGTTGCAGGACTTGATTTAGATTTTCGAGCTGAGTCATTTGGTATCATGCCAGAACTTATGGTGCGAGCTGATAGAATTAAAAAGCTCTCTGCTGTTTGCATAAATTGTAATCACCGAAAAGCTCGCTTTTCACAAAGAATTATCAATAATAGCCCTGCAAAATATGACACTCCTATTATTATGACAGGCGCTGAAGAATGCTACCAACCACGATGTTCCGATTGTTTTGCAACATACAAACCAATAGAATAGAGCTATGCACTTTATTTAACACATGAAATTATCATTACCATGGCTCGCATAAAATCATTATTTAGTTGCTCAGAATGTCACTACGAATGTCCAAAGTGGATTGGTCAATGCCCGCAATGTTCCACATGGAACAGTTTTGTTGAAGTCAAGGCGCTACCCAGTTCACAAGGAGGACTGAGTAAGTCTACCCACAAAACACAACCTTCAAAATTATTTACACTCGACGAACTTCCTGATGAAAAATACAGCCGTTTTTCATGCGGCATGGACGAATGGGATCGTGTATTTGGTGGTGGCATTGTACCCGGTTCATTTACTATTTTGACCGGTGATCCTGGAGTAGGAAAATCTACACTTCTTTTGCATGTTGCTGACAAAATTGCTCAGCAAAATCACAAAACTTTATATTTTTCATCTGAAGAGTCTGTTGAACAAGTCAAAGGCCGTGCATTGCGGCTAGGTCTTGGAAAAACCAATGTTTTATTTTCAGATGAACCAAGCCTTGAAAATATTATTGCAACAGCTCAGCAAGAAAAACCAGCACTACTGATTTTAGATTCAATTCAAAGTTGCCATGTCACCTCACAAACCTACAGCTTTCCGGGTAGCATTGGACATCTGCGCGAAGCTGCTTTCCAGCTCATGCGACTTGCAAAAAGTGAACGCATTGCGGTACTGATTACCGGGCACATTACTAAAGATGGCAGCATGGCCGGCCCTAAATTATTGGAACACATGGTCGACGGCGTATTTTATTTGCAAGGCGACAACCAATGGCAAACGCGCATTCTACGCTCTGTTAAAAATCGATTTGGTACCGTCAACGAAATTGGCTTTTTTGAAATGGGCGAAAATGGCATGGAACAAGTCTCTGATTTGAACCACCAAATGCTCGAAAATACTACCGCCACTCCCGGATCAGTGTTGACCTGTTGTATGGAAGGCTCACGCCCCGTTCTCGTTGAATTGCAGGCACTGTGTGTTCCGTCCAAGTTTGCCAGTCCACAGCGCGTGATAAGTGGAATTGACCACAAGCGGGTGGTAATTGCGGCGGCAATTTTGGAAAAATATTTGAGAATTAAAATGAGTGCTCATGACATTTTTTTCAAAGTCAGCGGCAGTTTTTTTGTCAAAGAACCGGCCAGTGATTTGGCCATTATTCTTGCACTACTCTCCAGTTATTTGCAGCGCAAGTTACCCGATAAAACTATGATCATTGGGGAAGTAAGTTTGACCGGAAATATCAAAACCGCACAACAAACACCAACCCGAATTAAAGAAGCTCTCAAGTTTGGTGCAACAACTATCATTACTGCTAAAAATATTCATCAAGAATTTGATAAAAAACATGGTATACTGGCGATTAAAAGCGTGTACGAAACACTCGGATTATTTCCAGAAAATGAACCTGAACCACATTATTAAACTCTTTGCACTTTTTATGCTATTTCATTCAAGTGCACTATTCAGAAGACCAGGACAAATATAGTTTTATTGAAGTTGAAGTACAAAAATTCGAGTCTTATTTTTTAACAAAATTACGCGAAAAACAACAGGATCTAAAACCATGAATATGCATAAAATCGCCCTTGGACTTGTCCTTGTATTTTTAAACGTTAATCTGCCCGCAGCACCAAAACGATCATTACTGGAAGCTGAGAACTCCCCAGAAAAATATACTAAATTCGTACCGACTCAAAAAAGTTCTGTTGGAAATGCGACTTTTGAAAAACCACTGAATTGGCAAGATGATGAAAAAGCCAAAGCTATAATTACAGAATTTAAACAACAATTACGTTTTATTTTTGAAGCAGCTCAACCACAAAGAAACCTAACTCTCAATCAAGATATCTTCAACGGTACTCCTGATGATTGTACTGAAGATATTTGTAATGTTTCCAAAATAACCGAAGTACTTGAACACTTAAAAGACCAAGCAAAAGCTGTTATTACACAGACTCATCCTTTTTTACAAATTCACGAACACAATTTGCCTTCAATTTGGTATCAAATTAACAAAGACTGCAATCAGCTTATGACTATAGTTTCAGGATTAATTATTCTTGATACTGAAGAACAACGCGTGATCTGCTCATCACTTTGGACTATTTACAAATCAACTTACAATCTCACTCTGGAATATTCACAGCTCCCTGGCGCACACAGCTACAAAATTTGAAAGTTATCATGAAATTAAGAATTATTACGGCATTGCTCACGTTATCACTCATTTCAACCCCAGCTTTTTGTCCACCCAAAAGTACATCACCCAAAAGCCCTCTAGAGCGCGTTAAAACTCAAGATACGGACATCTGGAAGTCATCCTTATCAAAACGGCCACCAACACCTATAAAATTGACTGCAATACCTCCAAAAGCAATTCCTGCGCCAAAGCCACAGCCTAAATCTGTTACATTTAATAACACTGTAACCGTTGTGCACCAGCGAACACCCGTTATACAACCAGAAGATACACCAAGCTCTTCTCTTGATGTGCTTTTTTCTCGTATGCAATTTAAACAAGCACAAGACGCCTTAGAGCCCTTTGAAGCCGACATATTACCGCTGTTTGAAGGATACGCCACAGAATGGAATGCACGCAAAACTTCTGACTGTGATTTAACGCGTCGCCTTATCAGCAATAGAAGCCTCTATCAACTAAAAATGCTTTGTCACAAACACAAGATCGACCAAGAATCTGCAGAATTCATCGTCTTGCAAACACATGCTGCTCTTGTGGCCCTTTTGACTGATGTCATCAGACAAGACTTTTTTATAGACATACAGATATGTGCCTTAGAATTTGCACAAAAAATACATGCTGCATCTCTTGCCAACCATGAAATTGCAAAATAATTGTAATGAAAAAAATAACTGCCATATTAATTGCAACATTGGGCGCAATGCAGAGTTTAGCATTGTGCCCCCCAAAAAAAGACTCGGGACATAAAAAAAGTTTTCGCGCATCAATCAACAACA
The DNA here is from genome assembly GCA_023249975.1 of bacterium. Taxonomy (GTDB): domain Bacteria; phylum Babelota; class Babeliae; order Babelales; genus JAHFBP01. The sequence goes on from JAHFBP010000007.1 coordinate 48,177, forward strand.
ACCGACGCATTGCTAATGAAGTCCTTAAATGCTCTGCTGCCTGCCTGACAACACTTAATCCTAGTGAATACTCTTCAAGCACATTTAATGATGAAGTTCTGACACTTTTTAATACATATGAAGGATTGTGGTTCGGGTGCAACAAAGAAAATCTCACAGAGATCGAGCAACAATCTCTCTTTGATCTCAATAAAATTTGTAACAATTACAAATTCCAGCTTAATCTTGATCAAGAAGTGATTGATACCGTCATTCCACGGACTTATCTGGAAATTGTCGATATATTTACACATCATAGAAAAGAATCACGCGAAAGTTTTGCATCTCACCTGCGAATCTGTGCTTTTAACTTTATCTTAAATATACTTTCGACCAAGCCTGCTCAAAGCCCTCGCAAAGCCTCCCCTCGATCCATCGTTTCGGATTAAGTGAACACCGCAACACATGCTGGATAGAATAGTATGCATATTCAGAGCGTTGCATAGAGCTGTGAATAACTTGTTATAATACTTAAAAATATCGCTATCACGGGAGGAAGTTTTATGTTCATAAAACTTGTGATAACAAAAACGACATTATTAATATTAGCTCTCTGCCTTATTCAAAACTCAGTATTGTCTATGGAAAGGGAAGAAACCCCTAAGCATCCAGCCCTTGAACGCGTTAAACAAACAGGCTTTGATGCTCAATCACCCCGCAGAAGCCGCCGTCCATCAGCTCTTATTGGCTTGGAGGACTTACGCGAAATCCTGGATTCGCCTAAAGCGCCTCGATCATGTGATTCGCATCAATCATTTGATGAAATAATCGAAACGCTCACCTTCAGGGATGGTGCTGAAATCGCAATTTCACCAACAGCTGCCCAACTTTTTTCGTTTGACACATTTTATACTCAAATTTTAGAATTATTTGAACGGCATGAAAAATCATGGATTGAATGTCCTGATCGTGAATTTACTCCATTCATTATTGAAACACACAGGGAAATTAACAAAGTCTACCAAAACCATGTACGCCTGCTTCTTGTTGAACAAACAATTATTGATAATTTAATCATGAAGTCACAGGAAGACCTTATTCGCGAGATAGCAACAGGGAAAATGAAAGATTTCTCATCCATTATCCGTGCAAGCGCCCTCGAATTAATGGTTAACATATTACTGAGTTCACCAAATAAAGACTGCCATGAGCTTCTTGCGCGCACAACTCAAGAGCTACGTGATATCGTCAACTCAGATCCACAGAGCTAACAAGATCATCGCTTTATTAATAAACTTTATATAACATAGGCCTCACTTGAAGAGTTAATCTTTCTTCAGGAGAGGCCTCATGACTTTACGTCGACTGTTTTATGGCATTTTTTTATGCGCTGCCCCTGCAATAATCAACACAGGAGCTTCATTTTCTAAACTCAAATCATTATCAGGGTACCTCCCCGGAACCACAAAAGAACTCATTGAAATGGATGATTTGGGCATCAAGCTCATCAAAAAAATCCATGATCAAAAAACCTTGATTGATCTTTTGCCGATCATAGGCGGATGTGCATCTTTACAAAGTATTAACCTGGACCATCAAGGTCTTGTGCCCAAAGATTTGGACCTTTTTGATCATCTTCCGGAGTCACTGCAGCTGGACGAACTCAGTGTAAAAGATAACAATGTTGGCTCTCATGGCTCACAACACCTCATGGAAATTGCACAACGACACCAAATTACACACCTCAACTTGTGGAACACAGGCCTTGAACCTCGAAATATAGAAATTATCTCTCAAATGCTACCCAATAGCCCCATAAGGCACTTGAACTTGGGGGCCAACCCACTTACTCAAGAAAGCGCCCGCTCTCTTGCTCAGGCCTTCTCAGGCTCCCCCAAGTTAGAATCCTTGAATTTAGCTGAGAACTTATTTGATCAAAATGTTTTTGAAATCATTATAAGGGCTTTGCCCTCAAGCAATCTTGCATACCTCAACCTGGCCAGCAATGAGATTAACGCTTCACGCATTGAGCTTCTAACTATAATTCTGCCTCAAACCAAGATAAAAAGTCTCGTTCTTGATTACAACCCACTAGGCAGCAAAGGCATGGAAAAGCTTGCGGCTCAGTTGCCTAAAACCCACATTGAAGTACTCAGCCTTGCCGATACAAAACCCGAATCTATGGGCTTGCTAGCACTAACGCGAAAGTTAAATGAATCAAAAATTACTGAGCTCATCTTGAGAGAAAACACTTTCGGTCATGGAAGCAGCAGTCTTTATCGTGATGATGCCATCATTTTTCTCAACAAAACACTTGAATGCGCAGATCACAAGATCAAAACATTGGATATATCAAGCGTACCCATGGGAATAGGTGCATGCAATCACCTCAAACAAATCTGCCGTTTTCAAAAAATTGACCTCACTATTACAACCCCAGAACTGGGATATTCTAGGGGCTAAAAAGCCCATCATTCTTGCGAACAAAATAATAATCATCTTCAGGATCAATACCATCTAAAATTTCGCCTAGCAGCTCTTGTGCAATACGCAAAGCTTCTTCTCGTTCATTATCGCGCAATACACGCTCTGTCAGCGCCAAGCGCTCAAATGACCCAACTGATCCAAAGGGAAGTTCAAAATATTTTTGGGGAACCAATCCAAATTTGCGTAATTTAAGATACAGGGGAAGAGAATTATCCCCCATGATATCAATGCTTTCCTTGCCGGCGGATAATGAGTTACTCAAAAACAACATGAACGCTATCAATAGACCAAACAACCTCATTTCTCGACTGTTCATCGTAAAGCCCTTTTCTCATTCTCAAATAACAAACATTGACCACGTAACCAATATCAGGATCACTACTGACCATGAACAGCTCCCCTTAAAAAGGAATGTATCGGAATAGTTTTGGTATCCATCTTTGAAAATTTCTAAAAATAAGGCAACAAAAAAGGCCCTGAGTTTTCCCAGAGCCTTTTTTGTAATTCTTTGATAAAGCAGAAAAATAATTTTAACGCTTTACGAATTGGAACTTAGCACGAGCACCCTTTTGACCAGGCTTTTTACGCTCTTTGATGCGAGCATCAACGGTCAAAAGACCGTGTTCGCGCAATGATTTACGCAAATTTTCGTCAGAAGCTAGCATTGCTCGAGAAATCCCAAGCTTGGCTGCATCTGCCTGTCCGCTCAATCCACCACCACGAACATTGACTGTAATGTCAAAATCAGCTTTTTTATCAAGCAAGTTCAACGGTAATTCTACCGCAAGACGCATAGAATCTGTGCTGAAATATTTTTTGTAATCTTTGCCGTTGACAAGGATTGAACCCTCGCCAGCAACGATTCCAACACGAGCTACTGAGCTTTTACGACGTCCTGTTCCACAAAATCTTTGTACTGCCATGCAGACTCCACTCACAACTAAAATTGGCTATAGTGCCGATATTAACAAGTAATATATGACCATCGCTAAGATTTTACCGCGTTTTTTACGTTTAAGCAAAATATGCAGATGATATTGTAAAAACTTTGATTTTTTAACCTTTTTTCGTCAAAAAACAATGTCCAGGCTTCGCCGGACAGTCTTGATTATTCAGTTCTTTTTACTGGCTGCGCCAGGCGTAGTCCACTAGGACGAAGACTGGAGCCGATGATCAGAGTCGAACTGACGACCTACTGATTACGAATCAGGTGCTCTACCACTGAGCTACATCGGCGCGACCAAAGTTGCATATATTTCAAAAAAGCCACGCATTGGCAATGCCTAGCGTTCGGCAGATTCCTGGCAACTGATGCAACGCGCAGCATAAGGACAAACCTCAAGCCTACGAGCAGAAATGGGCGTCTCGCAATCTACGCAGATACCATATTCACCCTTGTCGATACGAGCAAGAGCGTCATCAACAAGCTTGAGCTCATCAAGTTCAGTCAATTGGAGCGAGCTTTGGAGTTTTTCCATAAATAAGGCTTGTGCCTCATCACCCGTATCCTGAACTTCCTTCATGGCCTTATCTTTTGGCTGCGCTGCGGTCTGAACCGACAGGGCCATCTTTTTCTCGAGTAAGACTTGTCGAGCCTTTTCGAGAAATTCTTTTCGCTCTTTCACGGTTATTCTCCCCACGAGCACGTTCAAAAAACCTTTTCATCATACCAATACTCTCGTCAGCTTTCAAGCCTTTGAGCACGATTACCTGCTTCCAATGGGTATCAAGAATCATTGATTCTAGGATATTTATGCACCCAAACTGGGGTGAGGGTGCCGCATAACAGATTCCTTTGATCCGACTCAGGCCGATCAAGCCCAAACACATAAAGCATGGCTCAAGAGTAATATAGAGCCAACAATCGTCCAGGCGCCACCCTTCGGTTTTCTTACAAGCCTTTGAAATGGCTTGAACTTCAGCATGGCCAGTCTGACATCCTAGTTTTTCGATGACATTATGCCCCTTGCCCAGCACAATCCCCTCAGGGTTGACTACTACGGCACCAATGGGCACCTCGCCTTTGGCTAAAGCCTTGCCCGCTTCTTGTAAGGCAAGATCCATATAAACTTCGTGATCTACTATTTGCATCTTTAATCTTTCCACCCTTCGATACATCCGTCTTTGCAAAAAGGCTGCTCCGGACACTCAGGGCATGCGGAGTGTGGGTGATTCTAGTTATAGTTTATACTTTTTGAATAAATACAAAAAATATTTTTCTCACGCTCCAACCTTCGCACATCCTGACAAATTAATAACTAAAGCACTAATCTATCCCGAGCATCCTGAGTGATTTTTCGGAAGAAAAATAGTGTCGAAGGATTTTGCTATGAGAAACTATCACTGGTAGACTATATAGATAGACATTTTCGCGCTCAATACGCATGTTTCCAAAACGAACGTTTTTACAAAAATAGGGGTCACTATGCCTCCAAAAACTGATATAAATCCGAATGAATATTCGGCGCATTCAATTAAGGTCCTCGAGGGCCTTGAAGGAGTTCGCAAACGTCCTGCCATGTACATTGGCTCAACAACCATTAAGGGGCTTCATCACCTTGTTTACGAAGTTGTAGACAACTCAGTGGATGAAGCACTTGCTGGCCATTGCGACAAAGTTGACGTCGTTCTGCACAGTGATGGTTCTTGTTCAGTTAAAGATAATGGACGTGGAATTCCCATCGACATGCATCCAACTGAAAAAGTTTCTGCTGCACAGGTCGTATTGACCAAACTGCATGCTGGTGGAAAATTTGAAAAAGATTCATATCGTTATTCTGGTGGACTTCACGGGGTAGGGGTTTCGGTTGTAAATGCACTTTCATCAGAATTGCAATTAACCGTTTTTAAAAATGGACATACCTACGAACAAACTTACAAAATTGGTATTCCTCAAGGTGACATCAAAAAAACTGGCACCACCACAGAACGTGGAACCATGGTACAGTTTTATCCTGATGCCTCAATCTTTGAAACCGTTGAATTTAACTATGCAATTTTAGCAGCACGTTTTCGTGAACTTGCATTCTTGAACAAAGGATTGCGCATAACTTTCAGTGAAGAATCCACCGGCAAAAAAGAATCATTCTTTTTTGAAGGAGGAATTCTTTCATTTGTGGAAAGCATCAATGAACACAAAAATCCTATCTATCCAAAAGTAATTAGCTTTTCCAAGGATGATGGAATTAATGTGGTTGAATTGGCAATGCAACACAATGAAGGCTATGCCGAAACCACCTTCAGCTTTGTAAACAACATTCGCACTACCGAGGGTGGAACACACGAAGCCGGTTTCAAGTCTGCTATGACCAAAATCTGTAATCGGTATGGAACAAAACTTGGAATTTTAAAAGACAAAGACTCTGCCCTTTCAAGCGATGACATTCGAGAAGGATTGGTAGCTGTCTTGAGCATCAAGATTCCTGAACCACAATTTGAAGGTCAAACCAAAACCAAGCTGGGCAACAGTGACGTTAAAGGATTTGTCGATTCATATGTTTACAGTTTCCTTGATACCTACTTTGAAGAAAATCCATCAGTTGCCAAACTGATCTTAAACAAAGCGGTTCTCGCATTTCAAGCACGAAACGCAGCCAAAAAAGCTCGTGAACTCACACGTAAAAAATCAGTATTGGAAGGCTCTGTTCTTCCAGGAAAATTGGCCGATTGCTCAGAAAGTAATCCTGCAATAACTGAACTTTACATCGTTGAGGGAGATTCTGCCGGTGGTTCTGCCAAACAAGGGCGTGATCGCTTTACTCAAGCGGTACTGCCATTACGCGGTAAAATCATCAACGTTGAAAAAGCTCGTCTTGACCGCATGTTGGCCAACAATGAAATCAAAGACTTGATTACGGCTATTGGTGGTGGTGTTGGCAACAGTGAATTCGATCTTGAAAAAGTTCGATATCACAAAGTTGTTATCATGACCGATGCTGATGTTGACGGTGCACATATCAGAATTTTGCTTCTCACCTTCTTCTTTAGACACATGTGTCCATTGATTGAAAAAGGGTATCTTTACATTGCCAATCCACCACTTTATAAAGTAAAGCTTGGAAGCACTGAAAAATACCTCAGAAGCGAAGTTGAATTCAAATCATTCTTGTTCAATTGGGCAAAAAGTCATCTTGTGTGCACACTTGGCGCAAAAACACTTGATGTCGAACAATACAGCACTTACCTTGATGGTCTTTTGGACTATGAAAAGCAGCTTGAAACAGCATGCAATAACCTTGAAGTGTCGCATAACCACTTGCATCACATTATTTCAGCTCTGCATAATTTCGGATGGTTGAACCATGAGTTTTCTCATGAACAATTGACCGAAAAATTGCAAAGCTTTTTCCCACACCATGAAGTCTACTTGACCCCTACAGTGGAAGAAACACTCATTCAAGGCTTCATCACCTTCAAAGAACACAAACGATCTTGGATTATTCCACTTTCGTTCTTTGAATCAACTGAGCCAAAAACATTGCTCTCGTTGTACGAAAAAGTGGTCGACCTTGACACCACAGAATGGACATTGTCTCTCGGGACGAAAAAAACTGTTGGACCTTGTAAAGGGGCATTGGCTTTTTCTCAAGAAACCGTAGCGATGGGTAAAGCTCTGATGAGCATCCAACGCTTTAAGGGATTGGGGGAAATGAATGCTGAGCAACTATGGGAAACAACTATTGATCCTAAGGTTCGCACGCTCTATCAAGTCACAATTGATGATGCTGTTAAAGCTGACACGCAGTTTGCGGCCCTCATGGGTGATGTTGCAGAAGAACGTAAAATCTACATTCAGCAACATGCACACTTTGTTCGCAATTTGGATGTTTAACAGACCTACTCAAAAAGAGAAGGTCTTTGGGGCAAATGTCCCTTGACAGCCTAAAAAGTGATTGTTAAAATTCAGCCCGCTGGATGTGTACTTCATATATTATATGAAACCGCATCTGGTGGGCTTTTTTATAAAGATCCCTAAAATGAATGGTATTTAAATACTATTCGCCCCCCCAACCCTCCAACTTGCCCTAAGTTGGAGGGTGTTTTTTTAGGGGCACAAAATTCTTTTGGGGCTCGATTATTTTTTAATGAAATGCAAGACTGAACTTGCCTGCAATTTGAATCAACTCCCTGGTCATATCATCAGTAATATCCTGGGTATTTTCGATAGCTTGATACACATGCTTGTGCATATCACGCACATAGAGCGCAAATTTTCTGATAAAATCTGCGACATCATCAATTTTAAATCGATCAATAATTTTTTCACGATGCAAAAATAAAAAGAGCGATTGATCAACAAACGAAAACGTTTCATATCGATCTTGCTTGAGCATTTCAATAGCTCGCATGCCGCGATCAATTCGGTCTTTACTGATGTGATCAAGCTCAGAGCCGAATTGTGCAAAAGCCAATAACTCTTCATATCGAGCAATTTCAAGCTTAAAGCCGCTCGACATTTTTTTAATAACCTTAGTCTGAGCAGCTGTTCCCACTCGAGAAACAGAAAGCCCAATGTTCACCGCAGGCCTAATTCCCTGGTTGAAGAGTCCAACATCAAGAATAATTTGACCATCGGTAATCGAAATTAAATTAGTCGGAATATATGACGAAATGTCATCGCCTTGCAAAAGCACCAGCGGAAGTGCGGTCAATGACCCGCCACCACGCTTTTCTGACAATTTGCACGCACGTTCAAGCAAACGCGAATGAATATAAAAAATGTCACCCGGATATGCTTCACGCCCTGGAGGCCTGCGCAATAACAATGAAAGTTCACGATAAGCAATAGCGTGATTGGTCAAATTATCATAAACGATCAAAACATCCTTGCCCTGCTCCATAAAATATTCACCTATGGAACAACCTGCATAAGGTGCAACAAATTGATCCAACGCAGAATCACTGGCATCAGCAGAGACTATAATAGTGTAATCAAGCGCTCCATGAGATTCAAAGGTGTCCAAAAGTCTGGCGGTATCTGATTGTTTTCGACCAATGGAAACGAAAATACAAATAACATCCCGCCCTTTTTGGTGCAAAATGGTGTCTACCGCGATACTTGTTTTGCCCGTACTCATGTTGCCAACAATCAGCTCTCGCTGCCCTTTTCCAATCGGAATGAGGGCGTCAATCACCATAATCCCTGTCTCAAGAGACTCGCTAATTGAAGATCTGTCCGCAATTCCAGGAGCACTGCGCTCAACAGGCCACGCTTCGGTTGATATTATCTCACCGCGACCATCAAGCGGCTCTCCCGTTGCATTAATCACACGACCAAGAAGCCCATTTCCAACCGGAATGCTCAATGGCTTGCCGGTTCGTCGTGCAACTTCCTGCTCAATAACTGGCTTGAGACGGTCAAGTAAAATTACCGAAGCAAAATCTTCATCAAGGTCAAAAACTATTCCCTCATTGCCACCATCAAACATGATGCGCTCACCATAGGCAGCATTGAGCAAACCGTAGACCAATGCCACTCCATCGGCAACTTTCATGACGATTCCGACTTCTTCGATTCCCTCGTGAGGAAGATCTTTGAATGACTCTTCAAGCAAACTCACCATATTAAGTTCTTTGTTCACTTCAAACATCCCTTAAGTCGTATATGATTTTCAACTGTTTTTATTCGTCGAGCAATCGACTTTTCCCACGCAAAATTTTTACTTATCATGGCAATGCCACATATTAAATCAGGGTTAATCTCAAATGTTGAATCGAGTGTCATTTTCGTCAAATGCTCCATCAAGCCAATAATTGACCCTTGTTGCTCTTTAGAAAGCTCATGTGACGATTCAATATAACACTGCAAAATATTAAGACGTTCGTAACCAACAATCACGATACTTTCAAGTATCTGCGGCAAAAGAGTAATATCTTGCGCTGTAATTAATGATTTCAGCAAACGCTCTTCTGGATTTCCCAACTTAAAGTAATCAAAGACCATATGAGCGCTTTTTAACTTATCAACACCGGCCAAACTCTCAAACAAAATAATGCTCAATGCTCGGCGATAGGTACAGAAAAATGCATGTAAGGCCCTTATCTTATTAAGATAGGTGCGCTCAATTGTTGGATAAAAAACATTTAGAAAAGCTCGCGCATAACATCGAGCCCTCATCATACTAGTAGGACGCATACCCATCCAATTCTTTAACTATTTTATCCAGGATAACGCTGCCTTTTTTACCGGCATAGCATTTGACAAGGTCTTGGCGCGCTTTTTCAAGTCCCAGCATAATTTCTTTTCCCTCATGGGCTTGCCATGAAAGGCACTCTGCTCGTTGCTGACGCAGAGCTATTACTTTTTCAGCTAACACTGCGTGTTCTTTTGCAAGCTTGTCCACCGCCAACTTCCGCGTACTTTCCCAAATCTTAAATTGATTTTTAAGCTGAGCGATTCGATCAATTTGCTGTTCTAAATCAGCCTGACAATTTTTCTTCAGAGTAATAAGTTGATGTTTTTTGAGAAGTAACAAATTGCGATCTTCAAGCTCTTGGCGCGCTTCATGGGTCAAAAGTGGCTCAAGATACAAAACCCAGACATCATATAAAAAATAAATCAGCAAGATAAAAAGAAACAGATCAAGTCCACCGTGCGAAAGAAAAAACATCAGCTTATCAAACATGATATTCCTTTATTATTTTCTCAATCACATACTCAGTTACTTTTTTTGAAGTTACTTCAAGATCCTTTTGTTCATCAACAAACGTGGGCTCAGAGACTTCCAATTCTGATATTACAGGCAATTGGCTTAATTGCTCAGACGCATATTCCTGAAAAGAAACCGTCACACTGTTTTTTTCTTGGCCCAAATCCTTAATTTCTTTTTCAATATCATGGCTCAAATTCAAAAGATTGCGATCCTGTTCTTCTTCAACAAAAAAATGTTGTGAAAGTGGCCGAAGCAGGACGTAGTCAACAATCCAACATGCGCCAATCAAATGTATGATTTGTATGAAAACCGTAATATTAATTTGCACATGAACCCTCTTTATGAAACGACAAAGAGAAGTATCAACGCTATCACAAAGTTAAAAATCACCGGTGTTTCAGTAAGTCCCATGGCCATGAAAGTTGTTGTCCTAATCACATTCGCACCTTCTGGCCGCTGTCCGATACTTTTACATGCCTGGCCACCAATATAGCCCATCCCCAATGCAGGTCCCAGTGATCCAATTCCCATACAAAAACCTGCTGCAATTATTGCGGCAATACGAACGTAATCAACGACATCTGGACTTACAGCCATGAATATATTCCTTAGAGAGAACAAAAGTATCTGTATAAACAAATCTTAAATCGCACTACCTTGTATTGTCAACGCATAGATGTTCTTTTCAAAGCTTTTCATCTTATTTTGGCATGCAGAAAGTAATTAGAAATTAACCTACTTGTTCAAATACATTCCCTTATTTGAAAAGAAGTGCAGATCTGTGTACAATTTCACCTCGCATCCAGATACACTCAATGACGAACTATTTTTTATCAAAGGAATAATTTTGATTACACATAAACACTTTATTTTACTCAGTCTTTTTGCATTCATAGTTCACACAGCTCCGGTCAATGGCTCAACGGACTTTGGACCCTCTTGGCAAACAACCCGTCAACCACGAGACAGAACAACACTGCATCAACTGCCAGACTTAATCAATCTCAGCGCCAATGCGCGATCACCAGAAGCTCTTACGATCACGCCCCTGATCCATTTTCTGACGAATCGCGTGACAATTTTTGAAGATATTTTAAATCTCGACAAAATCATTGCCGATTATGGTGACCTTCTTTCATTTTTCGTCCAAGACACTCCCTCCTTAACCAAAATACTCAAAGGATTTTCCTTCCAAACGGAATCTGCAACGGTCTGCTTTTCAGCTGCCAAGTCCTATAAGCAAACAAAGGTTTCTATCTCAATTCCCCTTTCCATCGCCTTAGCTCATGTGTATGCCGACAAACAAGCACTCGAAGGTGTCAATAAACTTTTTGTAAATACCGGCACGCCAACAGAAGTCGCCGACAACAGCCTTACTCATGACATTCTTGCTATTGCCAAAGAAATTAGAACCATAACTGGCATAGGTGATATGCGCATTTGTGCAAGCTATATCCCCTCAAATATTTCATTTTTAGGTGACAGCGCCACTCTTGAACCCGGCATTGAACTGATCATCCCCCTTCAACATCTTTTAAAAAAAGAAGAATCTTTTACTGGATTTTCAAATCCTAACCAAACAAATCTCAATCCAAATACCATTCTTGACGTTGCTGCCGATGCCCCAACCTACCTCAAAGGACTTTTCAGATCATTGCAAAGAATTGGCGCAACTCCCCGAGTTCGCGATGGCGCATTTGGCATAGCGCCTTTTGTCAAAGGTCATTACATCTGGAGTTACCTGACCCTTTCTGGATCGGCCAACTATACCTGGCTTGCCAAAAAAACTGATTTTCGCATGATACTCACCCGAGACAGCGACACAAATGACGGCACCGACACAGCTTTGCCAGGTGAATACCAAATACAAACCAAGCTCGGTAATATTTTTAAAATTACTACGATGGTTCACGCAACATTGGATGAAAAACGTGCCGTTGGACTTGGATATGACTTTTTCTATCAAGGCAAAGAAAAAATATCTGATGTAAAAGTCTCGTCACCTGTTGTTATCTCAGATTTGAATGTTAGTCTGGCCCAAATGCAATCATGCTATGAACACCGTATTTTTGCCTTTTTAGAACGCAAATTTAATCATCACCGCGGAAGCGGTGCATGGAGTTTGCAAGGTGGAATAACCCCTTTGCACTCGAATATTGGAAAAAGTTGGTACCTCAGTGCTCATTGTGGACTTTCATTTTAGTTGTAAGTTTATTGAAACATCACCTAAACTTACCCGATCTGAGAACAGGCTATTTTTTGAAAATTAAGAAAGAAATACTCATGATGAAGCATCTATTTACCAAGCAAACAGGACTTGCATGCATCTTAGCCCTGCACATTGCATCACCCGCTTTTTGTTCTTTGGATGAAAATCTTGCTGATGAAACAACCACGACTAAAGAATTTGTCACGATAAAAACGGCACTGGCTCCATCAAGCAAAGGGCCCATCGCTTTGGCTGCACTCGGCCTGAGCAAAATACTTGAGCAAGAAATTCTTGAACAAACCGCACAACGATATCTACTTGCCCTCAAGTTCATTGAAGATGGCCAAGATATGCTCGAGGAATCACTCGAAGACCAGGATGTGCATAGTTCTGAAGATATCGACAAAGAACTTGCAACCAAAGTAACTCACGGAATTATGGAACACGAAGAAGCTGATCTTCTTGATGCAATTCACGGACTGCTCGCCAACCCAAAAACCATTAATATTAAAATGCCCATTTTAAATGCGCTCAAAGATATTCTTCAGACCGATGATGGAAAACTTTCTGCACATTATCGCGTCAAGTCCAATCTTATTTGCACCTTTCTCACCTCTTCAGACGCCAAAGAGGGCAAAAAAGTTCTTGAGGATCATTGTACGTGTGTAGAAAAAGCAACTGAACTTTGCGTTGAATTTTTATGGTTAATTAATGGCTTTATCAAACATTTGCCACCCCAATATGCAAACTTAAAAGATCGGTTTGAAAAAGCGATTAAGGCAGAAATTGAAAAAGGGAAGTCGCTGACTGATTATTTAAGCGAATAAAGGGAGCACTATTTCTAGCCTTTCTAAGGCCCTCTTATTGAAAATGAGGGCCTTTTTTCAATAAAACGATCCTTTTTCCCCCAAAAATTCACGTTTCTGTACAAAAAGTTTCTATATGTAATACTATTAATAGTGTGCATGTGAATATCTCGCTTAAACCTGCGGATTCTTCATTCTTTTTTACACGCGCACCAAAACAACCTAAACTTGATTAAGTTGATAAAAAGCATCCTAAAACTAAGAAGGAAAACATTATGAAACACATATTTTCAAAGTACTCAATCCTTGCCTTGGTCTTAATTTTGAATGTTGGGCAACTGGTCCTTGCGTCAGAACTCCCTAAATTGCAAACCTCAATTTCAAAAATAAACAAAGGTCTTATCACCGCTCAAGCACTTCCTGTCCTTAAAGAACAGCTTGCTGAAAATCCAGACTTTTTCACAAAACAAGCCGTATATTACCAAATGACTCTCAAGTTTTTGAAAGATAGTGAAACGCTTTTGGCTGAGTTACAGGCAAAAAGTAACGACCCTCAAAAAATGGAAGCGTTTTTGGTCAAACAAGTCATTAACAAAATTCTGCAATTGGCTGGTGTTGAAGAACCTACAGCCACAACCGAACCTACAAGCCTTCCCAAAAAAATTCTTAGAAAAATTTTATTCAAAGATTTATTCAAAACTGATGATGGCAAATTAGCACGCGATGGCTACCGCGTTGATGCTGACAAATCTATCATCATCGATTGTTTAGATCATGAAACTGATGCCAAGTATCTTGCTAAGCAACTTGAAATGATTTCGACCGATATCAAAAAAGCTCGCATCGTTTGTACTGAAGTCTTGTGGCTCCTTAACAGCACATCGCAATATATGCCAGATGACTTGAAAAACAGTTTTGAAAATGCTATTAAAGCTGAAGCAGAAAAAGGCAAATCATTGGTGGACTACTTGGATGAGTTCTTGGGTAAACCAAATCCTCAAGAGGAGAACATCCCCCAAGAACAGGCCCTTTTAATCACAACCTAGTAAGTAACCTTCAGTGAGCAATCAACAACAAGAAATAGATCAAAAAAAGTCTCAAGAAAATAATTCTCAGGTATCAGGATCGCTCGAACGCCTTGTCTTTCGAGCTCCTGATACTGGCTTTTCCGTGTTCACGGTCAAAATTGGACAACAGCTCATTACCGTCAAAGGCGTGATGCCCGATCTTGTTCAAGGCGAAATTGCCTCATTCAAGGGAATCTGGGAACATCACAAAGCATTTGGCAAACAACTGAATGTCACCTCCTACCAAAAAACACTTCCCGTTGATGCTCTCGGCATCCAAAAATATCTCAGTTCCGGCATGATCAAAGGCATTGGCCCCGCATTTGCCGAAAAACTCGTCAAAGCATTTGGCTCAAGAACGCTCGAGATAATCGACAAAGAACCAGAACGATTGGAATCCGTTCCCGGTGTTGGACCCAAACGCGCACAATCGATTATCGACGCCTGGGAAGAACAGCGTGAAATTGCTGCCATCATGGTGTTTCTGCGTTCAAAAGATATCGCTCCCGCTTTTGCGGCAAAAATTTACAAAACCTATGGGCAAGGCTCAATTGCCAAAATTACCGACAATCCCTACCGCCTGGTTGAAGATATTTGGGGTGTTGGATTTAAGTCAGCTGACGATCTGGCTCTCAAACTGGGACTAGACCCCAACAGCATTGAACGCGTCAAAGCAGCCACCTTGCACGCTCTTACCGAAGCGATGATTCAAGGGCATTTGGCACAAACGCCAGATGCTGTTGAAAAAAAATTAACCGAACTGATCCAATTTAATAGCCAGAACAATCATGAATTTTATGAAACTGCCCTGCAAGAACTGATCAGTGCGGCAAAACTCGTGCGTCACACCCAAACAATCGATGGTCAAGAAACAACTTTTATCTCATTGCCCCTGTGCTACAATACCGAACGCGGAATTGCTCACAAAATCAAATGGCTCACCGAGCACATCCCCTTACCCGCCGTGGACACTCAATGCGTGTACCAGGATCTTCGCAACCAAACTTCTGGGGTTGAATTAAACGAAGACCAGCTTCGTGGCATTATGACGAGCCTGAGTAGCAAAATTAGTATCATCACCGGGGGGCCAGGTACGGGTAAAACCACTCTGGTCAAAAAATTACTTTCCATTTTGGACGACTATCGCATTATTTATCGCGTAGCCGCTCCAACAGGACGCGCTGCCAAACGGATGTTTGAAAACACCGGCAAGCCAACGGCCACCATTCATCGGCTTTTGGACTACAATCCCGGCGAACGCGGATTTAAGCACAATGAACAAGAAGTTTTGGATATTCAATTTTTGATTATTGACGAAGCCTCGATGATCGACATTTTCCTCATGTATTCTATGCTCAAGGCCCTTCCGCAACATGTTCACCTTTTGCTCTTGGGTGACGTGGACCAATTGCCCTCAGTCGGCGCGGGCTCCGTTTTGAACGACATGATTAAATCTGGCGCTATTCCCGTAACTCGATTGACGCAAATTTTCCGGCAAGCACAAAACAGCATGATCATCACTAATGCCCACCGCATCAATCATGGAGAATTTCCTGCCAAAAAAGATGATCCGTCAACGAGCGATTTTTTCTTTGTAAAACGCGACGAACCGGATGATATTGCTCAACTTTTTGAACGCATTTACAAAAAATCATTGGCAGCAAAAGGAATCAAGCCCGAAAATGCGGTTATTTTGACCCCCATGAACAAAGGGGCCATTGGTACCGTTGCGATTAATGCCCACATGCAACAGCTACTCAATCCGGCGACCGAAGAATCCAAGGAAATCAGCCGATTTGGTAACATCTATCGCACCGGCGACCGCGTGATGCAGATCAAAAATAATTACGATAAATTCGTCTTTAATGGCGACATGGGAATTATCAGCACGATCGACACCACAAACCAAAAATTGTACATCAACTTTGGCGACCGCGAACTTGAATACGATTTTGCTGAAATCGACGAACTGGTGCTTTCATACGCCATTTCCATTCACAAAAGCCAAGGCTCAGAATTTGAGGCAGTCATTATCCCAATCTTTATGCAGCATTTTATGATGCTTCAGCGCAATCTTTTGTACACGGCGGTCACTCGGGCAAAAAAACTGTGTATTTTGATCGGCCAACCTCGAGCCATCGGCATGGCAGTAAAAAACAACAAAAGCATCGAACGCATCACGTTTTTGGCAAACTATTTAGCTGGCTAAGTCCCATCTCTACCAAAGCTATAATTTTATGGTTATGATTCAGACTAACTGGCGACAAAACAATTGGCTTGTGTGGAAAAAATGAAAAAAAGTTTATTCATTGCTCTTATAGTGAGTGGAATATACATAACCATGCAAAGCGTGATAAATGGCACTGGCACAGTTGCAACGCTCAATATTTATGGTTTAGATAACCTTCAAGTCCTCCCTCTACATGAATTACCACTGATTAAAACACTGGAAATCAATCAAGCAACTCTTGAGCAACCTGAAACGCACGATCTTATTTTTAACCTCATCCACATGCACAACGTAATCGATCTTCATTTTCATATTTTTAATATTGATACTCAAAACATACTCTTTTTAGCTCAAGGATTAAGACATAAATTTCATTTAAAATTTTTAAAATTTCATGGATGCGAAACTATTGATGATATAGGAAGTCAGGCCATTTTTGATGCACTGCAAGATTCACCCAAACTAGAACACTTAAGTCTTTTAAATCATAAAATTTCAACATCACAACAAAAAAAACTCCGTACTCGCATGCGAAAATCACACCCGAACTGCTCTGTCTATTTTTAAGCCCTTAAACAAGAGGTTTCATGAAAAAACTGCAGTATTCAGCCTCCCTCAAGCATGCATTTTCTATCTTCAAACGATGTGGAAAGTTTATTGGGAAAATTGCCACCAATCTCAACAGCCTTGGAGCATCAAGCGCAAGTCACGCCATTGTCAGCCGAGCAGTACTGCCGGCCAGCTACCTCAAAACTCCCAAACTTGCACTCACCAGTGAATTTGAAATTGAAGTAGAAAGCATGAACGAACAAATTTTGGAATTTACCAAAATTACTGAAAGTGGTATTGCTGTTGAGGTTTTGCAGATTATGCCGCAGGCAAAAGTTGAGGGATACGTAATCGCCCTTGTGGGCAATTGTGACTTTTATCAAAATCACCTGGACGAACTCTATCAACTGGCACAATCGACCAAGCTCGGCATTATGAGCTTTAATTATCCCAAAAAAATCTCGTCTGCTGCAGCTGTTATTGCAACATTTGCCGAACTTATCAATCCGTACCTTGCAGAAGTTGGCGCCAAAAACATTGTCCTCAAAGGTCATTCCATTGGTGGCGCATTTGCCTCGTACATAGCCCAAGGATTACACAAAAAGGGACATTCTATCGGGCTGATTACCGACCGAAGCTTTACCCGGCTGGACTTGGCAGCCCACGAACTGATGGGAATTACCCAAAAAGACGCAAGCTTCCTCCTCAAAACTTACGGATGGGAACTCAATCCCGAAGATGTAATTGGTGATATTGACCCAACATGCCAACATCATTTTTTTATTGAAGATGACGCGGTGGTCAAAGCGCAGGCAAGCACGCGCAATTACACATCCGTTCCAACTGAAGAAATATTTCCCTACGTGATATCAGCTGATGGATTTTTACGGCATCTTTTGGAAATAACAGATCTCAAAACTAAAGATAAAACCCCTTTTCTTGATCGATTGAATCAGGTTATTAAGGGCTTTCGACGCGCACCGGAAACAGCTCAGTGATTCTTTTTGACCAGAAAATAAGCTTGGGCGGCTGATGGCTGCGACCTCAGATCATTCCAAAAGTCTTTACGATTTTCATAAATGCCCGCAAAAATGTCCAACTGGTAGAGGTTGTTACGAAAAGCATCACCGGTGTCACCCAAAACACCCAGGCGGACCTCTTTCTTTTGAGTTCGTGGATTGGTGTAATCAAGGGCGATTATTTTGCCAAGGCCCAATTGCTTAGTATCTCCAGCAAACAAAACCTTTGAATGGTTTAATTTTTTCAGATGTGGCCCACCATCATTGCCATTAATATCATTCACTTCCTTAAAAAACCAATACCTGATATCTCGAACGGGATTCGGGTCATTACTGGCGATTGTATACGGCTTGTGGACATTAAAATACCGCAAGTTCCCATCAGGCATCTTGATAATAATGGTTCCTTCCATCAAGGCATCACTCGCCGCTTTTGAATTAACCCACACCAAGGGACGCACACATGGAGCTATTTCTTGAGTGTTAAATCCATCACCAAAAAGATCGTCTCGTGACTGCGTTTTCATAAATTTTTTTAATGCCGGAGTTTCTTCAACAAGTCCGTACAGCGCCACAGGGTACTTGTCAGATTTGCAGTCACCGCCATCGCTCATAAATACCGCATAACTGGTCAGTCGGATGTTATTGCCATCAAGTCCATCACCCTTCCAAGAAACACGTGCTCCTGCTTTTTCATATCCACCTTTATCGCCATGCCATTTGAGAAAGTTAAAGTGATGGCTTAAAAACCTTGAATCAGTAATCCGCTGATGAGCCTTTCCTCGATCTTGCTCAATGACTTGCTCAATGAACATCAAAGTCTTGTAAGCGGCGTCACGGGAAATTCCATGATGAGCAAGTAATGAAGATTCAACCACCGCGTAATTATGTTTAAAGTAGGGAAGCATGTCTTGAATAACCCGAAGAAGCGCACCAGGATCGGTCACAACCGCCGTATTGGCAAATGGAGCTGTGGTTGTTCTGGAAAAGCACTTATTGTTCGCCTGAGAAGAACCGAAGGCCATTTGGGCGCCACAGAACGTGAAAACCAGCCATAAAAGTCGTGCCATAACATGCCCCCCCCTCATGCTCAATATTGCAACTAGAATATAGGCAATCAGAAGGCCCGTGGTCAACGGAACAAGAAAACTAGCATGGTTTTAGCCAAGAAGGCTGATTATGCTTCTAGATACTCACCCACATCCCGCATGCCCTGCCTGTCCGCCATAGCTTTAGCGACGGAGGAAGTGTTTTTCGTAGAAAAATGTATCGAAGGGTGGTCAAGAAAAATATATTATTAACATTTTGAAGAAATTTCTACTTAACAAATCCAGCCATAAGCAATAAAAAAGGCCCGGATTTTTGGTCCGGGCCTTTTTTATTTTAGGTTTAGTTAGTTCGCTTTAGCAGCAGCCTTTGCGTCCTGACAACTCTGGGAAGATCATAGCGATCTCATCTTGAGCGGTTTCGGTCGCATCTGAGCCATGAACTGCGTTGGCGCCGATGTTGCGAGCATAACGCTGACGAACGGTACCTTCTGCCGCTTTGGCAGGGTCAGTAGCGCCAATCAAGTCACGCCAAGCTACAACTGCGTTTTCTTTTTCAAGAACCATCGCAACCACTGGACCTGAACTGATGTGGTCAACAAGTTCGCCAAAGAATGGACGAGCACTGTGAACCGCATAGAACATTTGGCCGCATTGTTTTGTAAATTGGAGCATTTTAAGGCCCGCAATTTTAAAACCAGCTTGTTCGATCATCGTGACAATGTGTCCGATGTGCTTATCTTCAACTGCATCAGGCTTAATCATCGCAAAGGTACGTTGCATTTCCATGAGGTAATCCTTTCCTTATTCGTCTGATTTGGTTGATTCAGCCTTAGCTTCTGCCGCATCTTCCTTCATGTGAGCCTTAAGGGCATCACGCAAAGAACCTTGGACCGCATTTGGTGCAGACTCAGTAACAGGAGCTGTAACAGCTGGTCTGACTGGTCGAACCGGGCCTTCAGTTTTTTCACGGACTGGACGCTCTGGCGAACGATAAGCTGATCGTGATTGATCTGGGCTTTGTGGACGAACCACAGCACGCTTAGTTTCATCAGGTTCAGCTACTGCACGAAGACTCAAGCCAAGCTTACGATCAGCTTGATTTGATTTAACGACCTTGAACTCTCTGCGGTCACCGACCTTGAGAAACTCTTCTGGGTTGCTTACTTCTTTGTTTGAGAACTCAGAAATATGCACAAGGCCTTCTATGCCGCTGTCGAACTTAATGAATGCACCAAAACCAGTGATCTTGGAAACAACACCTTCAACGATCTTGCCAACTGGGTAATCTTCCTCAATGCGTTCCCATGGATCGCGATCAAGTTGTTTAATCCCAAGTGAGATACGCTTGTTATCTTTGTCAATTGCAAGAACAACAACATTGACAACATCAGCCTTCTTGTACTTGTCAGCAGGGTGAGAAATGTGCTCTGTCCATGAAATATCTGAGATATGAACAAGGCCATCAACACCTTCTTGAAGCTGAACAAAAATACCGAAGTCTGTTACGTTGTTCACAGCACCGGTAATGCGATCGCCCACTTTGAATTTGTCAAAGACAAGTTTCCATGGGTCTTCTGCCAAGCGCTTGATACTCAATGACATGCGACGGTTACCTTCGTCAATCGCAACAACGATCACGTCGATTTTATCGCCAACATTGTAGTATTTAGACAAGTTGTGAATACGTTCTGTCCATGAAATTTCAGAAATGTGGACAAGTCCTTCAATTCCTTTATCAATTTCAACAAACAAGCCGTAATCAGTAATGCTTGAAATCGAACCTTTAAGGCGTTTGCCAATAGGATAATTGAGTGCAATACCATCCCATGGGTTGCCCTGAAGCTGTTTCATGCCAAGAGAGATCTTTTCGTGTTCTTTATCGAATGAGATCACCTTAACTGAAACGGTATCACCGATTTTGACAAGTTCGCTTGGATGACCAACACGACCCCATGACATATCGGTAATATGAAGCAAGCCGTCGATGCCACCAACGTCGACAAACACACCATAGTTGGTGATGTTTTTAACAACACCTTCAATGATTTGACCTTCGAACAATGTTTCGAGCGCCTTAACTTTCTCTCCAGCGCGAAGGCTTTCAAGGAATTTGCGACGAGAAACGATCACGTTTCCACGACGACGATTGATTTTCAAAATAGAACATGTAACTTCTTGACCTACAAATGAGTCAAAGTTGTTAACACGTTGAATATCGACTTGAGAACCGGGCAAGAACGCAGGAATGCCCACGTCAACACTCAATCCACCTTTAACTTTATGAGTAACGATACCCTTAACAGGCTCTTCTTTCTCAGCAAGTTCAAAGAGACGATCCCAAGCTTTGAGTGATTTCGCTTTTTGGTATGAAAGAATAACCATACCATTTTCGTCTTCGAGACGATCAAGCAATACTTCAATCTCACCTTCTGGCTTAATTCTTTCTAATTCAAACTCAGAAAACTCTTGGTTTGAAATAAGACCATCAGATTTGTAGTCGATGCTCACAAGAACACCATCGCCTGACTTGGAAAGAACTTTTCCTTTAACAAGTGTGCCAACCCTGAATTTTCCTTCAAGGTCGCTATAAAGATCTGAAACCTCTTGAGCAAATTCTTTGCTTTGTACGAGAGCTTCATCCAGAAGTACCTGGCTATGATCAGCCGCGCGTCGAATGTTTACGACAGCTTTTCTGTTCATTCAAACAGTCCCCGGCCGCTTCCTTTTTGATAAGGAGCGGAAGTTAGAGAGTAAAACAAATAAAACGACATTGGGTCACGATAGTACAAACGGTCAAACAATTGACAATCAGTATGACGCGCTCCCAACTTGGGAGTGTACCAGAGAATAGACTTTTAGCAAATTTTGGCCCCAAAAACGCCTGAATCAATCCATTCAAACCGTGAATATTCCAACCATGATCACCAAAACCTTCCGTAAAGATACAAGCAAAAGAGCAACCACAGCACCTTGTGGTATTTGCCTACTCGGAAATCAACACAGAAATACTCGGAAGGCAAAACACTTCCGAGTTCCCTAAAAAAGAGTCGGCTTGCCAAAAACTGGCTCAAGTTTGCCAAAACTCCAATCTCTTGAAATCCAAACCCTAATCTTGCTATATTTCAAATAGAATTATGCGAGATGTCTCAAAAAAGAGATGTCTCAAAAAAGAGATGTCTCAAAAAAGAGATGGAGATATCTCGTGAAGAACCTCAAAATACATCTTTTTGGTGCCGCAACCCTTCTTGGCATGATGCTGCTGACATCGGGAATCAATGCAGGAGATGGTGCGCCTGAATCCGAAGACATTGCAAGTACTGAACCCTCACAAAACTTCATGCAACGCGGCTGGGAAATGGCCAAGCGAAATCCTCGCAGGGCGGCAGTGGCCGGTCTTGGCGCTGTGGGTGCTGGATTGGCAGCACGAAGATATATGCAAAACCTAAACATAACCCAAAATCATTTCAATACCATTGAAATGGTTATCCAACAACTCGAGGCAGAAATTAATGCTTTGAATGCGATAATACCCCATAATCCTCAATTTGATATTTTTTATAGAGAATGGACTACCGCGACTGAAGAACCTGACAGAAAAGGCTGGCGTATTCCGACAGAAAATCCGAAGCTAAAGGGTATTATAATAAATATCAAAGATACACTTGAAAATCTTAAACTGAAGCTGGAAGAATCAATTCTGGGACCTTTACATACTGAATCGGGCATGAATCCAGGTCAACAGCCAAGTCATGCAGGAAGATTTGGTAAAATTATAAGCGCTCCATTCAGAGCGATTCATGGAAAATACCAAAACTGGCGCAAACCTCAACGAAACCCAGTGCTTGACGAATAAGAATTATAATCAAAATAACACTCCGAACTATTCAAAAGAGGCGGATGTCATTTGTGCATCCGCCTCTTTCTGTTTAAATCTAGAAAAACTACTCAGAATCCTGTTCAGTTTCCCTTTTCTGACGTATTTTGATTACCAAATTAATTTTCAGATAAGCCCTTAATCAATACAAAAACAGCATGTGGATCTTTTGAAGATGTGGCTATTTTATAAAGTAGCCGTCCCTCAAGCATGCGCTTTAATCTATTGCTCGCAGTTCGCGTTGTAACCGCCCAGACCTCAGCAGCATTTTTGGTACTCACTTGGCCATTCTTTTTCAAGTAAGTAATCATAACGTACTCCCATGACGTAAGATTTGGAGCTACACTACGCACTTTTGTCGCATATAATGTAACCCTGAATTGATTGTTAAGCTCCTGGAACCAAGGCGCCATAAGCCCCTGTTGCTCACAAGCATCCTGAATCCTCTTCAGTCCAGACCCCCAACGCTCTATAAACTTCAATTCACGCAACACGCGTCCGATTACCCGATTTCTCAGCCTAGATGAACCCGCCAGAGCATTTTCGAGCGTCATACCAAAATGCAATCCCCCTGGATTGGTAATTTCAATGCGATCATCAAAAATAGCCACCGATATAGAAGCGCCTTTCATCTCATAATCAGCATGAAGAATTGCATTTATCACCGCTTCTCGCACGGCAACGGGTGGATATTGGGGAATGTCAACGCGTTTCATTCTTCCAATGGTCGAACTTACCTTGGTGTGCTGCTCAATGAAGGTAATAACTTTTTCTATCATCAAAGGCATATGAGCCCTGATATCTACTTGATCAAGGAATTTAACTTTATTAATGCCTGAAAATTGTGCGCATTGTACGATTGCATCTGGATACCGTAACGTTTTTTCGGCACCAAACAAAAGAACTCCTCCGGATGTTGGATATATCTTGCCCGATTGTTCCACAAGCATCCCGAGCATTTGACTTTTCTGGTCTGAGATTTCTTTATTAACTTTTTTAAACTCATCCTTAATTACAGACCAGTCAAGCCACTCCCTTGAACCATGAAGATAAGGAGCCTCGTCCGATGATTTATTATTTGCAAACAAACGCAATCGATGCAATGTTTCTGTATCTGCTATGCGCTTGGTAGACCCAAGCCGTACATAGACACCTTTTTCTGGACCAGCTGATTTGAGATAATAGGGTCCAACAGCGTGATAAACATGAATAATGATAATTTCTTTATTGCGCAAGGTTTGAATTTCAATATCTGGCATAATTGAAGGAACTATAGAATCGGCAATTGCGCAAGCAAGCCGCTCTTCTTCCTTGAGAACATCAGCAACTCCCACAACCTCTTTAGTTGCATCTTTTACACCAATAACAATGGTGCCTCCAGCTGTATTTGCAAAAGCCACAATAGTTTTTATGATTCCATCGAGCGAAATAAGATTTTCCTTAAATTCAAGGGCCTTGCCTTCGTTTTGAACTAAAAGCTCTTCTAACATAAATACTCCATATAATAGCGGCCCAATGCGCCTTGACGCAAAAGCAAACTGCTTCATACTCGGAAATTAACACAGAAATACTCGGAAGGCAAAACACTTCCGAGTTCCTTAAAAAAGAGTCGACTTGCCAAAAAACGGCTCAAGTTTACCAAAACCCTAATCTCTTGAAGTCCCAACCCTAATCTTGCTATATTTCAAATAGAATTACGCGAGATGTCTCAGAAAAGAGATGTCTCAGAAAAGAGATGTCTCAGAAAAGAGATGTCTCAGAAAAGAGATGGAGATATCTCGTGAAGAACCTCAAAATACGTCTTTTTGGCGCCCCTGTCCTTCGAAGCCTTGGCGTAGCAGGATTTGCACTCGCTTGCATGGTATTACTCAGTAATGTAGCTCAAGGCACACTTGAGGGATCTGCTCGCAAAAATACCAACGCCCAACAACAAACCCTTGCCCAACGTGGTTGGGAAATGGCCAAGCGAAACCGCAACAATATCGGCGCTCTTGCCGGCGGAACTGCTGCTGCAACCGGCACTAGTTTTGCAGCACGGAAATATTTGCAAAATCGCCAACAAATACAAAATGAGAAAAACAGAGAACAGAATCTGTTGATCAGTCGAATTGATACAATGATTCGAAAATTTAATAGGCTGTTTAACCACATAAATGTTAATTTAAAACCAAGCAAAAAACAGGTAGCTGCTGTAGCTAGTGCGCTTGACCAAATTGTTGACCTCCGCACTGAAGCTTTCAACATAAGAGACACTATCAATAGTTCAGTACACTCTAGTAAACCAGCACAATTTAGTGAAACAGCACCATCAAGTAACAGTGGACCTAGTCGCATAAATTGGGCCTGGAAAGCACTTCGCCACCCTGTATCAACTTATCAATCATGGGGCCACACAGGAACAAGCGCAGAATAATCAAAATAACACTCCGAACTATTCAAAAGAGGCGGACACATTTTGTGCATCCGCCTCTTTTGTTTTAAAACTAGCCCTAAGACCGCGCCCAAGACCCATTCGAATGATCTTGATAAATCAAACGCCCTTTTCACGCCCATCCCTCTTCAAAATGGCTCATTCGGCACAAAAGCCCAATCTCTTGAAGTCCCAACCCTAATCTTGTTATATTTCAAATAGAATTGCGCGAGATGTCTCAGAAAAGAGATGTCTCAGAAAAGAGATGTCTCAGAAAAGAGATGTCTCAGAAAAGAGATGGAAATATCTCATGAAAAGCCTAAAAATAAGTCTTTATGGCACATTAGCACTCGTTTGTATGGTGCTCGTGACACCAGGAGCCAAGGGAAGCGAAGAAGCACCTGACGTATCTGAAGCTGAGCAAATCGAAAATTCCAAAATCCAACCAAACTTTGCCCGACGTGGCTGGGAAATGGCCAAACGAAACCGTGGCAGTGTTGGATTTTTGACGGGGGCTGGCATGGGCCTGGTTGTACGAAATAGTTTGCAAAATCCACAAAAAAGATTTCTGACTGTCTCAAAAATGTATGAGCTGGCCTTTCACTTACTGAATGGATATGCCTTTGATTATGCCAGATGGGATAGCAAAAACACTAATGATAAGAATGTTTATAGGACTGATGAATTGAATAATGCGCTAAAGTTGACTGAAGATGCCTTGTCCCCTCAAAGGAATACTTCGTATAATCATAAGACTATTAACAACGCCATCCTGACAATTCAGGAGATCAGCAATCAGATGTATTATGATAATGTGGCGCTAAAGTCTGCTGTATCGGCAGCCATCGATTGCCTGGACCAGATCAACAACTTCAGGAAGCAGTAGCTTGTGGCGTAATCGAACGAGAGGGTGAACGACTTAAAATTAATTTAAAGAGTTACAATAGTGACCCTTTGATACATTTTTCTTATGAAAAACACTCAGGGCATACTGGAGTAAATTCCTAGAAAGTATAGTTGGGCCCATTCCACTTTTTCAAAAATCACGCAATCATCGCAAATTAGACACAAAGCCCAATCTCTTGAAGTCCCAACCCTAATCTTGTTATATTTCAAATAGAATTACGCGAGATGTCTCAAAAAAGAGATGGAAATATCTCATGAAAAGCCTAAAAATAAGTCTTTATGGTGCATTAGCGCTCGTTTTCATGGTGCTCGTGATACCAGGAGTCAAGGGAAGCGAAGAAGCACCTGAAATGCTTGAAGCTGAGCAAATCGAAAATCCCAAAATCCAACCAAACTTTGCCCGACGTGGCTGGGAAATGGCCAAACGAAACCGTGGCAGTGTTGGATTTTTGACGGGGGCTGGCGCTGGGTTTGCCGCACGAAGATATTGGCAAGGTCGAAAACCTCAAGTTGGTCGCAACAACATAAATGAAAGAATGGTATATTTAAATACGACAATTGCTGAACTAAATAAACACATTCAAACCCTTACAAAGATTATCCCAACCGAGATTGACGTTATCGATGGAAAAAATTATGCCCGTTACATTTACGCAATTAAATCCGTCAAATCTAATCCAGTGCACTTTGATTTTGTTGATAGAGGTAGAGACTTAAAGCCCTCACTGGTTGAGATTAAAACCCTACTTATAAAACTTCATGAGGATTGTTTGAGACAGCGCACTGCCCTTTTTGCCATCAAAAAAAAGATGGAGTCTAAAAAACCTGGTGTCCTCGGACAAGCTTTGGATTGGACAAAATCGAAATTTAAAAGAAACCCTTCTCCTCGTCCAGTCGTATAATCAAAATAACACTCCGAACTATTCAAAAGAGGCGGATGCGCAAAATCGCATCCGCCTTTTTCTGTTTAAATCTAAAAAAAACTATTCAGCGTCCTGCTCAGTTTCCCTTTGCTTGTTCCGCATAAATGCAGGAATATCCAATCTCTTGAAGTCCCAAGCCAAACCTTGCTATATTTCAAATAGAATTATGCGAGATGTCTCAAAAAAGAGATGTCTCAAAAAAGAGATGTCTCAAAAAAGAGATGTCTCAGAAAGAGATGGAGATATCTCGTGAAAAGCCTCAAAATACGTCTTTTTGGCGCCGCAACCCTTCTTGGCATGATGCTGCTGACATCGGGAATCAATGCAGGAGAATACGCGCCTGAATCCGAAGAAATTGAAAAGGCCGAACCCTCACAAAGCTTCATGCAACGTGGCTGGCAATATGCCAAAAATAATCCTAAAAAAGCCGCGGTCGGACTTGCCGCAGTAACTGGTACTGGATTTGCCGCACGAAGATATATGCAAAATCGACCACAATATTTTGACCTCGGGAATTTCGCACCAAGAGTTACACCTGAAGCATTAGAAGCCCAACAGATAGAGCAAGAGCAAATTTTATGGGATCTATCAATTGGTATAATACATTTGCAAATGGAAGACTTCACGATCTGGGCAAATATGGCACAGAAGAGAATTGACGAGGGTGAAGGGCTTCATGGCGATGCGGATACAGTGCCTAAGTATAGGACGTATGTCAACAATATCGCGACTACACTGACGACTCTTCAATCTATGAATTCTAAAACTATTTTAAAAGAGTATCACAAGCTCAATGAGTCATTGAATCTGGTTCCAATAGGTGCGTATAGCGCCGATCAGGGCAATAGAAATGTGAATATGGCCATTCAAGGACTAGGCAATATTATTGAATCCACAAGACTGAGGGCACTTCAACCCCAAGACGAGATGCTCAAAGAAGCCGATAGCGACACGGTTGAAGATACTCGTAAACCTAGTTGGTGGAAAAACCCACTTCAAAGGTTCAATAGCTTGCGCACTAAACGGCAACAACAAGTCCGTGATTTTAGTGGCGAAGTCTAATAATCAAAATAACACTCCGAACTATTCTAAAGAGGCGGATACACAAAACATCCGCCTCTTTAGTTTTAAAACTAGCCCTAAGACTGCGCCCAAGACCCGTTCGAATGATCTTGATAAATCACGCCCTTTTCACGCCCATCCCTCTTCAAAATGGCTCAGTCGGCACAAAATCCCAATCTCTTGAAGTCCAAACCCTAATCTTGTTATATTTCAAATAGAATTATGTGAGATGTCTCAAAAAAGAGATGTCTCAAAAAAGAGATGTCTCAAAAAAGAGATGGAGATATCTCGTGAAAAGCCTCAAAATACGTCTTTTTGGCGCCGCAACCCTTCTTGGCATGATGCTGCTGACATCGGGAATCAATGCAGGAGAAGATGCGCGTGAATACGAAGAAATTGAAAAGGCCGAACCCTCACAAAGCTTCATGCAACGTGGCTGGCAATATGCCAAAAATAATCCTAAAAAAGCCGCGGTCGGACTTGCCGCAGTAACTGCTGCCGGATTGTCAACACGAAGATATATGCAAAATCGACAAACAGACACAGAACAACTGCTGCGCGAACAACTCGATCAAACTTTGACCGAAATGAAGGACCTGGCCTTTCACGTACTGAATGGATATGCCCGTGATTATGCCGAATGGAATAGCGAATGGAAAGACACAAACTCTCATACTCATAGGGAGAATCCTTATGGCAGTACCGAGCAATTGAATAATGCGATACTGGTCACTCAAAATAACTTGGGCTCTCAAACTAGCCCTGTTTTTTCTCATGCCACTATTGAAAAGGCCCTCAGCACAATTCAGCAGATCCACAAGAAGGGTTGTTATCGTAATGGGGAGCTAAATAGGGCTGTAGGGAAGGCCATCGCTGCCCTCTACCGCATCAGCCAATACAGGAATGAAGAGGCAAAGGTAAAACTCAGACCAGGTCGCGATCTCTCGTGGAGACGCTCCTTGCGGCAAAAGGTGAATAATGCTTGGCAAGGAATCAAATCCCCCTTTGAGGGCTCACAAAAAACAAAGCATAGAGAAGGCCCCGCAGAGATATAAGCAAAGCAACACTCCGAACTATTCAAAAGAGGCGGATGCACAAAACATCCGCCTCTTTTTGTTTTAAAGCTAGCCCTAAGACTGCGCCCAAGACCCGTTCGAATGATCTTGATAAATCACGCCCTTTTCACGCCCATCCCTCTTCAAAATGGCTCAGTCGGCACAAAATCCCAATCTCTTGAAGTCCAAA
>JAHFBP010000008.1 GCA_023249975.1 bacterium
GATTATTTTTACGTTGATAATAAAAAAGCAGAAGAAGCTATTGAAATGGCCGAAAAAATTTTGATTACTGTGAAAAATAAATTAATGAAAGCGGTATCCCCATGAATTATGAAATTTTTAGAGAATATGATATTCGCGGAATTGTCGGCAAAGAATTTACCGGTGATGATGCCCTTTTAATCGGCAAGGGCATTGTTACTTATCTCAAAAGCTGCAAGCCAGACCTGAAAACCATGATGATTGGCCGCGATGGCCGCAACAGCTCACCTGCTATTTTTGAAAATATCGCCAAGTCAGCACTTCAAGCTGGCATTGACGTTGTCGACATCGGCATTGTGGCCAGTCCCGTGTTCTATTTTGCACTCCACACCACCGATGTTGTCGACGGCGTGATGATCACGGCCTCGCACAACCCCAAGGATTACAACGGATTTAAGATCTGCATTAACCAAAAAAATATCCATGGCCCTGAAATTCAAAAAATTAAAACGATCATTGTACACAACCAATTTGCTCCAGACGCACCAAAACTTGGAAAAGTCTCAAATTTTGATGCCATCACACCGTACCTCAATTGGACATGCGAACAATTTAAACACCTGAAAAACTCTGACCTTGCCATCGCATTCGATTGCGCAAATGCAGCCTCTGCAGTGGTTATGCCTCGATTGGTCAAAATGATGGGCTGGAAAAATTGTATCACCTTGTATGATGACTTGGACGGAAACTTCCCCAATCACGAAGCTGATCCGACCGTTGCAGCCAATATGGTACTTTTTGCCAATTATCTGAAAAATAACCCTCAATTTGAATTGGGCATCGGGTTTGACGGTGATGCTGACCGCATGGCTCCGATTATGAATGACGGAAAACCGCTGGCAGGCGACTTGCTGCTCACCCTGTTTAGTAAACAAGTGCTTGCAACTCATCCAGGCGCCACCGTTGTTTTTGATATCAAAAGCTCTGACATTTTAGTTTCTGCCATCAAAAAACATGGTGGAAAACCCGTCATGGCCGCAACGGGGCACTCAAATATTAAAAAAGCTATTGAAAAGCATCATGCCGTTGTTGCTGGAGAACTGAGTTGCCACTTTTTCTTTTCAGATCGAGCATTTGGGTATGACGATGGCATTTACGCCGCAATGCGGCTGATCGAAATTATCATCCAAGAAGGCCGATCCCTGGAGAAATTAATTGAACAATTTCCTTCAAAATCAAGCTCGCCTGAATACCGCATTCCCTGCAAAGAAGAAGAAAAGGGACTTATCATCGAAGCTGCTCGCCGTGAATTTGCTCAGCACAAAAATTTTGATATCAACACCATTGACGGAATTCGCGTACAAACCAGCTACGGATGGGGCTTATTGCGCCAATCGAATACACAGCCGATGGTTTCTTTAAGATTTGAAGCTGACAATAACGAAGATTTAGAGCATCTTAAGAAGGACTTCCATTCGGTGCTCACGCCCTTTATTGACGAAACTTTACTCGATGAACACTTTGCCGCATGACCTACAATCATTCTTGAAAAACGAATTGAACGAGCCACAGCGCCAAGCAGTTACTGCAGCCTCGGGTGCAATTATGGTAATTGCTGGCGCAGGTTCGGGTAAAACACGCGTCATCACGGCACGTATTGCGTATCTCATTGCACAATGCAACGTCAGTCCCTCGAGTATTATTGCTCTGACATTCACCAACAAAGCAGCGGGTGAAATGAAAGAGCGTATCGGCAAGTTTTTGAGCGCAGATATCAAACTTCCTTTTATTGGAACGTTCCACGGCTATGCCCACAAATTATTGCGTATGTATCCTCAATTGACCGGATTTGATGGTGATTTTTCCATCATCGATTCTGATGATCAACGCGCTATGCTCAAAAAAATTCTCAAAGACCATGCTCTTGAGAAAAAAATGACACCAACTCAAGCGGCCAGTGCCGTTTCTGCATTCAAAAGCACACTTTCCACTACCGGAGCTGAACCACTTGTGCAGCAGCCATTTATCGCGGATTTGTACAAGGCATATGAATCAGAAAAATACCGCCAACGCGGCCTAGATTTTGATGATATGCTCATTGCGGTGCTCAAAGGATTTTCCACGCACCCGAACATTGTCAAAATATTACAAAATAATCTTCGCCACATTTTGATTGATGAATTTCAGGATACCAATGCGGTTCAACACATGCTCATTAAAAAATTGGCATTTGCAGCCGACACAAGCGGCACGAGCAAACTCATTCTTGATTCCATTGCGGCCGTGGGTGATGAAGACCAGTCAATTTATTCCTGGCGCGGTGCCGTTTCAGAAAATTTTAATATCTTCAAAAAAGACTTTGGGCCCGTAACGGCCATTGTCACCGAACAAAATTACCGATCAGTGCTGCCTATTTTGGACGCAGCCAATTCATTAATTTTGAATAACAAAGGTCGCAACAAAAAAAAGCTTTGGTCAGAAAAACAAGCTGACAACCGCATTTTGCACGTCATGTGCCAAAGTGATTATAACGAAGCTGACTCTGTGGCCACCTGCATCAAACGCGCACCAGCAAGCATTTCACGCGGCAGCATGGCCGTTTTGTATCGCACCAATTTCCAATCCAGAACATTGGAAGAAGCGCTGATGCGCGAGAACATTGCCTACAAAATTATTGGCGGCATTCGCTTTTATGAACGCAAAGAAATCAAAGATCTGCTCGCTTATTTGCGCCTGGTCGTTAATCCCTACGATCGCGTCAGCTTTTTCAGAGTTTTGAATGTGCCGACACGCGGGATTGGCGCAAAATGTGAAGAAATGCTCTATCAATTGTGGGATGCCAACGAATCGGCCACCTTCCGACAACTGATCGCATTGGCAAAAGAACAACCAGAATTTTCCCGCTATACCGAAGGTTTTGCTGAATTTGAAAAGATCTTTGTCGGCACGGATATCACCACCCCACCAACTCGAGCTTTTGATCTCATTCTTGAACGCACCGATTATGATGAATACATCGCCAAAGAATATGATGACGAAGCTGAAATTCAATCCAAACGCGACCACATCAAGGAATTGGGCAATGGGCTTGCCTACTTTGAAAAATCACGTGACGATGCGCACCTGATCGACTATTTGCATGACATTGCGCTTTTGAACGAAAAAATTGATGACGACACAGAACTGAAAAACACCATCCAGCTCATGACTTTGCACAGCGCAAAGGGACTTGAGTTTGATTACGTCATTATCACGGGACTGGAAGAAGGTCTGTTGCCAAGTTCACGATCGCTCGACGAACGCGCAAAAATTGAAGAAGAACGACGATTGTTGTATGTCGGCATAACTCGTGCCAGGGAACGTCTCATTTTAACCCACGCGGCAACACGCGTGACCTATGGCCAAATGGCCGACCAAATCCCCTCACGTTTTTTGAACGAATTGCCGCTCAACCTCATCACAAGTGTTCAGTCAACACGCAATGCACCTTCACAATTTATTACACAATTCAATGCCTGGCTGGGCAATGCTGCAACAAAATCGGATGTTATGACCTTTGGATCTGATTTTCAATTCAAGGCCAAGGCAAAACCGCGTGTCCTTGAATATTCTTTTGACGATTCAGACCCTTCGATACATTTTTCTACGAAAAACACTCAGGGAATGCGGAGTCTAGGTCGCAGAACAAAACAAGTCGACGAATCTGAGAACAAAAACCCTGTAGGCGCCTCAACCAAACCTTCTTTCAAATCAAGCACTTCCACCCTCTCACCGCATTCCCTGAGTGTTTTTCGTAAGAAAAATGTATCGAAGGGTGAAACACACCCCAAACTTTCCGTTTTACGAGAAAAATGCGTCTCCATGGTCTGGAAGCTCAAGGCTTTGGTAAAACATGCGTCATTTGGCATTGGAATTATTCTCGGCGTGGAAAAAAGCGGTGATGACTATTTAATCAATGTCTCATTCAAAACAGGCCCCAAAAAAGTATTGTCATCGTTTTTAGAATTGATGTGAGAAAAAATTTATGATAACCCACGAAATAATTAAAGAAGTTAAAAAACGCCTTATTGAAGTGTACAACCCCGAAGCTATCTACCTTTTTGGGTCCTATGCATGGGGACATCCAGATGAGGAAAGCGACCTAGACCTCTTGGTTGTTGTGCAGGATTCAGATGAAAAAAGCCATAGACGCTGTATTCCAGGTCGTCGAGCACTTCGTGATCTGGATATTGCCAAGGACCTCATGGTCTATACCCAAGCTGAATTTGATGCGCGCGTGACCGATTGCTCAACATTGGTATATAAGGTAAAAAATAACGGAAGAGTGCTCTATGCCAGGAGTTAATGATTGGATTGCCAAAGCAATTAGCGACCTCAAATCATCAAAAAAATTGATCAAAGATGATGATGAGACTCTCGACTCTGCAGCCTATTTCACACAGCAATCAGCTGAAAAAGCCCTTAAGGGTTATCTTGTATTTAAAGGCCAGCCAATTCCAAAAACTCATGACTTAGAAAAGCTTGTGACGGATTGTATTAAATATGATGCTACATTTAGCCAACTTTTTGATAATGCTGAAGCTTTATCGCCCTATGCCACCTACACACGATATCCCGATGATCGATTTAGCATAGATCGCGAAGAAGTTCTTGGGGCAATCAAACATGCTGAAAAAATATTACGGTTCGTGAAAGACAACCTCGATGCTACAAAAATTTCACCTCAGCTAAAACTATTTTAGTGTGTCATCATTTTTAGAATTGATAAACTCTTACTGTCAATCTTGAAATTGCAACTGTTCTTGTCGAGATAGCGATTGTACCTCAACCTCAGACTTCAGTTCTTCCAAATCACCCTGCAATTTCAAAGCCCAGTTCTTTGCTAGACCCAAATTCAAGTCAAATCGCCACAAGCTCAAATTGCTTGTTGCATCTGTATTCCAAGTAGACTTAACCGCATTGACAATACCTTGAGCTTCGCCATATGCTTTTTCCGCCCTATTAACTTCGTCATTCAAATTCTTGAGTGCTTGTTCAGTCTCATCAAAAAGTTTTTGATCAATGCCATTTTTTTGTAAACTCTCATGCGTATCCAATTTACCCTGATACAAGGCTACTGCTTTTGCCGAATTTTGAACATCTTCCTCATGCCAGGCAATATGCTTACGAGCACGCGCCACATCAGCACCACCACTGTAACCTCCAGGTAATAGACTCCTTTCAAGCCTCTCCTTTTCAGAATTAAGCCGCCCAGTACTTTGATCCAATTTACCTTTTACCCTAGCCAATTCTTGTCTAAGTTCATTAATTTTTTGTGGAGCCTCAGCCAATTTGTCTCGCACTACTTTAATTGCATACATTTTATCCAAAACCGCATTACTCGCTTGCTCCAAAACACTTTCCTCTCTGCTTAGATCAGCAATGGCATGTTCTGCCTTTTCAAGAGCTTTTCTGTACTTCCATGTCTCGGTCCCCATCATCACACCCTGATAAGTTCCTGCTGCAAGAGACGCCCAAAATGCAACCTTTTCAGCTCTTTTCATTGAAGAGTAAGCTTTGGGCATATTTTTTAAAACAGCCTTAACTCTCTGGAAATAGGGAGTTGTTCCATTATAATCAGCCGTCTTGTTTGATTTGTACGCCACAACTGCTGCCGGCGCCCCCCAAAATGCTGCCATTTTAACAGGCCGACTGATGTCTGCTAAAACAGAAGTAGTTCCTGTACAAACAAAAAGTACAAAAATTAACCACACTATTCTTTTCATTTTTATCCCAAAATTATTCGCACAAATGTCGATAAAAGATAGATTCCAATTACACAGAAAAAGCCGCCACTAATACGTGAAATCACATTCAACATTGTACCTGAAAGGCGTGCTCCCAAATGTGATGCCAAAAAGCTCACCATCGACAACATACACAATGAACCTGCCATCACGGCAAGCCCACCATTGACGACCGATATCATGGGAAGTTTCCCCAATCGTTCACCAAAAAACTGTAAATTGATCAGTCCAAAATAAATCAATGACGATGGATTTAAGAATGTCACAGCACTCGTTTTGATAATGGTTGAAAAAAATCCCATTTTATGGAGATACGAAGCTGAATCAACCTTATAGCTCGAATACAATGAATAGCCACCGATTCCCACAAGCATGAGTCCACCCAGAAGATAAACAGAAAGTAACAAAATGTTACTTGTTTGGATGATGGACAAAACTCCAATCAATCCCAATGAGAAAAACATCCCATCAGCAGCCGAAGCTCCCAATGCTGTTGCAAAACCGATGCGAAATCCATAATTAGCGGCACGATTGAACGTCATGACAAAAATGGGCCCTAATGCTGCAGCAGAAATAAGACCGATTACGAAAGCCTTAGCCAAAAATCCAAAATGTATCATCGAAAAAATCATCATATGCCCCAAAAAAGCCTTTATACTCCTTAAGTTTAGCATGCTTAACCATTTGACGGAAATGGTCTAGACTCTTTCCCTTCAATTGGCCTATGTAGATACCACCCTTCGATACTATTTTTCTTACGGAAAAATCACTCAGGGCATGCGGGATGAGAGAAATGAACAATCAACTTTCTTTTGGAACAGATGGAATTCGTGGAAAAGTGGGGATTTTTCCCTTTACTCCACATGATATGGAACGGCTGGGAGCTGCTCTTGGAGCCTGGCGTATGGGCAAAAAAGTTGATGAACCCTTTGTGATCATGATCGGATCAGACACTCGGGCCTCCTGCGAATTTATCAAAAAAGCACTCATTGCGGGGCTTTCTGGCACTCAAGTTCAGATTATTGATGTTGGTGTTGTGGCCATTCCGGTGCTCCTTTGGGCTCTTAATAACGACGAAAAGGCAGATTGTGCCATTATGATTTCAGCCTCGCACAATCCGGCATCTGACAATGGAATCAAGATTTTGGCACGAAAAACGGGGTCTATTTCCAGCTCCGATGAGCAATTGATTGCGCAGCATTTTGAATCTATAGCTAAGCACCCCCAAATTCACACCTTTTCTTTTTCAAAAAATAACCACCCATACCCCGCATGCCCTGAGTGTTTTGTGAGCCTTAACGAACAAAATGTATCGAAGGGTGAACGAGAAAAAATTACTCTTAATGGCCAACCCTTCGATACATTTTGCGTTGCAAAACACTCAGGGAATGCGGGGGAGAGAATGGGACCTTTAGTTCCAGCTAATCCTCAAATCACCATCGACTCAACTGCAACAGAACGATACGAGCAGGCCCTACTGGCTCAATGCATCCCCAATTTTTTAGCAGGCAAAATCATCGCCCTGGATTGTGCCAATGGGTCATTAAGTACTTTTTCCCCCGCTTTTTTTGAAAAACTGGGCGCTCGCGTTGTTGCCACGGGAACTTGCCCTGACGGAAACAATATCAATGAACATTGTGGATCAACACATCCGGAATCGATTATCAATCTTGTCAAACAGCACCATGCAGACATTGGATTTGCATTCGACGGTGACGGGGACCGCATTGTTGCCGTTAACCAAAATGGCGACCTGAAGGACGGAGACGATATTTTGGCACTTTTGACTATCCATCCTGATTACGCGCAACAACCTGCCGTTGTGGCAACGGTGGTCAGCAACGAGGGGCTCAACGCTTTTGTTCAAAATAAAGGGATGGCTCTGGTTCGAGCCGGAGTAGGCGAAAAACACATCATCAAGCAACTGATCGAACTTGATCTGAATCTGGGCGGAGAACCGTCTGGCCACATTATCATCAAATCTCACCTGGTCCGCTCCGATGGCCTTTTTGTGGCGCTGCAACTTTTGAAAATTGCACAATTGACCAACAACTGGAACCTGAACAGTTTTGAAAAATATCCCTCAGTCAGCGTGAATTTCCATGTTACATCGCGCATTCCGCTGGAAAATGAGCCCCTGAAAACTATTATCGCGGCTTATCAAGAACAGGTCCCGCATGGAACCATTGTTATCAGATACTCTGGAACTGAGCCACTTATGCGCATTGTGGTCCAAGACAAAAATCTGCATCATGCCACACAAGTTGCCCAGGACATTGAAGCGTCACTCAAGAAAGTATTGAGCTGATCTGGCCCTGCTTGTTAGGATAAGCACATTAATCTTAAAATTTCTGCCCACAGCCCACATTCCCTGCCTGTCGGCCATAGCGAAGGGTCCGCACACTACAAATTCAAACCCTTCGATACATTTTGTTTCACAAAACACTGAGGGAATGCGGGTCGTGGTTATATATTTTCAAGAATCGAGGAATATAAAACCGGAGGAAGCTCATGGAAAAATCATACCGCATCATATTTGCACTTGGATGCATGATCATGCTGCAACAAGCCGCACAAGCTGAAATCTCGTTGGGCACAACTTCATCACGGCAACAAACATCGCTTGCCCTGGGGAGAATCTGCGTTTTTGAAACCAATTCCAAAATCCCCTATGTCGAAGTTTTCCTGCCCGACCGGTGTGCATATTCCAAAGTAGAGTGCTCACATCATGTTGAGCAATTAACTCCTACGCGCTGTACTCGGCTCAACTTAGGCGCGAACACCATCCAACGGATACAGCACACAACATCAAAAATTCCCCTTCTCGGTCGAATTAATTTACTCCTTTGGAATTCATCAAAATATGACGGGACGCTTTTGGCTGATGAATACCACCAAGGCTTGCCCATGTGGTGGCGATTACGCAATGCCAAAGATGCACATGAATTGATTACCTACTTGCGCAAAGAATTTCAAACCGATGGATTAATCCCTTTGTCAGAAAAAGTTTTTTTATATATCTCTTTTTCTCATCCGAATGAAAAACTTTTGGATGAAGATACTGAATTTTTGAATAATTATTTTACCTTAATCGATTCCAATCAAAACAACATTGTTGCTGCATTTATCCAAAATAACAATGCCATGCTACGCGAAATTCGTGATTCAGAAAACTGCAACCCTGTCCCCGTCAATGAAACGCTCCTGGAACGCGCACTCCGTATTCTTGAAAAAACAATCAACAAACTCGAATCACGCGATATTACCATTATCATCATCGCAGCCATGGCAATTTATGCCGTCAAAGTATTTCAAGAAACCCCCGGAAGCAAACCTTTCACGGGGACTTTTGAACAACAACTTGAACAAAAACTTACACAGCACTTTAGCCGCTCACGCCAAGGAAGCAAGCCTTCTTCAGCATGCTCTGATGAAGACGACTCCCCAATGTCTCCTTTTCGAGCATCCAGCCCCGTGACAGAAACCCCAGCACCCAAACCCCTTCAGGCCCCCCGACCAGCACTTTCTCGATCAGGCTCAATGCCTCATGCTGGCCCTGCTCGAAGATCATCACTGGAAGCCCAAACAGAATCTTCTTCTCGCAGAACAGCATCACCAACGGCTACTCACCGTCGCGGTCCACTTGTAGCCCCACAACATAGCTCACCCAATCCCATGGGAAAAAAGTAACGCTCATTAGGCCCCAGCAGAAAGTAATCCGGTCTCAACCATTTCAACTAATGCTGACTTTTTATATTTAAAAATAGAGGCAAGCCGATGCTCATCACTCATGATCGTGTCCAAAGCAAATACGGACAACAAATCGTCCTCAAACTTCATGGTAACAAAACCTGAATCCAAGCTCTTGGTCACCGATTGGCGCAGTTGCTCGAGCGTGGCAACTTTTTGACCATTAATTTCGTCAAGAATAAACCCTGGTTGAACCGTTCCGCGAAGCCGATGAGCTGGTGATGAAGGCAGAACATGCGTAACGACCACCGCAGGCTTATATTGATTATCGATGGAGGCGTAGCGCAACAAAGCTGGAATTTTTTCAGCCATGATGCAAATGTGATTGAGGGTCAAATTCATGAATACAATACCCCCAAAAACTTCATAATCAATTTCTTCATACCCCGGGAACATCAGACGAATGGGAAGCATTGATCGCGGCTCGAGCTTGAATGAAAAATTCTTTTTGGCACCTTGACGATAAACCACCAAATCAACAGAATCCCCAACCGTTTTACGATTGAGCAAATCAAAAAATGCGACTTTTTCATCATTCCACGAAACGGTAACATCACCGTAAAAATCAACTTTGTGGCCATTAATTTGATACAAAACATCGCCCGACTTGATGCCAATTTTTTCAAACAAGGTGTCTTTCATAACCCGAGAAATATAATATCCGCCGTCATCTGGATGCTGCAAATAGCATGACATGTCATAACTTGACGGCCAAAAAACACCACCCAATTTGGGTTTGCGTAAAAACTTAACTTTATACAAATCAGACAATGCATTTTTCAGATCATTAATCGGAATAACAAATCCGACATTTTGCGCCATTTGGATGCCCGCAAAATTAACCCCAATGACCTGCCCTTCTTCATTAAAGCACGGCCCACCTGAACTGCCCGGATTGATTGGTGCTGTCATCTGAAAGCACAATTGATTGTCCAAAAGCTTGGTGCGCTCAATGCCGCTGACAATCCCTTGCGACCCCTTCATGTGGCTCATTCCTAGCGGATATCCCAATGCCAAAATTTCCTCTCCGCGAGAAATAGCATCAGAATCGCCCAGTGTCACAAAAGGAATGGTTCCATAAATTTGCTGCAATTCTTGTCGTGCATCATCAGTCAACGCAAGCAGTGCCAAATCACGCTCGGGACTAACCCCAATGATAACCGCATCATAGCGCGATTGACCTTGAGTTGGCATTTGAATTTGAACATTTTTAGAATGTCCGACGACATGATAATTGGTAACAAAATCACCACGATTATTGATGAAAAACCCACTTCCCGTTGCTTCATTATAATCAGGAGTTCGATAAGGTTCGATCCAATTGAATTCAGAAATAGTAGCGTAAACTTGAATGACGGCATCTTTGTTTTTGCGCTGTAATTCTACCCATTTTTTGGATGATGCCAGCGAAACTTGTGTCAACACAGCAGCACTCGGATTTTGCATTTGAGCACATGTTGATGACATGCACGTCGATAAATTTTGTGGCGATTTTTGCAAAGACACAAGTGTTGACGACACTTGTTGATATAAATAACTTATTTTTTCATCCATCATGCGATGGTATAACGTAAATCCGTAAAAGCCCCCAGAAACTAAAGCAGCACCAAGGCACAAGCTGAGCAGTCCGTCGGTAAAACGCATGGAGGCTCCTTTACGAAAAATATATTTTGAGCTGGTAGTTACTTTGCCACGCTTACCTTGGCATAGCGGATAACCTGATTTTTAAACTGGTAGCCCTTTTCAAGCACCTGAATGATTTGGCCAGGAACATACTGATCATCCTCAACCTGCATCAAAGCTTCGTGCAATTCAGGGTCAAATGAGCCAGAACAGTCAATTTCGGTCACACCCAAGTCGACAAATGCTTTTTTAACATTTTTATTGATCAGAGCAAAGCCTTCCAGCCAAACAGCATCTGATCCTGTGATTTTTGATTCCGCTTGTTCAACAGCTCGATCAAGTTCGGGTAAGAACTGAATAAGTGATT
Organism: bacterium; assembly: GCA_023249975.1. Lineage (GTDB taxonomy): Bacteria > Babelota > Babeliae > Babelales > JAHFBP01. The sequence continues at coordinate 11,506 of JAHFBP010000008.1, forward strand.
TGATCACACTTACTTGTGAATAGACTGACCACTCAGCACGCTCTTTTTCCACGCGACGTTGATAGTTGCTCAAATCAGCCGTAGCCCTCATCAATTGAGCCTTGCAGGCAGACAATTGGCTTTCTTCTTGGTCTTGTAAATCAAGCTCTTCGTTCATGTTGTTATATTCGTTTGATTCCATAAAAATCCTATTTTTGTATCTATAAACTGATGCGCAAATCTTACCATAAAATGAATGGCTTGAAAAACCCCGTCAAAATCAGAATTTTATCTCATAGATCTGAATTATATTCAAAATCACTCAACTTTGAAAAAACTCACATAAAACCTGACAATTTTTGCAACTTGCTGTACCCTAAAAAACAGAAGAGCGTTTTAAATTATACGCTGATTTTCTCTGGATATTCCTGAACAACGGGGAGTGACCATGCTTTCGATTTTGCTATGCTACGTGTGCTTTGCAACCGCAATCGTCGCAAACAAGGCGCTTTTGAGTGTAATTCCCCTCACCATATTGGTGGGCTTGCGCATGTTTGTAGCAGGCATTGCTCTTATCTATATGGAGCGAAAGCGTCACTTCAAGGCTGGACTGACCCGATTTAAACAAGACTGGCACGTTCTGGTCGCTATTATTTTGTTCACCACCCTTGCTCCGGCCCTCTTTAAGGCCTACGGATTGAAATACATGATTTCAGCCAAAGCAAGCTTTATTAGCAGCATTGATCCCTTTGTAACAGCCATATACGCCTATTTTTTGTACAGTGAACGCCTGTCCTGGCAAAAATTCTTTGGTTTATGTATTGGAATCACGGGAACCATGATTTTGATTAGTTCAACCACGCCGGTTGAACAAACCCTTAAAGCATTTAGTATTTTTTCATATCCTGAGCTTGCCACTCTCGCTTCAGTGTGCATCGGCCGCTTGGGCTGGATCAATGTTCAGCAACAAGTCCGCTCAAACCGCTACACCCCACGTGAAATCAATGGACTCATTATGCTTGGAGCTGGCTCGATCTCGCTTTTAGCTGCCGTTTATTATCAAGAATCATTTGCCTCACTCTTGGCACTATCTCCGCTTAACATGGGGCTTTTGGCCTACTCAATTATTGTTGGCAACATGTTTGCCTATACCTTCTTGACCTACATGCTCAAAAAACACTCAGCAACGCTCATGTCACTTGCCGGAATGAGTGTTCCCATTATGGTTTCCGTACTTGGGTACACCTGCTTGGGCGAAGTTCCCACCTGGCACGTCATTGTAGCCGGAGCTTTGGTACTCATAGGATTGGTAATATTCAATCAAGAGGTCCTTGAAGCCAAACCGATGTATGGCCCTAGAGAAGAAGCAACACCTTTGTACGCGCAATCAAAAAAACATTTTTGATTGTTGTATTTGGTGCTACACTTACGCGAAAATGTATACATAAATACTGATTTATAACCTCACAACGTAATCAAAAAACATCATGAAAAAATATATATTGGCTGCCCTGAGTTCGCTCTGTTCTCTCTGTTTTGCTGGACACCTCGACAACATTAAATCACCAAAACCCCTTGGTATTAATCTGGCAACCTGCCCCATTTCATATGGACAGATCCCCACGGCGTTGCCAAAAGATTGCCTTGAGGAAGACCTTGATCACAACCTATCACGCTTTTTGATATATTCATGCGATGCCGATTACCAAAACAGCTCAGATCTTAAAAAAAGAATGCTCAAAACAAATTTATACATCATGTGGAGCCGTGCCGCGCAAGCAACTTCGCGTAATTCTGATGAAATGACTGACATGGTTAAACGTAGACTTCAAAACATTGTTTATATTACCACCGTCGGGCGGTTCAGCTATTTCATGAAAGAACGAGCGAAAATGGCAAACCCTGAATTGGTCAGTAAAGAATCTGCAGCTGCCCTGTGGGAAGACTTGCACGGCATGTATACAACCATCATCAAGCAGGCACAGGGCGACCTTCTGGTTGATTTACATGCTCAACAAATTTTTAATCTCATTCCGATTGAGTAATCGACTTTCCCCGCGCTTGAGATTACCATACGTCAACTCGGCAAACTCAGTCCGGTCTAAATGGACAACGGTGTATCCCAGGTGATCAAACATACGGCGTATGATGCGGTTGCGGCCGCTGTGAAGTGTGACGTCGACGATGTTCCTATTCGCGGGATGTAAGAGCCCTTCAACACCCCCCACAGCTACAAAGCTCAGTGCATCAAAATGAATGGGCCCGTCGAACAATTCAATCCCCTGCAATAATTTTTGTGCATCTCTTTGGGTCAAATTGCGATCAAGAGTTGCCCGATATTTTTTGATAATCTCAAATTTTGGATGAGTTAATTTGTAAGCCAGTGCACCGTCATTGGTCAAAAGCAGCGTCCCTGTGGTGTCCAAATCCAGCCGCCCAACGGGAAAAAGTCGACTCCCCGCCCCAATCAAATCAGTCACAACCCTACCACCGCGTTCATCCGAAACAGCTGTCAAATAACCCTCAGGTTTATTCAAAAGCACATATTCAAACTCTTCAATCTTCAAAAGAACGCCGTCAACGCGCACTTGGTCATCAGGCTGCACGCGATATGCCGGATTGGATTCCACGCAGCCATTGACCTGCACAAGGCCAGCTTTAACCATTTCTATCGCTTTGCGGCGTGAACAGAGACCCGATTGGGCACAAAAATGGGCAAGTGTTGGTAATTTTTCGTGCATACATTCTATTTCATAAAAAAAGTAAATTAAAATCAGGACTTTTTCTCCATCCCACTAGGAAGTTAACATGGAAACACTCGGAAGGCAAAATGCATCCAAGTTCATCTTTTATACCCAAAACCTTGAATCTATGACCCAAATATCGCCATATTCTAATTTGAGTTGTTTTTCCCCAAAATCCAAGAGTGCTGCATGAATATCCTCAGAAAAATTAAAATAATTGGAGTTGTGTTATTACTCATCCCACTCGCGGTCAAAAAGGGCAGCCTTCAGGCAAGCCAAAACACCGACCCTTTGGCTGAATATGAACAAAAAGAAGCTTTTGGAGAAAACCCTGAATCACCTCAACCTGAATTGAGCCCAACCGAAACTGGTTCCGAACCGTCCAATTTTGCCAAAACACGCAGATATATTCGCGAAAACCCCGGAGAAATAGCAGGAATTGCGGGAACTTTGGGTGCCACGGGTGCGGCAGTTTGGTATAATGATCGGCTTAAAAAACAACAAAAAGCCAAAGTAAAGCAACAAACCGATTCAGCTATTGAAAAGATAAAGACCATATTAAATGGCTTTGATGATAGTGAAAAAATTGTGATGGCCAAACATAATGTGACTTTATTAATTCAAGCAAATGCACTAATTGCTGCACTGGAAACACCAGCTACGACAGATGACGGTGACGAAAGCAATGGGAGTAGTGATGATGAATAAAAAATTCATATTTTTGAGCGGTTTTTTGTTCTTTTTACCCCTTGCCGTGTCGCCATTTAATACCGATGAAATTGCACGAATTACGACTGCACTCAACCACAACACAGGAACTGTGTATCAAACAGAGGTGGTGGAAAAAATTATTGCCCAATTACGCAAGAAGAAAGAGGACACAAGCGCCGTAACAGCCATGTATCAACTTATTCATGCAAATCAAGATGGATTTGAGGCGTTAATGGAGATTATCAATACATCATGGAATAAGGACTGGAAGCGCTGCTGTAATGAACTAGCTCAATTTCGCACTGAAAAAGCCATAATTTCAGTCGACCAGAAAATCACCCAATTGCGCGAACAAGCCGAAATCCTCATGAATTTGCACCCCAAAAATAAGAAAATCCGAGAATTGATCGGGATAATTGCTCAGCTGGAGACCTCCCAAGAGGAGGCCTTGCCTTCGGGGCGAATTCGCCGTGCCGCCCAATATATAGGAAGCCTGCCCGGAAGAGCTCGCGAGGGGCTGCAGAGGGTAAAACGCTTTTTTAATAGAAGTTAAGAAGGTCCGCAAGGGGGCTTATTAGGCCGCGGTTAACTTCCATTTTCAAAACTTATTCGCCCCAGAGTGGGCGGGCTAAGACAAGAGGGTTGGTTGCACCCCTAACCCCCCCCCCATTCCGCTCAAAACGAGCGAACCGAAGACAATAAGCCCGGCAGAACAAAGACAAGCCGCGCCCATAAATTAGAGGGTTGGTATTATTTTCGGAGCCACGGGTCCGCTTGAGCACTGGCTCAAGTGGGTGGTGGAGAAGCCAAGAATCCAGCGGGTACTCAGGGCGGCAGCCATGAGTTGCCAGATTGTTAAGAGGGCGCAATGGCCCTCTTAACGTTGGTACGCCCTTTTTGGGCGTTTCTTAAGGGCCTCGTGCCCAACGAACCCCTTAAACATAACCTTATTTGGCTTGTCCGAAAACTCAATAACTTTAAAAACAACAAAAATATCCACCTACACCCCGCATGCCCTGAGTGTTTTTCATAGAAAAATGTATCGAAGGGTGAACGACGTAAAATTAAAGCTAAAAATTTACAGCAGCGACCCTTCGATACATTTTGTTCGATAAAATCTCACAAAACACTCAGGGCATGCGGGAGGTGGGTGAATATAATTTTTTAAAAAAGTATAAATTTAAAAACTCAACAGAACCTAAAAATGATTAATTTCAGAACAAAATATAAAAATCATTGAAACCGCTCTTTGACTTTGGGTATATTCAAGTTGTAATGATTTGTTGGTTTCAATACAAGGAGTGTTACATGAATTTTCTTACCAAAATGAAATTGGGCCTTCGCACCATACTAGCCCTGGGCTGCATGGTCTTGATGGCCAGCGGAATACAAGCAATGCATTCAGTGCATTCAGTGCCAAAGGAGCATGCTGCTTCAGAACGAGGGTTGGGCTTTGGCGCAGATCAACAACCCGGAAAATTTATCCGAGGTACAGGATCCGCTATCGCAGGCGCTGCAAGCGCTGCCTATCAATACGTTCCAAATTATCCAAGCTCTTTGCCAACAAGAGAATCGATCAGTAAACGCATCCCAAGCAAAAGTGACATTGTACTTAAAGCTGTAGGTGGTGCCCGATACGCAGGAAAAAACAAACGCAAAGTCGCTTTGGGAGCGGCCGCTCTTGGCGCTACAGCATATGAATATTCTCGTGGCGGCCAAGATTTTAACAATGGCTGGGATGCAACAAAGGGTACTCGTACCAGAATGCAAGACGGTTATCAAACCTATACCCCAGAGATGATTAAAGAAAATCCTGGATATGCTGCTGCTGCTGGAGCTGCCGGTGTTACTCTCGCGAGTGCTGCCGCATATAAATTGAATAAAATGAGAGTTGCGCGAAATGCACAACAAGCTGCGTCAATGCCGACATTGGAAAATTTAGTAAATGCGCTTGAGGGCATGCATGAGGATGAAATTTCTCTTGGTCATCTTGAGGACGAGAACTCTATTGATATTCTTGCTTCCAACATAGAAACTATAAATTCTTATATTGATTTTTTTCAGCGTGTTAGATCTGAAATTTTAAATCAAGAGAATAATGTCGATCAAAATAATGAATATGTTAAAAATGCACTCCAAATAATTGACCAACTCGTGCCACGCAAAGCTGAATTCGAACAAACTCAATCCCCTGGATTCTTGAGCCGAGCGAAAACTGGAATTCGTGGCCTTGCAAGTCGATTTGATCCAAGAGATAGCAAACTTGACCCACGAAAATGGAATTTAAAATTCTGGAATAGAAAAAGTACTTCAGGTGCTCCCCTGGGTGGTCTTCATGAACTAGGTGGAGGTCCTGCTGCTGGTGCTGGCACTGGTGATGCTAATCTAGATACTCGTACCCCCTAATAAATAACAAAACTCAAAATATTCAAAGCGGGAGACGGTTGCAAAACCGTCTCCCGCTTTGTTTTTACCCAAAAGACTCTATTCCGCTTAGAGTAATTTTCCTTATTCACTCAAAAGTTTTTCAATTTCTGAAAATGGAATCATAGCTGTATTGCCGAACGTCCCTGTGCGGGTCCCCTCATAAATAACGTAGCCGCGCGCGGTAGAATCTAAGTCACAAAAATACTGCACATTATCAGTAAAATCTTTGCGAAATGTCATGCCTGATTTAATTTCAAGTGCTCGTGTTACCCCACCCCATTCAACGATAAGATCAATTTCGCGGCCTGTTCTGTCGCGCCAAAAATAGAGGTCTACTGGCAAGCCCCGATTAAGCCGTCCTTTGAGGACTTCGAGTATGACTAAATTTTCATACAGAGCGCCTTTTAAATAATGTGTTTCCACTTGAGCTTCTGTTTCAAGTCCAAGTAGTGAACAAACAACGCCCGTATCATAAAAATAAAGCTTGGGCATTTTAATGAGGCGTTTACTAAAATTTTTATAAAATGGACGCATGGTAAATACCAAATAACTCGCCTCAAGAATAGTAAGCCATTGACGTGCTGTGGTGTGTGAAATTCCGCAATCTTGAGCCAGTGAAGTGTAATTAATGACTTGCCCAACACGCCCCGCACACAATTTGATGAATGTCTTGAAAAGGCCAAGGTCTCCAATGAGTTTGAGTTGGCGGATATCGCGCTCAATATAGGTTTGAACATAACTAGGATAAAAATCAAGCGGATGCGCTCCTGTACTATATAATGCAGGGTACCCACCATAAAAAATGTTTTTCAGGGTATCTGGTGGCATATTAAGCTCGGATAAACTTAAAGGCAGTAATGTTGTCATACCAATACGACCAGCCAGCGATTGTGTGATACTTTCGGTTAGAGCAAAATTTTGAGACCCTGTTAAAACAAAGCGCCCTTTTGCAGGTGAAGCATCAACAACACCTTGTAAATATGATAAAAGTTCTGGTGCATTTTGAACTTCATCAAGAATCACACCATCCTTATACTGGATAAAAAATTTACGCGGATCACTCAGAGCTTGTTCACGAACATCAAGATCTTCAAGAGTAAGGTAGGGAAGGTGCGGGAAATACAATTTAGCTAAAGTGGATTTCCCCGATTGACGAGGTCCCGTAATTCCAATAATTGGAAAAATCTTGCTCAGTCTTTCAAAAACAGAACTCATAGATCTTTTTAGCATATCAAATTTTCCAAATCGGGCAGATTGAATTTTCAAGTTTCAATCTGCCCGATTTAAGTAAGAATCACAACAAAACCTAAAAAACTCTATGAAAATGCTTAAAATGCTATTCCAACTTTCACAAATCCATCCCAACTTCGTGGAGCGACGCGTGCCTCATTGGAAAAATTCACGGCACCACCAAGGGCAAAAGCCCATGAGACCGCATCCACATCACCCGTCATGCCCACGGATCCAAAAAATGTATGGAACGTTTGGGCCGGATGGTTCAGTTGCAAATTGTCGTGATTAATGGGCGTGGCAGTTGGCGTGGCAAGTGCAATGTTGGCTGCGGCAGAAATCGCTGGGCTGTAAGCCGGGGCTATCAAGTAAATGGCATTGTCTACCCATGGCGTATCAAAATGATTTGCTTCTTCTTGTTTGTGGCACACTTGATACCCAAATTCTGCGGCGGTTTTTTTGTAGGTCATACACACGCGCAGATTAGTCATAAATGTGCTACGTGGCGTGACTTTGAATTTCTGCACCAGGGCATTGGCCGCAGGAACAAACTGCGACGTAAGAGCAGCTATAGCAGGCTGTGCAGCTGTCACCGTCAACCGATACTTACCCCAAACCGTATTTTGAATATCAGGGACACGAATTTGGGTGCTGGTCAATCCATAACGATACAATACGTCGCCGGCGAGCCACACGTTTCGAGAATCGTCAGAATCGTCCCCAGGTAGCCCTGAACTTGTCGAAGGAGAATATAATTGCACACGCCCACGGGCACCCGCGCCGACAAACCAACTGTGATTCCCCGCAATGGGTTCGAGCAAAAATTCACCGGAGGGTTTGTTGCCGGTGGGGATAAGAAGATCGGCAAAAACAGTCAGAGCCTCCTTTTCTTCATCAGTAATGGCATAGCGCACTTGAACGTCAATGTCAGAAGTTCGTACGGTTTCATGCGATTTTCCATCAATTTTTGCACTGGTCAGAGCCGCCTGATACGCGGATGAGCCATTTCCTGCAAGATAGTCAGCAAATGTTGACGGAGCCACGGCAACGAGTGGATTGTTATAGGCCAGGTCGTTGATGAAACTTGATTGCAGATTGGTCGTGTTTTGCACCACAGCCGTATTAATGGCCACAGAAAACGATTCAAATCCCTCACCAAATTGGACCGAAACGGCAAAGTGGGCCCCCACGCTCTTCTGCCAAGGCTCAAGCCTTATGGCAGCTTGACTGCCCGCAATGGCCCCTGCAGAAGCTCCCGCTGCAATGGGCCCACCCGGCACAACCGTTGTATCGCGAAACACAGAATCGTAACTCAGTTCAGCATTTCCAGCCTTTGGTGTTTTTTTGAGGGTCACCACATTCGAGCCAACTGAACCGAAATATTGCCCCAACTTTATGCCATCAAACGTTCGACTGTAAAACGGCGTTGTCATGAGAGTAAATTTAGCTTTTTCAGAATCTCGGTCACTGAGCATCGACATAAAAGCACCACCCAGCACCTTGTCTTGTTCTTTTTGAGCGTTCAAAAAGCTCCGGTCAGTGTCGAGAGCCGCAGCCTGGCAAGCCCCACCTAAAAGCAGAAGCAGACTCAAAAACGGCAAAAACTTCTTCATTAAACACCCCTTTTTCATGATTTATGTCTCACCCCCCCCACCCCGCATTCCCTGCCTGTCCGCCAGGTTACCGCAGCAGCCCGCATGTAAGTCAAGAAAGAATAGTGGAATATTTACAATCAGCACATAGATAGCTTAATTTTAAGATATGGGCAAGCATTAAGCCCGCTACCAAAAATATGGGGACTGTAAAAATGCTGATCAAAAAACTGCTCAAAACTTTCGCGCTATTCGGTGGAATTTTATGCGGTGGATCCATCGTAATGAATGCAATGGCTCCGGTATCGGTACGCCAAAAACCTAATGAAAAACCTGGCGCCCTCTTACAATCAACCTATAGATCAAGAGGAACTCTGAATTTGCCACCCGCAGCTGGCCACCGATCAGGACCCAACGGCCCCGTTGTTCAAGGCGGAGGCAACTGGTTTCTAGCTGATGGCAAATGGGTTACAGATTTATTCAAGTCTGATAAGGAGAGGTCAGGTATATCTGGATCCCGAGCATCAAAGAGCTGTATAAATTTCAACTTTCAACAGAACCCAACCTTACCTGTTTGCAATATTTGAAAACTACAGCAAATGAAAATGGCTATGCAGATTTGAATGACGTGCTCGAGACAGCACAACAACAAGCTCATACCGAATTGGATGATGAAGCTGAGAGAGAAGAAAAAAAAGAGCGACATAAGAATTTTACATTATTAGAAAAGAGGCCTTTTTGGAAAATACTAAAGCCTATTTCATCTACTTCATCTACCGAATACCTTGACCTCCCCCCTGCTCGGACTGGGCAACCTGTAACAACACCCCGTGAACTTGAACCTCACGAGCCAATAATTACTCAGGGAGAGGAGACTTTCATCGAGGAATTCAAAGACCCTAATATGAGCAATGCGACCAAGGCTGGAATTGGGCTTGCTGCCATTGCTGCAACTGCTGGAATTGGTAAATGGGCAAAAGGCCGATATGATCGCAACAGATCCCCAATTATTGTACCAGAACCTGAGGTGGAAAGTGATCCACAAACACGAGTCATAGAAGATCTTTTGAACACGAATGAAGAGTTTGTTTCTGACATAGAAAGAGCCCGTATTGCCGCGGCTCTCAACAAAATCTCATTTGATAATAGATTACCAATAGCCACACGTGATAAAGCTCATGATTTAGCACAACAAGTGGGGAATGGTGGAAGCATCAACAACCAAGACGTTCGCCAAATGTTGACAGGAGCACAATAATGAAAAGGATATTGAATATGTTACACACACCTTTGATTGTTACCCGTGAACTGCTACCTGCTCTTCGTAATCTGAGCGTAATAGTGCTCTGTTTGCTCATAAACACAGAAGTGGCCTTGCCGCTCGTGATTAAAAATGAAGATAAAGAGGCTTTTAATGATGCAGTAATCACAGACCGAGAAAATTTAAAAAAAATCGTTGTGCCTCAAAATCTTACAACCCTTATTGAAAACACAACTGCTGCAAAAACGGCTCTTACCAAGATTCGTAATAAAATAAATAGTGCCCAGAATAACACTAATACTCTTAATATTAATGATGAGTGGATTACTTCTCTTTGTGCAGCTCAAAAAATCATTGACGACAGCGCTCCACAAACCTGGAGCCAATGGGTTTTGCGCAGATCACCATTCACTTTCACCTCGCTCACATTTTTAGAAAAACATTATCACACTGAACTTAATCAGGCCAAACAACAACAGGCCGATCAGAAACAAGCACTTGAAGAACTAAACCAAAAGGAAGACACTGCCCGTATTGCCGAAGAAAATGATGCTCGAAATGAAGTGGCCAATGCTGAATGGGCTCAATATGAAGCTCGCGATAACAAAGTTATGGCTAAAAGAGAGGCAAGACAACTTCGCGCAGAAAATTTCCAAAAACAACTTCACAGTGGAGAACTTGGACTGGAAGAGATAGAGCGCACACAAAAATACGGCCCCGCAGAAAAATTTAATCCTTCACCACTTGATTCAATCACAGAAGAAGAAGAAGAAGCAGAAGATGTGAGATCTCAATTTTTGAGAGAAATGCAATCATCACTCAAAAAACAAAGGGCTCGTGTATTGGGAAACTCGATACGACATCAAAAAGAAGAAGAAGAAGAAAAAATGGCTAAAAGAGAGGCAAGACTTCGCGCAGAAGAATTCCCCAAAAAACTTCGCAGTGGAGAACTTGGACTGGAAGATATAGAGCGCACACAAAAATACGGCCCCGCAGAAAAATTTAATCCTTCACCACTTGATTCAATCACAGAAGAAACTAATGAAGAAATGACCGCAGCCCAAGCCCCCATCGTACTCGCTGGGCAATATATTTACTTGGCGGAACAAGCTGATATTTCGCAAAACACTTTTGAAGGCAATCCCATTGAGATAAAGGAAGCCTTGATCAAAGACATTGCCACCGTGACGGCTATGCCCAATCTTAATGCCACAGCTCGAAATGCCATTCTTAAACCATTAAAATTGATGCAAACCGACTTGGCTGACAATCGGGGATGGTTTTCAAATCAAGGATTCGAGTTTGGTCCAAAAATTGAGCATCAAAATATTTATACTTTATATGAAGCTCAAATTTACCGCCAATTAGAACTGCAAACCCTTGCACAATTGGAACATAAATTTCGTAATAATACAACTGTTAAAACCATTCTTGGTGGCCTGAAACAACGTGCCCAAGAACACGTGAACCAAAGAGCCCGGCAACGACTTCAGGCACAATTGAGAATGGTTCGATCGAAAAACATTTTACCTGCACTAAGAGCCAAAAAAGAACTGGAAAGAAAGCGCCAACTTACCAAGGCGGCACTTGGAGTTGGAGCAATTGCGGCCACTGCAGGAGCTGCCAAGTGGCTCAAAGACAAACGGGCTCAAAAAAAGACGGCGACGACTACCCCTGAAGTTGGTGCTGAACCAATTGCAACACTTGAACCTGTAATTGATAGTGAGACAGAGATCAAAGCACACATCATTGAAGATATTTTGGCCACTGATATGGCAACAATTTCTCCCGAACAAAGGGATATACTTGCCATTGCTCTGACCCGCGTTCAATTTGATCAAAACTTACCCCCTGCCACCAGAGAACGTGCTCGTGACCTGGCACAAGAAATTTTGAGTGGTGGTGCCGTGAGCGGCCAAGAAATTAAAAACCTGTTGGCTCTGATGCCCGCTTAGCTACGCCTACCACTGAGCAATGTCTGATGCATTTTTCCAACTGATGGTTCGGCCACGAGCTTCATGGTGATTTTCGGCTCCGCCATAAATAAGGCATGCTGTTGCGTAATCTTTTTTTCCGATATCGCACCAGTAATGCAATTCTTTAAAAAAGTCAGCGCTGACTTTTTGGCTTGATTTAATTTCAACAGGAACAAGCCCTTCCGACCCATAGTCAAAGAGACAATCTAGCTCATGCCCCTGAGTATCACGCCAAAAGAACATAAAGCGGCTTGGACTTTTGCCTATACTGTAAAATTTTTTACAAAATTCCATAATAATCAACGTTTCAAAAAGATTTCCGCGCAAATCATGAAACGCTAGGGTTTCAACCGACTTGATATTCAACAACCAACAAGCAAGTCCAGTATCACAAAAATATAACTTTGGTGATTTTACTAATACTTTTCCATAATTTTTGTAATAAGGCGGGAGTAAATCAATGATATAACTAGCACATAAAATATTAATCCATTCATTAGCCTTTTCAACAGTAATTTTGCAGTCATTGGCTAATGCAGAAATATTCAAAAGCTGTCCGGTACGAATTGCGCATAACCCCATGAATTTGCGAAAAGTAATGGGGTCAATGACTTTATCTAATTGCCGAACATCACGCTCAAGATAGGTATTAACATAGCTTTCGTAAAATTCTTCTGGTTCAGTATATTTACATATGATTCTAGCATATCCGCCATTAAATATGGCTTGATTTACATCTTCTTTCAGCAAGTTATTAGAAGATAATTCTTTAAGCGAAAGCGGGAGCATGTTAAAAATGTAAACACGCCCTGCCAGTGACTGGGTGATATACTGGTTCATTAAAAAGTTGTGTGAGCCGGTTAAGATAAAATAACCAGGCCTTTCGGTGTCATTAAATCGGTCATGGTCGATAATGCCTTGTAAATATGACAAAATATCTGGCTCAAGCTGAAACTCATCAATAATCATACCTGATGCATTATGATCACGTGTTAAAAAATCTTCGATATCTTCGCGAATCATTTTTCGTGTTTTAGGGTTTTCTAGTGAAAAATACGCATGGTTGGGAAATGTTTCTTGGGCAAGTGTTGTTTTTCCAGATTGTCTCGGTCCGAGAATAGCAATTATAGACCATCGTTTGGCAAAATCGCTCAGCCGTTCTTCATAATTTCTAGGAATATATTTTTTAGGATTCACAAAATTCCTTTTATTGGTAACTGTGGCGCCTTAAGCACATACGAGTAGAATACACAAATGGGCAGAACTTGCGTAGCGCCCTTCTATTAAAACGTAATTCCTAATTTAACAAATCCATCCCATGAGCGTGGAGCAACGCGAGCCTGGCTGGAAAGATTGACGGCAAATCCGGCTGCAAGCGCCCAAGATTTGGATTCCTTGTCATCGGTCATGCCAAATGTTGCAAAAAGTGAATGGAACGATTGAGAAGGATGATTGAGTTCAAAGTTATCTTTATTGATTGCCACAACCTGCCCTGTTGCAATATTCGTCGTCACAGTGCTGGTTTGAACATAGGCATCCAAGATTCTGTAAACCGCATTGTCTGCCCAATCAGTTTTTAAGGTATTGGCCTCTTCTTGTTTGTAGCAAAATTGATACCCAATTTCCGCGTTTGCCCATTCGTACGCCATGCACACTTTGCTATTAAACTTGAATGTGCCGCGCGGCCGAACTTCAATTTCTTGGGTGACAATGTTGGCCGCAGGAATAAATTGCGAAGTGTTGGCCGCAATTGCCAGCTGCCCTGCCTGAACCGTCAATTGATATTTACCCCATGTCGTGCCCTTAATATCTGGCACACGAATTTGATTACTCTTCAAACCGTAGCGCCACAGAGCATCTGCAACCAGCCACATGCGAGGAGTTTGTGCATCACCTTCGTACAATTGAGCACGACCACACACCCCAGCTCCACCAAACCAACTGCGACCACCAACAACAGGTTCAAACAAAAATTCACCCGTAGGTTCAGTTCCGGTAGGAATAAGGAAATCTGCAAATACACTCAGCGCCTGCGTTTCTTCTTCGTTGATGGCATAGCGAAGCTGAACATTGACATCAGAAAGCCGAGTCGCGCTGCGTGCGTTTCCGTCGATTTTTGCCTTGGCCAGAGCAACTTGAAACGGTGACGATCCAATTCCCGCAAGATAATCACTCACCGATGACGATGCATTGGTGTTGAGCACATCACCCGTAACACTTTTTTCCAAAACAGTTTTATTTCGCACAACGGCGGTATTAACAGCAAGTGAAAATCCTTCAAGTCCTTGGCACATTTTTACGGTTGCTGCCAAATGGCCGCCAAACGAAATTTGACGCGGCTCAAGAGTTATTACTCCCTCATTGGCTGCCACAATAACCAGTGGAGCGGCTGTTGCTTTGTCTCTCAGCATAAGTTTGATGTCAACTTCTGAAGCGCCAGCGGTTGGTGTGTTCTTTGTCGCCACGGCATTTGAAGCTGCAACTCCAAAGTATTGGCCAATTTTACCGCTACTGAATGTGCGGCTGTAAAATGGCGTTGCGATCAAACTTATTTGAGGCTTATCGGAACCTGAGGCGTCATATTCTGTATTTTTTTCCAAGCGTTGACGATTGCGATCACGTAAAAGTTCATTGAACCCTGACCCAAATGTTTTGTCCTGTTCATTTTGAAGATTCAAAAAACTACGATCTGAGTCAAGTGCCGTGGCTTGGCAAACCTGAATCAATAACAAATTGCCCACAAACACAAATAAACTTAAAAATCGTAAAATTTTCATATCAAACCCTATTCCAGGAATTATTGGCTTTTTAAGGAGAACAACGCCATGTTACCTCATGATCAAGCCCCTAAGTCAACAAAGAATAGGTGTAAATACAGCCAAATAGATTAAAAAATAACAAAAAGTGTCAAAAATAGGCAAAAACCTCTTGCAGCATCATTTTTGACCTGTATACTTATAAAGCATGAATGAGATCGCATACGCCTCTTATCTAAGAGGCCATTCCGCATTCTGAAGGGGTTAAACCTTTCTCAGTGACTGTGCGACTCTCATCCATGTATCTTGAAATTTTTTAAAAAAATTATGGTTATGGGGGTATGGCTCAGTTGGTAGAGCGTCTGCCTTGCACCCGCCGACGTTAAAACTCGGGCGGGCACAGCGCAGAAGGCATCAGCGGCCTGTCCGCCGAAACTTTAGTGCAGGAGGGTTCGGAATCCTTTACTTGCATAAAAATTTGAAATTCATAAAATATGGGGCCTATAGCTCAGTTGGCTAGAGCACCCCGCTGATAACGGGGAGGTCAGTCGTTCGAGTCGACTTAGGCCCACCATTCTTTGCCTAATATTTCGTAGCTCTTTGGACTACGAAATACGGATGTTTAGGATGGCAGGCCAGAAAATTGAAATGTTTAGTATTTTTGGGGGTATGGCTCAGTTGGTAGAGCGTCTGCCTTGCACGCAGAAGGTCAGCGGTTCGAATCCGCTTACCTCCACCATTTTTTAATGTAAGTATGTTTTACGTATATCTTCTTCAATCTCAAACTCATCTCGATCAAAATTACATTGGTTTTACAAGTGATTTTAAAAAGAGATTATTAGAGCATAATAATGGAAACGTAACTCATACTGCAAAATACAAACCTTGGAAGCTTATTTCATGTATTGCTGTAGACAATAAAGAAAAAGCTATCAGCTTAGAAAAATTTCTTAAGTCTGGATCTGGCAGATTATTTATGAATAAATATTTAAAATAGTGAAAATTTATAAAAATTTCTTGGTGGTGTTGGTAATGTGGATACACCCGTTCCCATCCCGAATACGGAAGTGAAATATGTTACGCTGACGATACTTGACTGGAGACGGTCTGGAAAAATAGGTACTGCCAAGTTTTATTTAAAAGGCACGAGCATTAATTTGTTCGTGCCTTTTTTTATTTTCATCATTAAAAATGATTTTTAATAATCCCAAAAAAAGAGGCCACAGCGATTGCCATGGCCCCATACAAGAATAAATAGATATAAAATTGATATTAAACGTAGGACAAGAATCCGTACGTATCAATCGTAGCACCAGCCATCACTTCCACGTTCATAGTACTACTGAGTGTAATACCAAATCCGGCATTTAGCGCGGCATTGGAGAAGGTTACCTTATCATCGATAACCAAGATACCTGTTGAAAGTGAAAGACCTGTGGTGGTTGAATTGAGTGTACATCCGTTGAGGTACAAACGTGAACTTGTGTCAGACATCACCAAGTGAGTTCGACGAGTTCCCACGGTTGCATCTTGAGATTCATAGCTGAAAATGGTATCGCGATCAAACATCAACGTTGCTTCGGTTGCGATATTCATGTTGTTTGGCGATCTCCAATGGAATGTGCTGCCAGGACCAGCCACACATACACGACTGTCAAAGGTATACACACCAGAACTTGCAGTGTAATCAGATGTCATTACCAATTCTGAATTTTCAAATTCAATGATTGATGTTGCACTGGTTCCACGAAGCACGTTAATGTCAGCTGCTGTTGTACTATTTAAGTTACCAACACGTGTGTTTTGTATTTGCAAGGTGGTTGATGGATTGACCAAAATTGCATACTGACTGATAAGATTCATAACGTTGCCCTTACCTGAAATGCGCGATGTTCCACCATTGAAGGTCCACGTCATGTTCACATCAATATCGGTACCCAATTCTATTGTAGTACTTGCCCCAAAAATAAGCTTTGATGCTGCACCCAAAGAGAAATGCTGTGGTTGCAAGTCTTTCAGAACAATATCAGTAAATACACCGGTCTTGCCTGCAGCAATATTTATCACCGCATTTTGATGACGTGGAAGTTGGATGTAATAACCATTTCCAACAACGTTAATGGTATTAATATTCAAGGCGCCGTTAAGATTCAATTTACGCGTATCACTCAACATTTCATTACGCACAAGATTGTAGGTGGTAACGGTAATAGTAAGATCCCCACCACTGAGTGAAGCGGCTGCAGCACTTGGACGAATGAGACCCCCGTTGAGCAAGTTAACACTCGGAGCAACCGAGATATCATTTGAAGGATACGGCTGAATATTTTGAATATCTGGAGTGTTAAGTGCATCATAATAAAGCACAACTTTATCAACCGACAAGGTTGCAAGCAGAGCAAATTGAACAGTATTTCCACCCGTTATAAAGTTGCAATGATCACCGTTAACATAGATTTTTCCATTGGTAATCGTCATCGAGTTGTCAAATTCTAAGGTTGCATTTTCCAAGCTCAACGTTGAATTTTGATCTTCAAACAAGAACCACCCGCCAGCAGCACCAAGCCCTGTGATGTGAACGTCAGTCAATGCAAGACCATGCCCTGACCGAATCCACAATGTAGCACCACCACTCATATCAAGAATGTTGCCGTTTCCATTAAGCGTTGAATCTCCATTTGCAGGACCAAAGACCCAGGTGCTGGTTAAAATTGTTTTTGCATGAAGTTGAATATCAGTCGCATCATCCATGAAAAGCTGTGTTGACCACGTTGACTGTCTTCCTGGTAAATTAAATGAATTATTATTAAATTTCACTCTTCCAGGTCCGGTGATCACCGCGCTATCTTGGAGCCTTAAGGTATCATTGAGCGTAATAAAACCACTATTGAGAACAATGCTTTGATTCAAAGCACACTGCAGATTCAACTGCAATTCACTCGTTGAATTTGAAACAGTTATGGTATTACTAAATGTTGCTTGTCCATCAATCACGTTACCCGTATTGATCGCAAGAATCGCTGGCAAAAACAAACCTGTCTCAGCACGCAAACGAGCACTTCCTGGCATGATCAAAGTTTGTGTTGTTCCAAATGAATACGCCACATTATTAGCAAGAGCCTTCAGTTCATTACCAAGCGCACCACTTTCAATATTTGCATCAATAAAGGTAATATTAGTTCCCTGCAGACATTGAGTCCCTGCATTAAGCGCCTGCAAGGTTCCGGTAAATGATGGAATTGGCGTTGTAACCACAAATGCTGATGACGTATCCATGAATCTCAACCGAGAATCACGACTTGAAAAACTAAATGCTGCTTGTGAATTTTGAGCATACCCACACAAAAGTATTGATGCTACAAAAAAGCATCTCGTTAAAAATTGATTCATTATATCGCTCCCTAAGAGTTACCATACCCCTTTTTCTCTGATTTTTTCACGCTAGCTACCATACCCTCGTGGAAAAACCAGACCCTACTCCCCACCCTCCATATAAACCATCGTCTTCATCCGAAGATAGAGAGATCAGACAAAAAAAAACAAGAAATAAGAAAGGGGAGCGAATGCTCCCCTCTGATAGTGCCCATGCCTGGGCGTATGGTATGGTAAGTTGTATTATAGGTAGGTCAAGAAGCCCTGAACGTCGATGGTGGCACCCGCCAACACCTCTACGTCCATGCCATTGTCAAAGAAGTTTCCAAATGTGCTGATAGGGCTTTGGTTTTCGACCGTTACCTTGTCATCAATAACCAATACCCCTGTTTGCAGTTTAAGACCTGTTGTCGTTGAATCAAGGGTACATCCATTGAGATATAAACGAGAAGTGGTATCTGCCATAATTACGTGATCTCTGTTGGTTACCGTTGAAGTGTCGGCTGATTCATAACTAAAGATAGTCTCACGGTCGAACATCAAAGTTGCCTGACTATTAATTGTCATGTCTTTTGATGACTTCCAACGCCATTTGTGCCCAGATCCCTCAATTTTAACATTTTGATCAAAGTCAAAGTATCCAGAACTGAAGGTGAAGTCTTCTGACATCACAAATTGTGAATTTGCAGCTTCAATTCTTGATGTTGCGCTTGTTGCACGCAAACGACTGATATCAGCAGCGGTATTTCCACCAACACCAGTAACGCGCGTATCTTGAATTTGCAAAGTAGTTGATGGGTTGACAAGAATAGCGTACTGATTGGAAAGGTTCATATCGTTACCTTTACCATAAATACGTGATGTTCCGCCATTGAAAGTCCATGACATGTTTACATCAATATCAGTGCCAAGTTCAATCGAGGTTGATGCCCCAAAAATTAATTTAGATCCAGTTCCCAAAGCAAAATGTTGTGGTTGAAGATCACGTAGCACCACATTGGTAAAGACGGCTGTTATATTATTGGCAATATTAATTACAGGACTTGTTGTTCGTGGAAGTTGGAAATGGTAGCCTGCGCCATTAATGGTAACCGTGCTGACTGTTGGATAATTTCCTGTAACTTGCAAAACACGATTATTCCCAAGGTCTTCGTTATTCAAAAGAGTATAAGTTGAAACAAGAAGAGTAATATCCCCTCCATGACCATCACCTGTTGAAAGACCAGGACGTATCAACCCACCATTAACCAAATTAACATTTGGAG
The DNA here is from genome assembly GCA_023249975.1 of bacterium. Classification (GTDB taxonomy): domain Bacteria; phylum Babelota; class Babeliae; order Babelales; genus JAHFBP01. The sequence goes on from JAHFBP010000008.1 coordinate 30,819, forward strand.
CTGAATTATTAGTATTATCATTGGTTGGATATGGCAATATATTATTAATATCTGGGGATTGAAGAGGTCCATAGTACAAAACTACATTATCAACAGACAAGGTTCCCAACAATGAAAATTGTAAAAGTTTGTCCGATGTAATGATATTACAATTGTCTCCATTGACATAAACCATGCCCGTAGTAATCGTCAAATTGGATTCTAGCTGCCAACTGGTATTACTCAATGATACCGTTGAATTTTGGTCTTCAAATAAAATCCATCCATAACCCATACCTAGTCCCTTGATATGAAGATCATTCATCGCAAGTCCATGACCAGATCGAATCCAAAGAGTAGCACCAGAGCTCATATCAAGAGCATAACCATTGCCATTGATCTGTGACGTACCATTAGCTGGGCCGAACACCCATGTCGTATTCAAAGTGAGGTCTGAATGAAGTTCAATATCATTTGGATTATCCATGTACAAGAATGTGTTCCATGTTGATTTTAGTCCTGGAAAATGAAGTGTATTGTTATTAAATTTAATACGACCTACTCCAGTAATTTGAACACCATCTTGAAGATGCAGTGAATCTACCAAGGTAATGTATCCACCATTGAGTGTAATATTCTGATTCAATTGATTTTGAATACTCAATTGTAATTCAGTATTCGAATCGGTGAGAACTAAAGAGCTAGTAAATTGTGGTTGGCCAGAAATCAAGTTGCCCAAACCACTGGCCGTAATACTGGTCAAGACAGTGCCAGTATCACAACGTAAAGAGTTATTACCCAAAAGCTTTATGGTATCTGCACCTGTTGGATCATACTGGGCCGTCATAAGTGCATTGAGAGTCCCACTTTCAAGAAAACCATTATTAAATGTAATAGTTGAACCTTGAACACGGCTGACCGCATCATCCGCAACTTGTAATGTCCCGTCATATCCTGTAATTGCAGTATTGACCACAAATTTGGCTGTTGAATCCATGAATCTCAAACGAGAATCTGGACTTGAAAAACTGAAAGCTGCCTGAACTGATTGCGTCAAAAGACAAAGACTTAGTATTGCAAGGGCACAGCGCCCCCCCAAATGACTCTTAGTCATCCTTACGTCTCCTAGATTTTCACACCACACACCACACAACTCAAATATTAAAAAATGCTGACACATTCACACAATGCGCGTTACATTTTTAATGAGCAACGAGTAACCTCGCTTTCCCAAAAAACCAAGCATTTTCCATTACTGCCTATATTAAAGGTCCCGTTTTATGAAAATCAATAAAACCCCCGATCTGTTTTTTTATTTTTTCAAAAAAACACCCAAAGAGTTGACTCAATCGGCACTCTCATCAAAACTCCAAAAATTTCCTGATTTCTCAATAGAAAAATTAATTAAAAAACACTGAATACAGCTCGTTAATACAATACGACACTTGTGACACATTCTGGATTTTTAATGAGAGAATATTGCTATCTGAATTGCGCAAGCATTGAAAAAAAAGTGAAATATTATTGTTTTTTTAGAAAAACAAAGCCTTTGATTAATTTGATAGTAAATTAACTTTATGGCTTAGTATAAGATTTTTTTAAAAAGGGAGGAGTGTGAATCCTCCCTCAAGCGCCCATGTGTGTGGGCATGTGGTGTGAAAACCTTTGCAAAAATATGCTAATAAATTCTGAACGTCAAGTAACCCAAACCGTCTTCAACTTTCCGCCAACTCTCCATCAAGTTCTAAGATGGCTCCGCCCAGAAGATCGACAACAAGATGAGGGTAAAATTCTTGTGCTTCGGCCAGATTACGTGCTTCATTTTTAAAGATCACTAAGTTTTCAATCACAACAATTCCTGTATCAAATCGAGCACCCGTATGCGTTGAATAAAACGTAGAACCGTCAAGCCACAAACGTGATGATGGATCTTGAAATACAAACTGGGCCTTAGGGTCAACCGGATTTTGTGAGTCATAACTAAAGGTAAAATATCGATCAAAACGCAAGGTTGAATCAGTCAAAATTGTTAATGGATTTGGTGACGTGTATGCAAAAATCTGCTCAAACCCCTCCCATGTAACATCTCCACGAATATCAATTGCTCCAATGGTGAATGAATAATTTTCAGAAAGAGTAAGACTTCCATTATTCATTTCAATTTTTGAATCTTGTCCTAAGCAATGCAATCGATTTTGTCCAATGCCGGTAAGGTTTGTTTCTTCAATTTGAAGTGTTGTATTTCTCCACACTGCAATAGCATTCTGATCCAATGCAAGTTCAGCATTACGACCCGAAATTCGTGACGTTCCACCAGAGAAAGTCCATGTTTGAGACAACTCTTCATTTTGGGCCAATTCAATCTGAGTCGACCCCCCAAAAATAAGCGTTGATCCTGCCCCCAGGCTCACGTGAGATGCTGAAAAATCTCGTAGTACTAGATTTTGTATAATAACATGCTTGCCATTTGCAACTTGAATAACAGGAATATGTTGTCGAGGAAATTGAATGAGAAAACCATTGCCATCAAGCGTAATGTTATTAATAGTTGGTGTTCCCACAAACTCCAAAATTCTATTAATCCCTAATTCTAGGCTCGCATTCAGCTGATAATTATCAACAATAATAACTAATGGAGACGCTGAGACCGATGATGTTGGTCGAATCAGGCCGCCATTAAGAAAATTCACATGAACCCCATCGGGAACTCCTCCAACAGGAAAAGGAACAATGTTTTGTCGATCAAGGAAGGTAAGCGTCTCATACGTCAAAGCAACCCCATCAACCGATAAAGTAGCCATCTGAGCAAATCTCAAAAGATTATTACTGGTAATGATGTTACAACTCGAGCCTTTAACATACACAATGCCGCTGCTAAATGTGTAATCAGTATCAAGCTGCAATGTGCAATTATTAAGCGTTAACGTTGAATTATTATCTTCCATCAAAATATAACCACCGGTACCACCTAAACCTTTTATCGTAATATCACTGAGTGCAAGTCCATGCCCTGAACGAACCCACAAGGTGGCGCCACCACTCATATCAAGAATGTGCGCATTTCCATTGAGAACAGATGTTCCATCATTCGGTCCAAAAACCCATGTTCCGGTCAAAACAATATCGGATTGCATTTCAAGGCTATCAGCACTCTGAAAATACAACGTGCTTGCCCATGTGCTATTCTGAGCAGGTAACGACAATGAATGACTATCGCAGTCGACAACCCCTGTTCCAAGAAACAACACTCCATCACCAAGATTCAGTGCATCATCCAAAATAATTGACCCATTATTCAAAATCACGCTATTACTCAAATCTTCTTGTAGCGCAAACCGTACCGACGAATTACTGTCGGTCAAAACTAATGAACTGGTAAATCGCGGCTGCCCTTCAATACTATTACCCGAACCTGAAATAACAATTGATGGTAAAACTGTTCCAGGTTCACATCGCAATCGATTGCCACCCTGTAATCTGATGGTATCGGCACCTGTCGGATCATATTGCCCTGAGATAAGAGCGTGAACCGTTCCGCTTTCCAGTCGGCCATCATCAAATCCAATCGATGATCCCTGAATACGATTAACATTGGCATCGAAGACCTCCAAAGTACCTGAATAACCCGTCATCGCCGTATTAAGAATAAGTTGTGAAGTTGGTTGCATCAGTCGAATACGAGAATCACGACTGGAGAACGAAAACGTTGCCTGCAACGACTGAAACCCACAAAAAACACTCAAAATGATAAAAAACGAACGAATTGCACGAAAATTATATGTGCACATAACCCCCCTCCCCCAAAAAAGCCTTAGGCTCTACTCTTTTTATGAACAACTTTTCAGCTATTCATAAATTTATGGTAGCCAAAAAAATGGGGGTAGATCAATAATAATAGTTAATTTTGAAATATTCACACCGAATTACCGGACAGTCATTTCAGATTGAAACGCAATCGAGGGGGATTAGAATTGTTCAACTTCGCGGTATGGAAGGTAATGACATCAAATACAGGTACCGACATGACAGCTGAAAGCTTATCAAACTAAGAACTTAATTTTCGGAGGCTGTGCTTTATCAAAAAAACCTCAGCCTCCGAATTGTTTTTTCAGCTATCTTCGACCAATCGGCCGATAATCAATATTTTCGCACATCGTAAAATGAGTTTCTGGCCCATATTCAAAGCGAGTGCCTATGGAAAAACAAATACGAGGTGAAAACACATGGAAGAAGAATGCTATCATTTTGGCCAAAAGAGGATGGTTTCGCGCAAGATTCATCGCAAATCCATCGGATCGATGCGAGTAAATATGCAAATCTCCAGTAGGAAACATAACGCCGTCACCACATCCAAGTGGACCTCCACGCGTGAACAACATGCAATCCCATAACACAAATCGTGCACCCTCGTTGTATTGAATGCGCCGAGGTTTTGTATACTCCACCACAACATCCTTAAAAACCAAGGTCGCACCCTCTTCAACAATAATGGGATGTCTATTTTTCAAGACAATCTTTCCATTCGTGATTACTGTATTTTTAGTAATCCGAAACCCATTGTTGCGCTCACCAATCACCAAAGTATGCCCATCCAAATCTCTGACAACTTCAGCCTTCCAGCCATTTTCCCATGGCAATGGATTGGCATAATTACCACCAATTGCCTGCCTATCATCTTGATGATCGCTAATATCTACATCGCAGCTATCGCAAAGAGCCATTCGATTGGGAAACTTCTCAGAAGCAAGATATGAAGGTCGTGCAAGTTGTTCGGATGAAACAAAGGGGGCTTGGACATGCATGTACACATCGCTCACAACAGCCGCATCACGAGGACCCTCGTCACATACAGACAATTGAGGCATGCGGTCAAAGGTTCCATAGGAGCAAGGTTCATAGGAAAGAAGACTTTGATTTTGATCATCTTCATAAGCTTGATCACATGCATAATGACGACCATCTCCATCACCATAGGCAGGTCCAGCATCTGCCAAAACAACATCTGGCAGATGTGAACATGGACTATTCATAAGCATTACATGCACACCAGGTGTAACCGACATCGGTATGGCCACGGTTAACTGATCAGTGATTGGCTTAAATGGAACAAGTGCACGCCCCCCCAAATCATGTGTCATTGCCCCAAATGGCACGCTGAACAATGCGCTGCTGAAACTGGCAGGTAATTGATCACCGCGTGACTCATCGGTAAAAGGACGCCCTCCAAGGCTTATCGATCGCCCTCGCACCGGAGAGGTTGGTACTTTTGGCTGTGGGGGCATATAGGCTATCGGCTGATTTCGCACAAATTGACTACTGCTATCGGGGATTGATGGTCCTTTTGGTAATTCATTTTTTGGATATATCAATAGCGCCGGCATTGCAGCTTCAGGAATTGAAGGCTTTCGGGATGGCGCAACACTTCTTGGTGATGATGGATTTTCTGGTGAAGTGTCAGAAAGCGTTGTTTGGTACATTTTTGGCTTGCCGTCAGCCCCGATTGATCTTTTCAATTCCTTAATTTCAGCTTGGCTCAAGAGAACTGGGGTCTCTAATACCTTCTGGGTATGAATGGCCGCCTCAAATTCTGACCATCCGCCATCATCTCCTGAGGCGAATTGAATGCCCTGCGAAGATTCTGAATCCGCAACACTAAAATTACTCAGGCCTGATTCTGATGATGCATCATTCCCTGATCCATCAAAATCAATAGAATGGCCTACAGACTCAACTTCTGGGTCAAGCATTTCCCAATCAGAATCTTCAAAGCCCCCAGGAATCACACATACAGATATCAAAAAAAAACTGCATAAAAAAATACTGACAAACCTTGCCTTAAGTACCATCCTCGCCCCTTATTCTTATTAATTTTGATCTAATTGCGGAGTTGTTTAAGTAGATATACAACTGAACACCCAAAAAACCAAAGAATTTCGTGATTTTCTTCATAATATGGCTGCCTGTTGAGCCGAATTGAAAATTGCTTTATAATTTGAGTCATGAAGACTCAAGATTGTACTTCGCAAAGTTGTGTCAAAGCAGGCCCTGTCAGACTTTAAAATTTATGAGACCGTAATAATTATGAGTAAAAGAGATTACTATGAAATTCTGGGAGTTGAACGTTCAGCCTCAGCCGATGAAATAAAAAAAGCCTACCGAAAAATGGCGATTAAATATCATCCCGACAAAAATCCGGACGACAAAGCCTCTGAAGAAAAATTTAAAGAAGCTGCTCAGGCCTACGAAATTTTGTCCGATGAATCCAAAAAACGCCAATACGATCAATTTGGTCATGCGGGTGTTGATGGACAATCAGGTGGGCATGCTCACAATATGGACGATATTTTTGAAAATTTTGGCGATATATTCAGCAACATGTTCACCGGAGGCGGACACGGTCGCCAACGCACACGCACAGGCCCCATTCCTCAAGATGGGCATGACTTAACCCAAGAATTGACCACCTCATTTCAAGAATCATATCTTGGCTGCAAGAAAGAGATCGGGGTGTATCGCTACCGAACATGTGTAACGTGTGATGGCAACGGATGCGCAAAAGGCTCCAAGCCAACATCATGTACTCCATGCGGCGGAACGGGGCAACGCGCAGTCAGACAAGGCTTTTTCTCATTTGCTCAACCTTGTGGACAATGTAATGGCCAAGGTTTTGTTATCCCAAAACCATGTACTGACTGCAAAGGCCAATCTCGCATTCAAAAATACGAACGACTGACCGTAACGGTTCCTGCTGGAGTTTATGACGGCGCACAACTGAAACTCAATGGCAAAGGTGATGACGGTGTATTTGGTGGGCACTCAGGAGATTTGTACCTGAAAGTTATCGTTCAAGCCCATTCCAGCTTTACCCGTGAAAACAATAATCTGATTGCTCCACTCGTTTTGACCTACCCACAATTGGTATTTGGGTGCCAAATCGAACTTGAAATCATTGATGGCAGCAAAGTTTCCATCAAAATTCCACAAGGCTGCCCTGTTGGCAAAGCAATAAAAACAGCTGCCAAAGGATTTCCAGCTCTTTCAACGGGACACCGCGGTGACTTTGTGGTTATCACGCAATGCGATATCCCACGAAAACTTGAAGACGATGCCAAAAAGGACCTTTTAGCCTATTCTCAAAAACTGGGCGACACCGCATCCAAGGATGAGGGCGGACTAGTGGGACTTTTTAAGCGTTTTTTGGGCGGATATTAGGGCGATCTTGATCTCGACCTAGAATTATAACTTTTTTAATTTTAATATTCACCTACATTCTCTGAGTGTGGGTGAATATTAAACTGATATAATACTTTCAATAATCAGATCATAGTTTTTGCCACCCTACTCTGAGTATCATGAATCATAAAACGACAACCCTCTAAATGATACCTATCAAGGTCATTTGAAGATGGAGGTTTTTCATGAATCACAGATGCCATGTTAAACATTTTTTTATAATAGTGATTTCACTTGGCGCCACACTCCCCGTGATATTTGGCATGATGCCTCTTCTCAAAGGTAGTAGAGATATCGGTTCAACCGTTATTCGAGTTCCGCACAATGGCTCACAGGTCGCTCCAAGTCATGTAGTTTACCATGCTGCACAACAACGCAAAATTCAAGAATTATCGAAAACCACCGACCAGGAAATACAATTTGATATCAAAAAAAAATTTGAAACCAACCCCAGTGTCCCTGGACCTAAAAAGAAATTTTTAAGCACACAAATTATTAAAAAAACACTCAGCGCCCTCGCCCTATTCTGCACCACGGGTGATGCCAGCATAGAAAGCAAAGGCCTAGAAATTCTTCAAGATAAACTTGTTGACCTTATGTTTGACGAAAATGACCCAGACAAAGCTGAATGGAAAGAGGCTAACAAACAATTGACCAAACCAATAAGAATGATGGCCAGCTCCCTTGTCACCCTTGGAGCTAGATCAATTATTTCTAGTTTTATTAAGGATCATCATACAAAATATTTGAATATTTTATTACCAGAAGAAGGCTTTGGTCTTTCCAAAGATCCATTTGCGGTTCGCCTTCTCACAGCCGGAAGTAACAGGAAAAAAGGGAGTCCACCTACAAAAATTATCGACTATTGTATCGACACCATCAAAATGGGAAACTACACCGTAAAAATTGCCACATCAATCACGAAGTTACAGGCCATTGCAAAAGGTGAAAAGTACGATCAAGAATCTACTCTCACTCAAGTGAAAAAAATTGTTGAAAATATGTCCTCAGCCGTATGTGGCATTATACGCGTTGCCTCTCCAGAAAATTATAAAGATCTTGCAGCCTACAAAAAGCTCAGCAAAGTCGAAGATTTCCTCAGTACACAAAAAATGGCTATCCTTACTGCACTACTGGATGGCGCACTGACAAGTGTTCACTACAAAGATATTGACCCTCTCAAGTCAACTTCAAAAAGCGTACTGGTTGCATCACTTCAAACGCTTGCCAAAACCGCAACAAAAAACAATACCCCAACATTCTTGAAAATAATTTTAGCTGGAGTTGCCGAAGTTGCTTCTGTTGCAGTTCTCAGCCAGCCCTGAACCCAAGATAGAAACCGATAAGTGCTGAAATGGTAGAAGCAACGTGCACCTTTGCCCACTCAAAACTTGATTTCAAAATTTCTTGCACTTGAGCTGTTGGCAAAGCTTCAACTCCAAATGATTGATTAACTAATGCCCAATCAATGGTAACCAGTCCACGCAGCTCGAGCCAACGCACACTCAAAATAACGCAGACAGTTCCGAATAAAACAAGTTTGAAGTATTTTTTGATAATAAAACCAGCGATTATTCCGACTCCAAACAACACGGTGGCGGCACTGATTTCATCAATGCTGATCCCCGCATGCTCAAATGATTCTTCCAAATTCAAAGCGACTAATCGATTTTTTACCCATTCCGTCGCAGAATCAAACCACATCATGGCCGAACCTTTCCAAATTCTGATCAATATCATGACAACCTCTATTCTTGATGATTTAAACTTAACATATCGCTAAATTTAAAGGGAACAAAGAAGGGGAAAGAAAACCTTCCCCCTCTTGAAACTTGAAAAAATTAATGGGACACAGTGCAGTTAGCTCGTGCGGCCAACACGAATGCGCACCATATCATCAGCTGTGCTGTATTTTTTTGCCAATGCATTCATCTCGTCGATAGTCAGCGCTTTAATCTTCTCAATCGCATTTTGATAATAATCAAATGGCAGGTTAAGAACGGCAAGGCCACCAAACATTGATGAGCGATTTGAAACACTCGAAATCAAATCTATGAACTTTTTGTACTGCATTTGTTGTGCAGCAACAATTTCATCTTCCATCAGGCCATTTTGTGGCAGCTCATTGAGCATTTGACGAATGAACTTTTCAGCTTGCTCAAAAGTTTCTGGGCTGAGCAACGCATACACATAATCATGCCCAGCTTCTTTGCCAGCACCTGCGGCAAATCCACCGGTTGCGGTGTAAAAAAGACCCGTTCTTTCACGAAGTTCAAAAAGACGTGAACCTAATGAATAAAACACAATCAAATTCAACATGCACAATGGAATGTAATCTTGGTGACTCACATCAACATCGGAAGGCCGTGCAAGCAACAAACATGCCTGATCACGCAACATATTTTCATCAACATTGTGCTGTGGATCAAATTGAGCTTTGCCCTTGAGCATCGGCTGGTAAGTCCCTTGGCCTTGCCATGTTTCAGTTGACGACCTGATCAACTCGTCCATTTGAGCCACATCAAACGATCCGGCAATACTCAAGACCATATTTTCTGGGCACACATATTTTGCATGCAATTTATTCAGTGCAGCAACGTCAATCGCATTGACGGCCTTAATAGCATCATCATATGACCACTCGTACGCTGTACCTTTGTAAACCAGATTTTTCATAGCTCGAGATGCTACTTCACGCGGTGAATCTTTGGCACGCGCAAGAGAGGCAACAAACATTTTCTTAAGTTTATCAAGCTCAGAAGCACCAAACTCTGGCTTGGTCAACACCAAGAAGAATCGGCCAAGAACTTTTGACACATCGGCATTGAGCATAGAAAGCCCCGCCCCACTGTAATCAAATGTAAAATGAGCGCCGTAATTGTCAAAGAAATTAACGTTATCTTCTTTGTCGTGGCCCTCACTGCCTTCAATCAGCATTTCCATCATCAAAAGAACCAATTGTCCCTCGAGTGCTCCACTGAAAAATGCATTGTCGCGGAATAAACAATCAATGCTCATCAAGGGCAATGCATCCATTTTGTGGAGCACCACCTCAAGTCCGTTATCCAAGGTAAAATGTTTGGTCGGTTGAGGAAATGCAAAGGAAAGTGGCTCAGGTTCAGGCATAGTCAATGCAAAGCGAGGATCTTCGTTAGGCGCTGTGCGTTGATGATGTTCCAAAATTGAAGCTTCGAGCTTTTTTGAATCATTCATCGCCTGTTGCCACAATGCTTTTTTATTTTTTGGCAACTTAAGCAAATCAATCTGATTAACCATAAATGGATCAAGATTGACCGCCATATATTCTTGCAGATCAGATGATTTCAGATCATAAAATTTGTTAACGCGTGTGAACAAAGCTGTTTCGTGACCCGTTGCAAAAAATGAATAGATCCATGCAGAAACAAAGCTGCCAAGATCTTCAAGTTCATGAAAAAATCCAGAAACTTGGCTGATCTGCATACGGCCCATTTCAGCCTCAGAAAATCCATCGTTAATTGCTTTGTTAATTTCATCAATCACCACTTCTCGGCATTTTTGATTCATGCCAGGTTTTGGATCGACAAAAATGAACATCAATCCATCTTCCATCATGATATCAGGAAGCACTCGAACGGTGTCGGCAATCATTTCTTCATCAATCAAACGACGAGACAACCTACTGCCTTCTCCACCGCCGAGCATATAAGCCACAGCTTCAACCACGGCTTCATTAGATTTCTTAAGTCCTGGAATACGCCAATACAAACCAATTTTTTCTTGTGAAACATCTTCAAAAATGCTGCTGTGATGCGTTGTCAAATCGGGAGTATATTCGGGGAACGGTGCTTGAATTGCCTCGGTACCCGTTGGAATGTGAACAAATTCAGCAGTCGCTTTTGCAATGGCATCATCAATATCAATGTCACCGACAATGAAAAGTGTTGCATGCCGAGGTTGATAATATTTTTCATAAAACGTCTTGAGGCGCGCACCACTGATCCCGGCAAGATCTTCCTTGTAGCCAATAATCGGGTGATGATATGGGTGATTAGGTGGAAACACGATTTCAGAAACTTTTTCGAGCATTCTGCGCCAGTAGGTATCGCGGTACATATTCAATTCTTGAATCACTGCTTTGACTTCTGAAGCCAAATGCTGGTCATCAAAACGTGCATTTTGCATACAGTCGGAAAGTATCGGCAAAAAATGTTCCCAGTTATTTTTATCAACTTCAAAATAATAACTGGTTACATCATTGGAAGTGAATGCATTGAATGAGGCGCCATATTTGCGTGAAATTGCGTCAATGTCACCTTCAGAAAGCTTTTCAGTTCCCTTGAAGATCATATGCTCAAGCAAGTGAGCAAGCCCCAACTCGCCTTGATTTTCAACAGCTGATCCAATGTCATAAGCAATCTGAACCAAAACTTTGGGTACGCTGTCAGTCTTGTAGGCAATAATATTCATGCCATTGGCAAGTGTTTTACGCTTAAAATCACCATGCGGGACGTCAAAATGTACTCGTGTGTGCGTCACAACTGTAACCCTTTTATAAATTCAAAATCCAATACTTAATATTCAGGAATTATAACAATCTTCTTGGATTTCTGCACGATGATATCAAGATTGAGAGTCAGTGTTAATACCAACTCCCAAATACTTATACTGCAAACTCTCGTAAATTAACTCACGCGCCCCACACGGACACGAACCATATCTTGTGCAGAACTATATTTTTGCCCCAAGATACTTAAGTCATCACTCGTCAGAGCTTTGACCTGTTCGATTGCATTTTGATAATAATCAAACGGAAGACCGAGCACACACAAACCACCAAACATAGCTGATCGATTAGAAACACTTGAGACCATATCTATAAAATACTTATATCTCATTTGTTGAGCTGATTTAAGTTCGTCGTTCGTCACCCCCTCTTGTGCCAAGGTATCAAACATTTGACGCAAAAATGTTTCGGCCTGTTCAAATGTTTCAGGACTGAGCAAAACGGCCACATAATCATAACCAGGCTCTTTGCTTGCACCAGAGGTAAATGCGCCACCAGCTCGGTAAAACAAACCTGTTCTATCGCGAAGTTCATACAAACGGGAACCCAGCGAATAAAAAGTAATTAAATTAAGAACACTCAATGGTTCGTAATCTTCATGATGCACATCAACAACAGAAGGTTTTCCCAGCATCAAAAATGCCTGATCGCGCAACATCTTTATATCAACATTGCGTGATGAATCAAATTGAGCTTTGCCGCGTAACAATGGAACATAAGCCCCCTGGCCTTTCCACGATTGCGTGGCTGATTTAATCAAAGATTCCATGTGGTCAAGATCGAATGCACCTGCAATACTCAAAACCATATTTTCGGGACGCACATATTTCTCGTGCAATTTTTTCAATAGAGAAACATCAGCATCATTGATAAATTTGATTGCATCATCAAATGTCCAGGCATAGGTCGTTCCCGCATACACTTCATTTTTCAACACACGCGATGCCACATCGCTAGGTGAATCTTGTGCGCGCTCAAAAGCAGCAACTGACATTTTCTTAAGCTTATCAAGCGCAGCAGAATCAAAGTCTGGTTTAGTCAGCACATGGAAAAAACGATTAATGGTTTTGAGAACATCGGCATTGAGCATGGAAAGTCTTGCCCCACTGCCTCCATAATTATAATTGGCTCCATAATTTTCAAAGAAACTCACATTATCGTGTTTCTTGTATCCCTCACTGCCCTCAATCAGCATGTCCATCATCAATGCAACCAATTGCCCATCACGCGATCCACCAAAATACGCTCCATCACGGAATGAACAATTAATGGTCACAAGTGGCAACGCATCAATTTTATGCAATACCACCTCAAGTCCATTATCCAAAGTAAAATGTTTGGTCGGTTGTGGAAATTCAAATGAAAGTGGTTCAGGTTCGGGCATAGTCAGTGCAAATCGGGGCTCTTCATTAGGGACCGTGCGTTTGTGATGTTCCAAAATAGTGGCTTCAAGTTTTTTTGAATCATTCATCGCCTGCTGCCATAAGCCCTTTTTGCTTTCTGGCAGTTTAAGTAGATCAATTTGACTGACCATAAATGGATCAAGATTCTTCAGCACATAATCTTGAATGTTAGCTGAAGTTACCGCATATAATTTATCAACATATTTGAACAAATCAGCTTCATCCCTCGTTGCAAAGAATGAATAAATCCACGTTGTTGTAAAATTACTTAAGCTTTCAAGTTTATAGAAAAAGTCAGAAACTTGACTGATCTGCATCCGGCCCATTTCTTCTTCAGAAAATCCATCTTTAATCACTTTGCCAAGCTCTTCGATCACTAACTCTCTGCATTTTTGATTCATGCCTGGTTTTGGATCGACAAACACAAAGATGATGCCATCTTCCATCATAAGGTCAGGAAGCACCTGAACAGTGTTGGCAACTTTTTCTTCATCAATCAAACGTCGATATAGTCGGCTACCTTCACTGCCACCCAAAAGATACGCTATTGCATCAACCAAGGCATCATTGGTGTGCTTGAGGCCTGGAACGCGCCAATAAAGACCTATCTTTTCTTGTGAAATTTCTTCATAAATACTCGTGTAATTTGTCGTCAAATCTGGAGTATATTCGGGGAATGGGGCTTGCATTGCCTCATCTCCTTCTGGAATATCCGCAAATTCAACTTCAGCCTTGGCAATCGCATCATCAAGATCAATATCACCTACAATGAACAAAGTGGCGTGCCGAGGTTGATAATATTTTTTGTAAAAAACCTTCAGCCGCGCACCATTCATTTCGGCAAGATCTTCTTTGTAACCAATAACTGGATGATGGTACGGATGATTTGGGGGGAAAATAAATTCAGATACTTTTTCGAGCATTCTGCGCCAATAAATATCCTTGTACATATTCAATTCTTGAATCACCGCTTTAACTTCAGAATTCAAGTGCTGATCATCAAATCGAGCATTTTGCATGCAATCGGAAAGTATCGGCAAAAAATGATGCCAGTTATTTTTATCAACTTCAAAGTGGTAACTTGTCACATCATTGGTCGTAAATGCATTAAATGATGCACTATATTTACGTGCAATAACGTCAATGTCGGCTTCAGAAAGTTTATCGGTTCCCTTGAAAATCATATGTTCTAACAAATGCGCAAGGCCTAATTCACCTTGGTTTTCTACCGCTGACCCAATGTCGTACGCAATTTGAACAAGTACTTTGGGCACACGATCAGTTTTGAACGCAATAATATTCATGCCGTTGTCGAGTGTTTTACGCTTAAAATCTCCGCTCGGAACGTCAAATTTAACTCGTGTATGCGCATTCTGCGCAATACCGATATTTTTAAATCCAAAAAATCCAATATATATCGCAATAACGGCTATTGTGACCGCTACCACAGCTATCATTGATCGCTTAAAGGTTTGAACTAATTCCACAATGTTCCTCTTACAAATTTATATAAACCCATAATTTGTTTAGGCTATCCAAATAGAACCGATACGTCCAACAAACAGATTCCTCATCTGTTTGTTTGTAGCTTTTCTTTTTCGTATTAAATAATCAGCAAAAAGTTACGGAACTATTTCTCTTTTTTCAAATAAAACAAAAATAATATCTGGCCCCTCAGAATTACTCAAAAATCAGTCTGATCTTTTGACCAGGAGGGGGTCTCCTCCATTAACACTGAAAAGCCCCACGAAAGAAAAGCATCGTAAAAACCACACGTATTCCAAGAAAACTTTCCAAGAAATTGCACTTAAGTCAAAATTCTGCTATTATTTCAAATAGAAAAGCTGCGCTGGTTTTGCTAAAAAATTAAGGGGTTATATGTTGTTTATTAATGAATTCAAGTCAAAAACAAAGTTTTTAATATTGGCTTTATCGTTATTTTGCGTAAATCAATCAATTTTTGCTGGTTTTTTAAATTGCGATACTCAAGACGAATTTGAACGAAAGTTAAAATTCACTTCTTCTTATACAGAGGTAAAAAGTTCTGATGCATTGGCTATAAACACCCAGGAAGATGATAAACGATCAAATATCTTTCTTAGCCACTCAACTAAAAAGCTTTATGATCCTTTTTTTCTGAAACAATTCCCACAAGCAAGAGCTGCGATTGAAAAAAACATGAGCATTGTTAGGAACAACCAGGATCATTATAAACTTCGCATGCGAGATGAAGCTATTGCCCATGAGAGACTCACGACGGCTAGAAAATTTGCCAGTAAGCTCGCAGAGAGCCGCGTACCCTCCGATGAAGCACTAGATCAAATAAAAGATCATTTATATAATGCGCGAGAAGCCATACGAAAGCAGAGGCGGGAAGAAAGACGTCAGAGGGGAGAGCCGATGAAGGATGAAAGATACCAAGCTCCACCCATTCCTGATAAAGTGTCCAGTGATTTTAAAATGTATTATATACCAGAAGACGAAGCTGAAACTGCAGCCACAAGTACAACTAGTTATTCTTCGGGTCGCACAAAACAACAAAATGATATGATTGTCGCTATAAACAATGGGGACATTACCTATATTCAAGAGCATTTGAATGACTTTACCCCAAATGAGACTATTCCACTACGAGAAGGCGATAAAACATTGCGAGAAATTGCCGAGTATAATTATCTAAATGCTGGGGATCATAGAACTTATGCTCCAATTTTCGATTTAGTTTGTAGCTGGGAAGAAGGTATTATTGCAGAAGAAGAACGGTTGGCTGCCGCTGCTCAAGCGCAACGTGCTGTTGCTCATCGAAACGTAGAATTAATTAATAAAATAAACCAAGGCCTTCGTTCAGAGAAACGACGTGGAAATCCTCCTTTTTTTGCTATGAATCCAAATGATACGAATTTTACTTTGCTTGATGATCGTAGACTAGATAAAAGCAAGAAGGAATTTTCGATTAATTCGGCAGAGCTCAAATCAAATGGTATTTTGGAGTTTGTCATTTTAGTTGCAGGCGATTATTATTGTGTAACAACTCCCTATGAAACTGGTACAACGCCGGTTGGAAAATCTTTTTTTAATCGTGTTTTTTTAAATAGATCAAATTAAAATTACTTAGAAAAAAGGCCCTCAACATTGAGGGCCTTTTTCATTTTCAATATTCAAATAATGTCAGTTCATGCGGCCAACGCGAATGCGAACCATATTGTCGGCAGAGCTATACTTTTCGACCAAAAACTACGCAAAACATGTTTGATTTTCAAGCAAAACACCATCAAAAGATCCTTCGTTCAACCAAGACATCGATACAATAACAGACCCTAATCGGATTACTGCAACATTATTGAGCCCCAATAGGCTCCTATTCAACCTTCGAAACAAGTTTAGTTGATTTGAGCAACGCACGAATCTGCTGGATTTCAACTGTTTCGCCATTCTGAACTTGTTGTGCCAAGTCTCGAGCCTGATCGCAAGTTGATTCTGGCAAATCTGCACCATTTGCGATTCGGTTGAGCGCTGCAATTACTCCAGCTCGTTTCTCTTTTGGAATATTGCCACTTTCATCAATACCCAAAAGATCTTCTATCAACCGTTCTTGAACTTTATTTTTGCGATATTTGTGAGCTGCTGCAATCACAGCTCCCGTTCCGATGACCACACCTGTTCCAATTGCAGCCTTTTTGGCAGTACTCATCGGTTGTTGCCCAGAAAGCACATGTGCTGGTGAAGCTTCTGGTTGTGATTGTTCATCACTATAACCAAAAAGTTTACGAATTCTCGTCTTTATGCGACCAAAAAATCCTACATTAACAGGTGTGACTGAAGTTGATGCCACCGGGATTTCTTCCGTCCCCTGGAATGTTTGACGTAATTTCGGTTGCTGGTGTTCCGTTCGAGCAAATTTCAATACATTAATCGTAACATTTTTGGGGATTGAAGCTGTATGCGCGGCCAACGTTTCTTCCGTGCCTTGTAATATATGTTCAATATCATCATAAAAATCCATGGTGATTGTGTCATCGGGATAACGAGCCGCCAAAGCTTTTGCCTGAAAAAGAAGGATCTCCGTTTTGTGATTCTCGCTGATAAAACCTGTATACAATAAATCATCACGAAACACACATGGCTGATTCATTCCAAAATCTTTGAATTTTTGTGGAAGTTTTTTATAGTTTTCAACACAATACCCATTCTTTTTACTCTGGGCATTCATGTACTCTATATAACCAGCTTGCCGATTTGAGCCAACCGTAATTATCAACTCATCCGCATTGTTTGTGCGATCTTTTATGTTGTTTAATAATAATGGAGCCGATACTTGATCAGTCTCAAACAACTTGAGCTGCTGCTCTGCGGGAAAAAACATATAAACATATCTGTCGGGGTCTTTTCCAAGAGCTTCTGCCATTGCTTGTTTACGCTCATCTTCATTGGTTATTTTATTCGCTGCAACTATATCTTCAAAAAACAGACAATCGGCACAGCCGTCATAATCAAGAGCTAAAACGCTGATATTTTTGGCAGACAGACAGACAGACAGACAGACAGACAGACAGACAGACAGACAGACAGACAGACAGCAAAGTATACGGACGAAAGTATTTTTTTATCACGAATCGCTCCCTTGTTTTTAAACATAGTTTCATCACCCGCAACAGATTGCTACGCAAAATCAGCCAGTTCATGTATTCTTCCAATATGTGCTTAAGGCGCCGCGATTATCAATACATGGAGTTTTTTGATGGAACCCAAAAATTATCTTCACAGAAATTATGAAGCCCGCCTCAAGGATGTTGCGACACGGTGGCCTGTTGTTACAATTCTTGGACCACGACAATCTGGAAAAACAACCCTGGCTCAAGAAGCATTTCCCAATCATGCCTATTTTTCACTTGAAAGACCAAAAACACGTAAAATGATCTGTGAGGATATCGAAGATTTTTTACTGCGAGATCATAATGCTCCGGGTATTATTATTGATGAATTTCAGCTCGAACCTGAAATTCTGTCATATCTGCAGGTAATCGTTGATGAATATCGAATCAAACGAGGAGATCGTAGACCTGGTTATTTTATTTTGACAGGATCCCACAACTTTTTGATGAATCAATATATTACTCAATCTCTTGCAGGCCGCGCGTATATTTTCCATATGCTGCCATTTTCTCTCAAAGAACTGTCTTTCAATCAGTTATTGACCAATAACTTGGATGAGGCCATATTTAATGGTGGTTATGCAGATATCGTCTGTAAATATATTCAACCCGAAGAATTTTATGCTAACTACGTTAATACCTATCTCGAGCGCGACGTCCGGCAATTAGATAAACTTGTTGAACTCAACACTTTTAGAAAATTTATGGGATTATGTGCAATTCGAACTGGCCAACTTTTGAATATCAATGCCCTGGCTAATGACTGCAAAATTACCGAAAAACAAGCTCACGAATGGCTTACTATTTTATCCGCCAGCTATATCATTGTTTTACTGTCACCCTATCACAAAAACTATGGCAAAACTCTGGTAAAATCACCAAAATTGTATTTTTGTGACACAGGGCTTGCATGTAGCCTTTTGGGTATCAAATCTGCCGAAGAACTGAGCTCTCATGATTTGCGTGGTAATCTTTTTGAAACTCTAATTATTTCAGAATTTTACAAAAAATTTTACACAATAGGTGGGCTAACTCACTATATTATGCATTTTTGGCGTGACACTGAAGGCCACGAATTAGACTGCCTCCTTGCCTATGGGTACAATAAGCTTGTTCCTGTGGAAATCAAATCAAGCGACAAAGTAAGTCCTGATTTTTTCAAGGGACTGCACTACTGGTGCGATCAGGAAGAAGTTGATTATACCACGGGCTACCTCATTTACGGCGGAACCGAAAATCAAAGCCAAGCCCGTGGCCATATCGTAAGTTGGCAAAATGCAGCTGATATTATTCAGCCTCAATAGCCTCTGGTGCAATCTCCTGAACTTTTGATTCATCTGTCTGTGCCAAACCCACAGACTTGAGCAAATTGCGAATCTGCTGGATTTCAACTGTTTCGCCATTCTGAACTTGTTGTGCCAAGTCTCGAGCCTGATCGCGAGTTGCGTCTGGCAAATCTACATCATCAGCAATGCGGTTGAGAGCGGCAACAACTTCTGTTCGTTTCTCTTTTGGAATGTTACCACTTTCATCAATTCCCAAAAGATCTTCTATCAACCGTTCTTGTGCTTTATTTTTGCGATATTTGTGTGCTGCTGCAATCACAGCTCCCGTTCCGATGACCACACCTGTTCCAATTGCAGCCTTTTTGGCAGTACTCATCGGTGGTTGCTCAGAAACTTCATCTACTGGTAAAGCTTCTGGTTGTTCTGTTTCATCACTATAACCAAAAAGTTTACGAATTCTCGTCTTCATGCGACCAAAAAAACTCATTCCGGCTGCTGAAGACCCCTGTGATGAGCTTTGTTGTACAGCTTGGCCGTATGTAACGTTACCTGGTATAAATTTCATCTCAACAAGTTCATTTACGATATCTCCAATAATCAGATCGTTACTACTACACATGGTACGAATCTGATTATTAAGTCCTTCTGCCGCCTGATAGCATGGCAAAGATGCATAAGGAATCTTATCCGTTTTTCGGGTCGCTCCCCCAACACTTTCGAAACTATCAGTAATATCATGGAATCGTAAATTAACTCCTGCAAGATCTGCTGCTATCATTTGCAAAAGAATCATCAGCACGGGGTTATTATTAAAAGCTCCACATCCGAGTAGCCCCGTCTCAATTAATACCCCCTTGTCATCATCTGTCACATGTTTTGCAAGCTTAAATCCTGAATATATAAGATGTAAAAGATGCAAAATTTCTTCATACTTATATGCATCGAATGAACCAATAATACTGCCATCACCAAAGTCATAATTTCCATTACCAAGGGGTTTTTTACTACCACGACTCGGATCTGAATAGTGCCTGCGAACAGCCAGCGAGATAGTGTTGCAATTTTTCTGAAACTGCTCATTTAATTTTATCCTATGGCGGGGAAAAGCTTGATAAATATCGATAAGTCCTGTGATCACCAATGGATTGACATCAAGGGAATTCCTATTGCGAAAGTGACATTCGCCCAGCCCCAACATCATAGGTTTTTTGTAGACTATTTGTTCTTCTTGAACCCATCCGCCAGAAAGATACCCCCCACCATAATTTCTGTTGGCAAACACCATGGTATAAAGATCTGTATTTGTAGAATCTGGATTTTCACCGGTTTGGTATCTTTGATCTCTAGAAAATTCAGATTCGGTTTTTTTTCCAAATTCAGAAATTTTCATTTTCGCAAATTTATCATTGGCAGATTGGTTCAAATTATTTTGTAATCCGTAAAGTGTTCCTGGTTGGACTTCCTGGAAAGTTTGATAGATCCTCTGATCCTGTTTCCAATCTTGTTGTATTTGATTCCACAGCGCAATTTTCTTTGGATCTATTAATTTTTCAAATTTGGACTTATAGCTCCAAATATTTCCTTCTACAAACCTCTGCTGTGCACATCCCAAAAGTCTATCATTATCAGGCATTTTAGCGTAAAAATACTCAGTTCTATCAAGAGATTCTTCTTCGAGTCTGTCAAGCCCTTGGGTAAGATAGCTCTCTTTATCAGGAACCTTTCTGTTGGAGCCTGAACCAGAGGCTTGAGAAGCTGAAAGCGAACTACCTGCAAAAGTAAGAAAAAAAGAAAGACAGGCAGACAGCAGAACATAAGTCCGATTTTTTTTGAACACAACTTCCTCACTCACAAGAGATTGCTACGCAAACTCAGCCCATTGGTGTATTCTGTCATTATGCGCTCACAACGCCGACATTATCAATACACTAAGGGGGATTTTTTATGAACCATCGATTCTATCGAGCCCTGGCATTCGTTATTCTTGCACTCAGCCTATCAGTAAAACCCGATGGCCTTTCTCTCAAATCTGCCATTGCAGCAACTTTGGGCGACTATCCAGGTCTCAAGGCAACTGAAATGGGCATAAAAATTAGCAAGGAAGCTCAAAGGAAAATTTTGGCAGGGTATTTGCCACAAATTTCAACATCGCTCAACATCGATCAATCTCCCCACCTTTCTCAAACAGAAAAGTTTATCTCATTCCACACAAATCAGCTTTTGTGGAGTTTTGACGGTCCTTTACTCAAAAACAAACAGGCACGACTCCACACCGCGCGAGCCAAATTTACCGACAAAGCAGCTCGTGATTGCGCACGATTTGAAACAACCGATGCCTTTTTGAGCGCATGGCTTAGCCAAAAAAAATATATCCTAACAACCTCGCTTGAAAACCGAATTAGAGAAATCATTACTCACGAAAAACTGCAGTCCGATGCGGGAATAACCAATGAAACGCAATGGCAGGTTGCCTATGCAGAACAAATTGGAACTCAAACTGAGATTGAAAACTATGCTGATGTCCTGACGGCCACACTTGCCCCCCTGGAAGAACTGACAGGAATACAGCTGACCATGCCAGACAAGCAGGGAAAAAACAAAATGTTTGTGGGGCTTTCATTCAGCCCCGGCACCATCAAGCTGTTCACCCTCGATAAATACAAAAAATTAGCCCAAGAAAACCGTAAAGACTTGAAGGCCAAAGAAAAAGAAATTGCAGCATTTAACACCTCAAGCACCATTACGCGCAGTGATTATTTGCCTTCTGTCAGCGTAACATCTCGTTTAGATTACTCCCTCAATAATAACCCCCTTCCTGACACGACAAGCAAATTGCCACTGCAGCAATTTTATTGTGGGCTCAAGGCTTCTATGCCGATTTTTGATGGATTTGCTCGGCATTTTGACGCCAATATCGAAAAATCCAAAGCGGTCCGCAGCACCCTGGAGCGTGATCAGCTTTTGAAAAAAATTGAAAAAGACCTTGTTGTAACGCATTGTGGATTGCGCAATTTGATACGCGATCTTGAAAACAAAAAAGTTTATCTCTCCGCAGCCAAACAGACCATGAGCCTGACCCTTGATAACTACCAAGCGGGATTAATTTTAAAAAAAGATCTCATTATTGCGGCACACAAATACAATACAGAGCAGTTTGCATGGCTCGAGTTGGTGATCAAGGCACAGCGGGAGCATCACCGACTTTTGGCGCAATGCGGATATCCTGAACTGGCTTAACTTCAGGGACTTGAGGTTTTTTCATCTTTAATTTTGCCCATTTATACAGAGCCACAATCTTTTTTTTGGGATAGGTATAAGGCCATGCAAAAAATGCTTTTACACTCGACGCAATTTCCTCTTTGACGCCAACAACGGCCGACCGTGCCGCTCGGCGGACAATTTCATCCAAATTTTCTTTAACTTGAGGATTGCTCGTTATTTCAATGACAACATCTGTGCTGGGTTTTGCAATTTCATGCCCAAATTTTTCTCTAAACTCTGGATAAAGTGCTTTAACCTTGGGAACTCCATATTCCTTAACCCACTCTATAGCTTTGAGCGCTTGTGCCACCTTGGCATCCTGAGGCTGTTCTTGTAATTGTTTTGCTTGAGCAATACCCTCAATATCTTTTTCTACAATATTGGAAAAGGCTTGCCCTAGTACCTGCTTGAGTACTTGACGTGAAACGGATTTGACTCCCGGCACTGAAGCATTTGAGGATGATGAAGTCACTGAAGTTGTAGGGATTGTTACAACTTGAGGCGCCGCCACCATTTGTGAAGTTGCCAGAGATCTACGAGATTCTCTTAGTGCCGACAATTGGCAACCTGAGAGCAAAATCGTGGTGATCGTGAAACACAAAAGATTATTCAAAATTCTGATTTTCAACATAATTACATCTTTCAGTTTCAAGCTTTTTCATGATTAAAATTAAATAATTTCAGAAGATTTTGTCCATCGTTCAGAAATCTTCACCAAGTCTTTTGGTGGAAACCTCATCCGTTTTTATCTATAATCAGGCACCATGCCCTTTATATCACAACTAAGGATAGTTTTTATGAAACGGCGACTCATTCTTTCCACGGCTATTGCCATAACCATCGGCTTTTTTGTTATGGGCACGGCCCGATGGTACCAAAGCACACAAAAAATAACCCTTCCATTCAAAACTGAAACCCCTCAAATCAGAACCATTGTCGAAAGCCTTGATGCCATCGGCATACTGAGAATCAAAGGTAACATGAAGGTAGGAAGCTTGGTTGCAGGAACGATTACTGAGGTCGTCGTCAAAGAAAACCAACTAGTTGAGGCCGACCAGACGCTGGCCATTGTTGAAGATGGACTGAAAGATTCCAATATCAAAATTGCCAAAGCCCACCTGGAAAAATCTCACGCCAGACTCCAATACCAAAAAAGCCACTTTGAACGTATCAAAGCGCTGTATGAACGCGGACAATTAGCTGATGACAAATACGAAGAAGAACGATGCCTGTTGGGTCAAGTGGAAGCTGAACACGCTTATTCCCACGAAGTTCACGAAAAAGAAAAACTCCTGTATCAGAATAAATGGATCAAGGCTCCTGCTCAGGGAATTGTGTATGACATTTCCATCGCCAAGGGGGAACGCATTACCACTGACCTGAATGCCACGGTAATTTGTAAAATAGCTCCGGACTTGAGCAAAATGGTGGCGGAACTGGAACTTGATGAAAATGATATCTCCAAGGCAAAAGAAAATCTGGACGTGAAAATCACGGTTGACAGCCTTCATAACCATACTTTTGGTGGAAAACTTGAGTCAGTCAGTTATTCAGCCGTTACCAAAAATAATTCCACCTTCTATCGCGGAACGGTCAGCCTCGACGATTGCAAAGATCTTCTCAGGCCCGACATGATTGCCCATGCCTCAATTGAAATTGCACGAGCCGATTCTGCATTGAGCATTTCCAGCAACACACTCTCAATTAACCCTGATTCAATTAAGAATGTTGCGCAAAAGCTCAAGTATTCCTTTAATCCTCTTTCTGATGAAACGCGCAAACAACTAAAAACCCCCCCTGCCTCCTCAGGCACAGCTCTGTATAAAACTGTCTGGGTGGTTAATGGACCGTCATTTGTTGAACGCATGGTCACACTAGGCGCCACCAACGAAATGTACTACGCCATTGTTGAAGGGCTGAGCGCAGACGACAAAGTGGTCATCGACGTGGATGAAGTGAACCAGATGGAAGATCTTTATAAAAAAATGTTCAAAAAGAGCTCATTGTAGCAATGATCCCATTGTAAAGGTTGAAATATGACACCCGCCATACTCATTCAAACGGCACTACAATCGCTCTGGTACCGCAAAGGACGCAGCGCTCTGACCATTTTGGGCATTGTGGTCGGCATTGCTGCCGTCATTGCCACTATGGGAATTGGAACCGGAGCGCGCATCAAAATTCAAGAACGCATGTCTTCAATGGGTAAAAACCTCTTGGAAGTCATTGCATGGGTCCCTCCCAGCCTGAGTAAAAACACCAGCCAAAAGCGTAAAAAGCTTCTTCATCTGCGCGTAACTGATGCCGAAGCCCTGAAAAAACAGGTCCCCCTCATCACTAAAATTTCACCGGTATACCAGGGGATTGAAGCGCCCATTTCGTACGAAGGAAAACACATCACGGGCAAAGTCCGTGGGGGCAATGAACAATTGATCGCCATTGATGCTCTGACCATTGTCCGCGGATCAAATTTCACAGCTGAACACATCACCCAATCACGGGCTGTTATTATTTTGGGCGCTCGAATCGCTTATGAATTCTTTGGAAATAGCGATCCTATCGGTAAAAAGGTAGATTTTTTCAAACGCCGATTTACGGTCATTGGCGTTGTTGCACCCATTGAATTTCCGCAACCTATGCAAAATCCCGACATGAATTGCATTATCCCCTACACCACCATGAAAAACCGCATCACCTATCGCAAAAACAACGTCATCGACTACATTGCCATGAGCACCGCGGACAAAGAATCGATTCCGACTGCGATGCGACAAACCAAAGCAATCATGCGTCACCGACATAAACTCAAACCTAAAGAGGGAGATGACTTTACCGTTTTTGATCAACAATCGTATGCCAAGGCTGCCGAAGGTGCTTCGGAAATTATTCAGTTACTCTTGCTGATCATTGCCTCAATATCATTACTCGTTGGCAGCATTGGCGTGATGAACACCATGCTCGTTACAGTTTCTGAACGCACTCAAGAAATTGGCATTCGACTTGCACTGGGAGCCACAACCGGCATGATTCGGGCTCAATTTTTGGTCGAATCAGTAATTTTGTGTTTAATTGGAGGAACGGTTGGAATTGCGCTGGGAATTGGACTTTCGCACATTGCGGGCCGTTTTACCGACTGGAGAATTGTGATTGAAAGCAATGCGATTATTGCTTCATTTTTGACCACAGTAATTATTGGGATATTTTTTGGGCTCTATCCCGCACAGCGTGCCGCAAAACTTGACCCTGTTGACGCATTGCGGGAGCGATAAATTATGAACCACATCGAAACTCACGACCTATGCAAGACCTACAAAATGGGAGAGACACAAGTTCCCATTCTCAAAAATGTCTCTATGAGCATCAATCAGGGCGAATTTATTGCCATTGTTGGAGCATCTGGATCGGGTAAAAGCACTTTAATGCATCTGCTCGGCTGCCTAGACACCCCAACCAGTGGTTCATATATTTTAGATGGCCAGGAGGTTGCAGGACTTTCACGCGATGAACGTGCGCGTGTTCGCAATCAAAAAATCGGCTTTGTTTTTCAGAACTTTTATCTTTTGCCTGGACTGACAGCCTTGGACAATGTGGCCTTACCGCTGCTGTATGGTATGAAATCACCTGAAGAAGCTCAACAACGTGCCTCTGAGCTTTTGAACCTTGTTGGACTTGCTGACCGCAAAAACAATCGGCCATCTCAACTTTCGGGCGGACAACAACAACGTGTTGCCATTGCCCGGTCCATTGCCAACCATCCTTCAATTTTGCTTGCTGATGAGCCCACCGGAGCCTTGGACTCACAAACCGGTGTTGCGATCTTACAGTTACTCAAAAATTTGAATACTGAGCAAAATATGACCATTGTGATTGTTACGCATGACAATAGCCTTGCACAACAGACTCAGCGCATCATTAGGATGGTTGACGGATCCGTTGAATAATTATTCAGCTGGTGGCAATCCGAAGAATACGAACTTGCACTGTCTGCGTTTGAGTTTGTACGGAACTTCTTTGCGCACATATTTTACAACTTTTGGATCAGCTTGCCACTCATCAACCGCCCAATACACAACAGTATTTGTGCGATATGAACAGGCGGGTTTGAACATTCTGCATAATTCAACATCTGACAATGCTGCTTTGGTCACAAATAATTCAATTTCGCCCTCGGTATTGCGCAAAAATGTACGCCAATCCATTGAGCAAATTTCAACATCTTCAAGGCCAAGTTCTTCGATTACCGTGTTCAAAAACTCAACTTTTTTGTGATTTACTTCGATCAAAAGAACGCGCAAATGTGGAAATGCTATTTTAAGAGCAAGACCAGGAAATCCGGCACCCGTTCCAACATCGCAAATCGATTTAATATTGGGCATATCAACGGCTTCTTTGAGAGCAATTGAATCAATAAAATGTTGATTTACAATTCCTGACAAACCTTCAATGGCGGTCAAATTGGTCAATTCATTCCATCTGACCAACAAGTCTGCATATTTTTTGAACTGCGCAACTTGGTTTGGTTTTAAGTTTTCTGTATTTTGAAAATCAGCCCACACTTTTTCAGCAGGTTTTTCTACTGGCTTAATATCTTTCATGTAATCATCTTTCTTTATCCCCCAAAAGCAGAGGGAGCTGTAAACCGTGGATTCTTGAATCGTAGCTTTGATATAGTCCTAGTATAGCTGCTTTTTTTGACATCATCCAACTTCACAGTCATCCAACTTAAGCTGCTTAATCAAGAAATGGGGGAATTATGACGAAAAACATCAAATACCTTAAATATCTTGCGATTATTGCCTTTTCAATCCCCCAATTGGGACGTGGGGCTTCCGGAGCAACCATGATGATTCGCATCAGTTTGCCTCCAGATTTTGTAGTCAAATCAGCTGAACAGGAATTTGCCAAAGAAAAATATCAAGAAAAAATCAATCAAATCGGGTCAATCAGCCCAGAAAAATTTGTCAGAAAATTCCTCAAAAAAGCAACTCGTAGCCATAAAAACCATGGCTTGAGCGGCATTCCAGCTGTGTATCGCGGCTATGTATCCTACTCAGACACAGAAGGAATCATTACATTTCCTCTCAAGCACGATGAGCCAGAAACCTATATTGCCATAACGCCTCAGCTCAAACTGGTCCCACTGTATCAACAAACCATGTCACGCATGAGTATCGCCCCTGAAGCTGAAACAATCCCTCCAGGAACTCCTGCTGCCCCAACAACTTCAGCACATGCCATTGATTTCCCTGCCATTTTCAAAAGTCTTCCGGTACAAATCTATAATTTTAGCCTTAAAACTGAAAATCCTGATAAGCCCAACTGGATAATTAAAAAAACCGACGTCCCTCAAGATGGCGCCATCAGTAATTTAGGTATTGCCATTGAGGCCAATCCTAACAACTTTTTTGTTCCAACAGGGACATTTAGCGGCATTAAATCTAACCACATGATTCTACCAACCATTTATTTGCTCGGTAGAAAATATAATGACAAAGTGTTGCTCAACACCCTCAAACTTTCGCAATATTTTGAACCCGTTTCATTTGAAACTCCTGCACCAAAAGCAGCAGCTCCCGCCATGACAACAACTCCAGCACCTGCAAGCACTCCGGCTGCACCAAGTCCTGCTGATAATGTTGACAGCAAGATCATCTCCTCATTTTAGTTGATATTTTTTTGTAAATTGTATTACATCTGAATCAATCATTATGATAGCCAAGGACTCATTCTCATGAAACTGCAAATTTCGTACGATTTTATCGACATTGTCGATGCACTGAGCGTAGCCAAGCTGACCGCAGATTATGCTGATATTATGGAGATTGGCGCATCACTTCTTTATGCGCACGGTATTCAGGCAATCAAAGCATTTCGTGATCAATTTCCCGACAAAGAGCTTTTTGCCGACACCAAAATCATCGACAAAATTACACGAACGATCCCTTTGTTTGCTTCATCTGGAGCCAACAGCCTTTCAATATTAGCCGGAGCTGACAACAAGGCAATTGCCCAAGCTGTCAGTCAAGCAAGAACCAATAACCTGAAAGTTATGATTGATTTGATAGATTCAAGTTCACCGGGCCAATCTGCACTTGATGCGCAAGGTTTTGAAGTCGACGCAATTATTTTCCGACGACCTACGGAAATAGAAAACTCGATTGATCTGATTGATGCATGGCAAAACGTGCGCGGCAACACCAGCCTCCCTATTTTTATCGGAGGGAATATTACGCTAGAAAACCTTCCTGAAATTGTTGAACTTGAACCCCATGGAATCATTGTTGGATCTGATATCACACGTGCCGAAAACCCTCAAGAACAAGCTCAAAAAATACGTGATTTTATTCTTAGTAAAAGGAAAAACAGTGAATAACTTTTCTTGGGCAGTTTTATGTTTTTCGATCCTAGGCACCGGTCTTTATGTCATGGGACCAAATTCAAATAAACCCAAAGCCAAAGATTTTTATACCTTTGATGCCAGCAAGCCCGTAAAACTGATCACAGCTGATGAATTTGAAGAAAAAGTACTCAAATCAACCCGACCAGCCATTGTCGAAGCTTATGCCCCCTGGTGCGGCTATTGCGTCAGAATGACACCAGTTTTCAAACAAGTTGCGCAAGAAATGGGCAACGATTACGATTTTTATGCGATCAACACTGACTCTGCACCAAACTTTTCATCCCAATATTCCATTATCACCATACCTGCAATTTTGCTTTTCAAAGATGGACACATTGTTGACCGCAGTGGATCAATCTCAACAGAAGACCTGAAAGCAAAAATTCTCAAAAACTTTGGACAGCCAGCGATCACGCAAATGCCAAATGAATCAGAATCTGAATTGGATATTAATCCTGAAGATAAGGATGACATAGAATGAAAAAAATATACTCCCTCGCCCCGCATACCCTGATCCTCATTACCTGTTTTACGGCCAGCTCCATTCAATCGAAAAAAACCGAACCTGCTGAAGTTTTTTTTCAAAAATATGAAGTAAAAAAACAACTTAAACCCAGTGACCTTGCGGGCATTTCCAATGACCAAATTGATGATCACTGGAAGCTCTATGAGGGTTATGTTGGCAACGTGAACAAGCTCAACAATGAATTGACCGATATGCGCAAAAAGGGCGAATTTCCACGCCTGGCCTATGATGATCGCCGCCGCCGCTATGGCTTTGAATACAACGGCATGGTGCTTCATGAGCTTTATTTTGCCAACCTGACATCGCAATCAGTACCCCTGAAAACAAATCATCCTTTATACAAAAAAATCACGGGGACCTGGGGAAGATTCAAGCAATGGCAGGACGATTTTGTCCGAGCCGGCATGAGTCGCGGCACTGGATGGGCAATTTTGTACATTGATCCAACCACCCATAATTTGACTAATCATTTTATTGAAGAACACGGCCAAGGACACATTGCCGGATTTAACCCATTGCTCGTCATGGATGTGTGGGAACATGCTTACATGGTTGACCATAAGGCTGATGGCCGATCAAAATATATTGAAAACTTTATGAAAAACATTGATTGGAAAGTCGTTGGAGAGCGATATAACACCGTACTCTCCAACCTACAAATTACGCGATATTAACCAAAAAATTGGTTATTTAGGATTTCCATGATGCTTCTGAGCTGCCTCCATCCATGCATTTACAGCCTGCATTGTCGCCATTTTTGCTCTTTCTACTTCACGAACATCTTCGGATAATGTCATGAGGTACTCTTCAAATCGAAGTTTACCATCATCTATAGCTTTTTTAATGGCTTCTTGTTGTTCAGGAGTAAACTCCTTAGGCATTCGTGCCATCAAAGATTCACCTGTAGGACTATCCTTCAGTGGCTGCAAAAAGCTTCTTTCTGCCGCAACCTTAGAGGCTTCTAGCATTTCTTTGCCCACCGGACCTGTAGGATCTTCATGTAAATTATTTTTCACTTTTTCACGAAAATCCATCCACGCCTGCATCATATCTTTTGGCGTCAGGTTATTTTTTTCGCGGTACTTTTCTTGGACATCCATCATTATACGAGTATCATTTTCAGACATAAAAGTCACTGATGTGACTTGTTTAATTACTTCTTCGTTTATTGCTTTGTTCATATTGTAAGCTCCGATAAGGCCAATTGTTTCTTCTACGACTACCAGCTTTTTATTAACATGAGAACTAATTATGTCATTGAGTTTTGCATAAATGTTCTGCAGATCATCCAAGTTTTTTCCAATTATTTCTTTTTGTTTTGACAAGCTCTCAATCTCAGAAAGTTGTTTTTCTAATATTTGCTTGATTGTTTTGAGGTTAAAACCAAAAGATTTGTATGCCACAATTTGTTGCAACTTCACCACGTCATTCTGAGAATATAGACGATATCCATTGGATTGACGCACCGAAGGCTTGAGCAATTCGGTTTCATCATAGTGATGCAGTGCCCTAACTGACACTCCGGTCAAATCACTCAACTCCTTAACGTACCATTGGGTTTTCATCTCATATCCTCACACTTTAAAATCCTGTTAAACACAGCCTAAGGGATAACGCAACGTAAGGGTCAAGAGATATTTTTATATTTTTTAAATTTCCAAAATTTGGGCTAAAATAGGCATCAGATCATATAAAGACGAATATAATCCAGGATAGTCATGAGCAAAATTTATCAATACCAACCGCGCATTGAATTCAAGCCCAAGGGACTTTCGGACATTTCTGACCTGCAAATTGACGATCACTGGAAGCTTTACGAAGGTTACGTCAAGCAAGTTAACGCCCTGAACGCAGAATTGGCATTCTTGCGATCTGAAAAAAAGACCAACTCTCTCGCTTATGCTGATCGCCGCCGCCGCTATGGCTTTGAATATAATGGCATGGTGCTCCATGAGTTCTATTTTGGCAATTTAACAGCCGATAGCACAACGCTCAGACAAAGTGCGCTACGAACCAATATCGAGGCAACCTGGGGATCTGTGGAGGCTTGGCGTGAAGATTTTGCACTGTGCGGACTGACCCGCGGAGTTGGCTGGGCCATTTTGTATCTTGATCCGGTAACCAAAGACCTGACCAATCACTTCATTCGCGAGCACCACGAGGGGCATATCTCAACCTTTGTTCCTATTCTTGCCATGGATGTGTGGGAACATGCTTATATGGTCGACCATCACGCCGATGGCCGTGCCACCTACATCGAAGCTTTTTTAAAGAACATTAATTGGGAAATTAATGAAAAGCGCTACGATGACGCCTGTGCGGGCAAACAAATATTTAGATTTGAAGTGTAAAAACAGTATCAAAAAACAACCTAAACCTTTACTCAATTGATTGCAAATCATCTAATCCTCTGTCCCCCAACAACAGGATCAAATAAATCATCAGTAATAGAGAACAGGTTTTCTGTTGTATTTTTAACAATAAAACCATTTTTTTGTGATGCATCATCTTGGCAAATTCCTGAAATCCGTAACAATGCTGGCCTAAGGTTAATAGGGTATTTGTTGAAAATTTGGCTATCGTTGATGGAAAATCGGGCGAGTGAAAAAAAATAATGACTTACAGAATAAGGAAATGAGATATCACTTTGATTGATCACCAACTCGACAAGATGCGGAAGTCGCTCGGCCATATCATTAAATACCTGAGGCAAAAGTTCACAGTTTTCAAAAGTTACTGCCACAATCGAATTATTCACGGGATCAATATCCGCAAAAATTCGTGCCGGCACTTCAATATCGTGAACTAAAATATGCATAGGGATATTTTTAATGCTATTGACGGCTATTTTCTTTAAAAATTCTTCATGATCCGTCGCTTCATTATACATAAATGTAAATGCCGGTAGATGGTTACCGAGATGTTGTTTGAGTATCTCAGATTTGAGCAACGAGGGTAGTTGTCTGAAAAAATAAAAATAATTTTTTCTGTTCACACCTGACAAAATTGAATAATTTTCGCGTGCAGTTATGATCGCAATCATACGTTGTGCAATAAACTCAAAAATAATGCTTAAGTGTGATAAATTATGACAATTATAATAATCAAACACCCTATCAATCTGGGATATCAACACAGGTATCTCTTGATGACAACGTATTCGCTCAATGGTTCTTTCTGCAATATAAAAAGCTAAAGCCTGTGGGTGAACATCCACTATGAAATCAAAACTTTCTTTATCGTATGGATCATTCATAAGCTTTTCTGCCCGAGTTTGATTAATCTCAGGGAAACACAACACCGGAATCGTAAAAAGGATAGCCATCAAAAAAAGTGTGTTAAACAAAGACCTTTGAAGCATTTGCCAATTGTCCTACTTGAATTATAATTAAAAGAATCACCATTAAAGCAATAGCTTATTTCAATAGCACACCTATTTCAATAAAGTAAGGATCTGTTTTATGAACAAATATATTATTACAACGCTGTTTTCGCTTGCCGTTCTTTGTGCCGCTTCATCACAAGTCTCTGCAGTGATCGACATTGAAAATATTTGTGAGGCAGTTGTGGCACCCGACATTGAAGATATTGTTGATCTTCAAATAGACCTACGAAACCTAATATTTGAATACGAACTCTATGAGCACTTTGACCCTCATTTTTTCCATGAGGAAGAATTTGAAAAATTAGCAAATGAGTATATGGAGAAAGTTACCCAAAACAATAAAGATATCTGTGAATTTGAAATTCAACTGCTCTTTGAAGCCATACAGAAGAAACTTTTTACACAAAAAATAAGTGCTCTTTCTGACGAAGAAAAAAACACTCGTAAGAATGAGATTTTAGAGCACATTCGTCGCGCAGAAGCAATAATTAAGTCATTAATTGGGGAACAAATTGAGCTCTAACCCAATCAAAATCTTCAAGTTTAACATTGCAACACTAGACAACAATTTGCATATCACAGCGTATTTTCAATAGGGGCTTTTTATGAAAAGCGCTATAAAGGTTATGATTCTTCCATTTTTTATTTTTTTGATGGCACATGCAGTTTCTGCACATATTAATATTGATGCAATTGCGGATACCAATTTGTACCTTATTAAATTACACAAAGAACTTGGAACGCCTTGTGATCCAAGGTTTTTTAACGAAGAAAAATTTGCTGTCTACTTTCAAGAAAAAATAGACAACAACAATCTCATTCAAGAACGCATACGAACAAAAACAATTAGTAACAGTTATATACAGAAGCATCATGATTTGTATTTAAAAAACTTTTTATATGAAAGTATTGAAGACATGGTTAAACATGTTGAATCTAAAGTCATTTTCGATAACATCAATGAAATGAAAAGAGTTATAGCAAAAATAGAAATGGATCTGAAAAAAATACGTCGCAATGAAAGATGTTTTTTTTAAAAGCATCTTTCATTAAATAGTTTTCGGCAAAAATTGAGCTCCTACCCAATCAAAATCTTCAAGTTTGACATTGCGATATTCGGCAGTTGCGGTTTGAACAAGAGTTCCAGCCTCATCAACTACTTCATAAGTTCGTACTTCAAAGCAGTTCTTTTTTTCGATCACCATGGCGCGCCGTTTTCCGTCATGATTTGAACATACCATGCGCACGGTCCCTTTTTCGATCTCTGAATTAATCCGTTCAGTTGAATCTGAAAATTGCGGACCGTGATCTTTCGTAATCAAAAAGGGAAGACAAAGGCAAGCCCCGCTGATCAATACGACAGCAGATCCCCATAAGTAAATATTTTTCATCTTCGCTCCTTTTATCAAGAAAGGGTGCACTCTTTCAAATGCACCCCCACCTTATTTAATTATGACATGTAATCAGAACGAGCATTCTTCAGCTCATCGAGCGTTGGAACCCCACCCGCAAACGAATACACGCCATGCGTCACATACATTGAATTGGCTTGATCATATGCACGATCACCCGCAACTGCCAATACACAGCCATCTGTATCTATCCAACGAGCACAATGAGCAGTTCGTATTTGGTCACCCATAGCCCATGGAGCTTCTGTTAAAGTCCCAGCTCCAGCATCGTACAAATACACCTGGTGTGTTTTTTTGTCGTCACGATACCCACATGTTGCCAAACTCAATTCATTTGGAGCCCATTGAATAGTGCCACCGTAGCCTATGTTGTAGGTACGAGCAAGATACTTTTCTGTAAAAACACTGAATTCTACATTATAGGTATAAATACGAATATTAATATTGTCATATCCCGCACCCTTGAGGGCAAGAGTGTAACTAGTTGGCGCCCATTCAAGATCATAGATTTCCTGACCATGATCAATACGAGCAGTAACCACTTCGGTCAATGTTTCTGCAATTGGATCAAACTGATAAATCCGGACACTGGCATAATCATCGCCAAGAGGTACTCGTTTTCCACCAACAGCTAAGAATACGCCGTCATAACTCCATGAAAGTGACGATACGTTATCACCAAAATCCATAGCACATCCAGCCAATTCAACCATTGATTGGCTCGGCATATCAAATCGATATATGCGATGAGTTATAGAATCTTCTGTTCGTCTTCCACCAACTGCAAGATATGTTCCGGCTGTCGTTGTTGTCCACCCAATTGACATCACAGCCGCACCATGATTCATTTGGCAATTGGCCAACTCGGTCAATGTGCTTGATGTTGAACTAAATTCATACACACGGGATGTATAAACAGGGCCACTGGTATCACTCAAGTCAGAATCGAACTGAGCGCCACCGATGGCCATATAAACGCCTGAAAATGTCCAAGCAAGATCATATACTGTATTTCCATGATCTACTCGACATCCTGCCAAGTCAGTCAATGTTTTTGCAGCATGATCAAATCTATACACACGCGAGGTATAAGATGGAGCCGAAGTATCACTTAAATTCGTATCAAATCGCACTCCACCAATAGCAAGATGATTGCGTCCTGGATGCCAATCAAGCACCATTACATCAGTTCCATGATCAGATAAAGAAGCAATTTCACGATTAAGCGTTGTTCCTGCTGGAACAAATGAATAAACCCGTGCTGTTAGATTGTTTGCGGCATCAATAGTACGTATCCCACCCACGGCAATATGACAATCTCCAGTATTCCAGGCTCCAGTAACAATACGGCTCCCATGATCTTCGCAGCAATAGCCCAACATGGTCATGGTTCCAGCACCACTATCAAAGTTGTAAACACAATGTGTGGCAAAATCACCAGCGCCATCATGAACAGCTCGCTCACCCGCTAACAATGCTCGAGATCCTGAATGTGCCCACTCAAAACTTCTGATTTCATCACCACCCATAGCAGTACGAGCTGTGGTCACTTCGGCAGCAGTTGTCCCATTAAAGCTGTAAATTCGTGAGGTTGTATAAGTTGAAGCAATGTTATTATTTCGCTGACCACCAACACCAAAATGTGTTCCAGCAGCCATCCAGCCACCAGCCCACACAATGCCACCATGATCACCACGCGCTGCAGTCTGTTCAGTTAATGTTCCAGCACCTGAATTGAAAGTATACACGCGATGAGATGTCATAGTTGCTGAAATATTGGCATTGCGTATCCCACCAACAAATAACTTAGTATTTGCAGCATTCCAATCAATGGCAAAACAATGACCACCATGATCAGCTCGGCAACCCGTTACTTCAGACAAGGTTCCAGCACCAGAATTGAATGCAAGAACACGATGAGTTGTGTTTGTTGATGCAATCTTATTGTTGCGTATTCCACCAATGGCAAGATAGGCACTATCAGATGACCAATCAAGATCCATAACCATTGCGCCGTGATCAAATCTGCAACCAGTTACCTCTGAAAATGTTTCATTTGATGAATTAAATTGAAAAACACGAACAGATGCTAATGATCCACCAAGTGCATTATTCCGGCGTCCACCAACAGCAAGGTATTGATTATCTGCTGTCCATGCAACAGCTGAAACATCGCTGCCAAAATCAATTTCTCCACCGAAAGACAACTTTGTTAATGTGCTTGTTGTTGAATTGAATTTATACACATTTAATGAACGACGAGCAGGTTCATGCCAACCGGCAACAACTAAATAGGTTCCATTTGGAGTCCAAGCCATTGAGCGAGCCATATAACCCAAACTTTCTCGAGCGGCAACAATGGGTGATGAAGCATGACTTGAAGTGTTAAAATTAAACAATTCAAGAGAGTGATTAACGTTCACATCTCGATCACCGCCGACCATAAAGTCTGTCCCTCCTGGACACCAGCCAACGGTATGAGCACGGCCACCACCACGGCTGACGACACCTGATGTTTCTTCGGCCAATGTTCCTGCACCAGAATCGAATGAATAAATGCGATTGGTTAGACCAGAAACCTGTTCTCCTGCTATTGCAAGGCGTGTTCCTGCTGCATTCCATGCAACATGCCAGACAAATGAACCATGATCAGCGCGAGAGTCAACGAGCTCAGGCATTGCGCTCGTTGTGGTATTAAATTCATAGATGCGATGAGTATATGACGGCTGTGTTGTATCACTTGGAACTGTATCAAATCGGGCTCCTGCAACAGCAAGATTCAAATCTGAGGCATCCCACGCAAGAGACGAAACAAGAGCACCATGATCACCTCGAGAACCTGTAAGCTCTGTTAATGTGCCGGCACCTGAATTGAACGCAAACACACGATGAGTTGTTTCCGTTGCTGCAATTACATTAGTTCGTCGACCACCAACGGCCAAACGCAAACCATCAGAAGTCCATGACAAAGCGCGAACTTCAATCCCATGATCAGCACGAGCTGTGGTCACTTCAGTCGCCGTGGTACCATCAAAGCTGTAAATGCGTACACTAACAGTTCCATTGCGCTCACCACCTATTGCAAAATGAGCACCATCTGGCGCCCAAGCCACTGCAATTACATTCAATCCGTGATCACCGCGAGCTCCGACAACTTCGGTGAGCGATTCCGTGGCGCTGTGATATTGATACACGCGATGCGAAGTATACGTATCACCAATGTTGTTATTGCGCAATCCACCTACCAAAAGATAGTTGTCATCTGAGCTCCAATCAACTGCCCAGACCATGTCGCCATGATCAACCTGACAAGCTCTGAGCTCTGTCATGAACTTTTCAGTCGCATTGTAGCTGTAAATACGTGTCGTCACATATTTGGCATCAAGAATACCTGTACGTGAACCTGCAACTGCCAAAAGACTGCCATCTGAATTCCACTGACCTGCCACAATGTGTGCGCCATGGTCAAATTCGAGATTTGCAACCACCATTCCATGTGGATCTGATTCCACCAAGCCGATTGAACTTAACTGTTGTGTGCCACATGACAATACAACAAAACACAGTATTCCCGCCACGAAGCGACGGATTGACAAACTAGACTGCATCTTCTCCCTCTCCTTAAAGAAAGATACATAAAAATCACCCTAAAAAGGTGCCTGCGTGACATGATATCTGAGGATGCATCAAAGTAAAGAACCAATTTCCAAGAGGGCTAGTTGTGCCCTCTTAAGATCTCCGCAATTAGGGAGTCATCCCCAAAATCCCCGTGTCCGCTCGTACTGAGCTCGTCGAACGTATTTGAGCGGATAAAAAAGCTATGTATCCAAATTATTCCAAAAGATCTCGCCCTGGGTACACGACAAGGTTCCATCGTAAACATTGATCAGCAAGTTATTTGCAGCTGAAGTTCCATCCCCAAACAAGAACTTAGTTGGTGAAGCTGTTTGGAAAGAATACGTTGCAATATTCGATGCCCCTGCCCCTACAACGGCTCCTATTTGCCCATCATATCTCCACGCAACCGCTCGACCTTGCGCAGTTCCAAGCGAGAATCGTAATGCAACATTTTCAGTAAATGTTTGTGTACTTGAATTGAAATCATATACTCGGATTGGAGTTGTTGTATCAGAAGTTCCCACCAAAATTCGTGTTCCATCTGGACTCCATCGAATAGAAAGAGGATTTCCTGTCGCGGTTCTAAGAGCACCAGAAGCTACATAAGTCATAGCCTGTGTACCTGAATTGAATGCATACAAGCTGAGATTCAAATTATTCAAAACAGATTGAGATACAACCAAATAATTTCCACTTGGATGCCAATCAACAGTGACGCAGTCCTGAGTAAATGAAAGTTGACTGCCCGTTGTAATAAAATCAAGCGAACT
Organism: bacterium; assembly: GCA_023249975.1. Taxonomy (GTDB): domain Bacteria; phylum Babelota; class Babeliae; order Babelales; genus JAHFBP01. Next base: position 69,290 of record JAHFBP010000008.1, read on the forward strand.
TCCCGTGAATGAGAAGTTTGTCAATCCAAATTGACTCGAGTTAGCACCTCGTGCAACTGATACAAACTGATTATCACGCCACCGTATATCGGTACCACTATATCCACTCCAATTACTTCCTCTTTGAGTCAATGTTCCAGGACCAGATGCAAATTGATAAATAAAGGTATTTGGACTTCCAGTTGAATTTGTCGTAACAGCTAAATATTGATTATTGGTACTCCACGAAACATATGCAGTCCCACCATTGGTTGTTAATGTACGAGCGGCTGTAATTTCGGACAATGTTGACCCATCAAAGGTAAATATGCGCACATTAAATGACCCTGCGCCATGACCAATTGCCAAATACGTACCCGTTGAATCCCAACTTACACTCGAAACTACAGCACCAGGATCGAATGTTACAACTTGAGTTAACGCACCGGTTAAGGTGTTATATGAAAAAATCTTCAAGTTACTTGATGGATTTGAACCCACTGCAACAAATAATCCATCAGGCCGCCATTGAACAGATTCAGCTTGTGCTCCCGTGTTTCCAAGAAACAATTGTTGCGGTGTAAATCCACTCAATGATGCAAGACTAGAAATTTTTGTTGAATTAAGTTGGCCACCACTCAGTTGCATATTACAATTGGAGGTATAAATATTTGATCCAGATAAGAAAATAGCTGCTGTCGAGTCAGTATATTGAATATCATTAATTCCACCGCTTGGTGGATTGTAGACAAGGGTTGCACCCTGTTCAAATTTAAGAACCCCTTTGCTCAAAACTGTACTGATAGCATCTGTGTTGTATATAAATGCATAGGGCCCTCTAATGCTCACATTGTGCGCAATTTGGAACTTGCCATTGGTTATAGCAAAATTGCCGGTCAAATCGATTCTAACATTATCAAATATCACCGTTGAGGTTGATGACCCCAATTGGAACCGAGCTTGAGTCAGCCCCGTCATGCGAGCATTTACTATGCGTAATGTTGCACCAGGAAGAATATAAAACGCATCTGTTGTCGTAAAGTTGAGAGTATGACCGCCACCATCAAAAACCACATTGCCATCAAAATAAATTGAATGTTGTAGATTCTCATTTTGACGCATTTTCATGCTTGATCCATTGCTTACCGTCAAAGAAGCCCCTCGCAACATGGAAGCATTTGATGTTGAATACTGATCAAACACTGTTCGTTCGGCCGTTACCGTCACATGCGCATCCAAAAACAATTGCTTGCCCGTATCTTGCGCAAAAATAATCTCTTTTCCAGATAAATTAATACGCTGCGACTTGGTTATTGCAAGTTGATTATTTGCAGAAACCAAAACACGTTGTTCAGCCGATGCTACTTCTGAATTACTCAATGCGAGCGATTGTGCATGAAATACTGATTGCCCTTTATAGCCAACGGCTTTGAAAAACAAGGTGCTTCCACCGGCAGAAATAAAATCAATTGCCTGAGCAAATCCTGCATTTTGTGCAAATGTTGAGGTAATATCGGTAAATGTTTGAGTCGCACTATTAAAGCTGTACGCACTAAATTCACGACCATCTGTTCTTCGCGTTCCACCTGTGACCAAAATTGATCCGTCTGGAGACCACTTCATAAATGTCACATCACTGCCATGATCAAGTGTTGGCGTGCCAGTCAAGGCCGTCAAAGTTGGAGTTCCAGTATATGAATAAATTTTGGTAGTAATTGATGAATTACGCACACCACCGACAGCCACAAAAGAACCAAGGGGGTGCCACGCAACAACTTTTGTATTTGCACCAAATGCTGCACTGGCGTTTGCACCAAAGGCTGGAGTGCCTCGGGTGAACAAATTCACCGTCAAGTTGGTTCCATCAGCTTTGGCAATGGCATCACCTTGTGGGCGCCATGCATTAGAGAACACAGTATTGCTTGCAACAAGCGTTGTGCGCTCATTCAGCGTCCAAGCTCCTGCCGTAAACACAACATCACTGACTCGAGTTGTTGTTGTTCCTGCACCTGAATTTGGAACCCCAGTTGTACTCAAAAAAGAACCTGACGAATCGAATGCAACTGAATACACAGTAGCACTACTACTTGTGGTGCTGGCCACAAGAGTCAACGTTGTGCCGGAAATAGTCAGCAATCGAGAAGTAAATGCCCCAGTCCCTGCCGCACCACCACAGGCAATCAATTGTCCATTTGGAGACCAGTCAACTGAATTGAGCAAAGCACCGTGATTGTAAGTGGCAACTTGCACAAATGGCGTGGTGGTATTGGTTGAAGTATAAGAATAGATATACAAATTATTGCCAGAAACAGTTGCCAATTGAGTTCCTGTAGGATTCCACTTTGCAGCAACTGGAATTGGACTAATAAACGAAGGAGTTGTGGTCAAATCAGTTAGCGTGTTTCCCGAAACTGCAACTTTGAGCTGATGGAGTCGAGAGGTAATGCTACTTGTTCGTACACCATCAATAATACAATAACTTCCATTGGGTGAAAACGCAGCGCCATTAATACTCGAACCATGGGTGAACGTTGCTGTTTGAACCTGCGTTAATGCAACAGAATCGAAAGCCATCGTGCTATAAGTTGTACTACTTCCGCGAAGAATGGTCGAACCATCTTTGCTCCAGTCCACCGCCGTGACCACAGAAAGGCTTGGATTTGGCCGAGCACTGACAATTTCAGTCAAAGTTTGTGCTGTTGAATTATAGGTATAAATCTGGGTTGAAAAGTCAGTTATGTGTGCACCATAAACAATTTTTGATCCATCGGGATGCCAGGCGACTGCATAGGTAATTCCTTGATTATTAACAAGTGTTGCAGAAGCGTCAACGGTTAATGTGCTTGGCGGAATAAATTTAACCACCCTGTTGGTGCCATTTCCTGCACCTGCAATAAAGTTGGCTACGGGACTCCACTTTGCATCTCGCAAACCTGGATTGTTCACATCATTCAAGCCACCGAGCATGTCAGGAACACTGACAAGAGTTCCAAGTGTTCCGCCGGTAAATGGGGCTACTTTTATTTGAACCGATGAAACAGTATATCCACCGACCATAATATATGAATCGTCAAAATTCCAATCAATTACTCGACCAGATGCACCATGCGCATAAGTTGCTGTTGATGTAATTGTTTTGGCTGTTGAATTGAAACTGTAAACACGGTGCGTAAATGATCCTGTTCCAATTTCACCGCCAATTCCTAAATAATTTCCACTTTTCGACCACGCAACTCTTCGAACAGTTGCGCCATGGTCGGCAGAGGCTACTGAAGTGAATGCTCCAGTTGAAGTATTAAATTCATAAACTCGATGTGTTGCACCACCAGAAACAACTCCCCCGACAGCAACAAAATTGAGTGTTGGATGCCAGGCCACAGTATTGAGATCTGCTCCATGATCAGCATTGACAGGGAATGAAAGCGCTGATGGTTTTGAAAATGCACCGATTACTCCAGCTGGATTGGCCGACAGCGATTGCCCAACTGCAAAAGTGCTGGACACTGATGGATTGCGTTCAATAAAGGTATTACCCGAACCTCGAACAATTGTCTGAATTAAGGTAAATGCTTGAGTTCCAGTATTAAAGCTGAATATATACACATTTCCGCCGCCTGAAGCGACAAATAGTTGTGTTCCATCACTACTCCAGGTTACATCATATGCATTTGATCCTCCAACTTGCGCTGACCCCATGCTTCCAGACGAAACGTTTGCAGCAGTTGAAACACCATCAAAACTCGTCAATCTTACATTTGGGTCCCCTGCTGCAAAAACCGTTGCAAGATAATCACCCTGTGGACGCCATGCATTACCCCATGGATCATCACCATTATACAAATTTCCACCAGTTGTTATTTGAGTTAAGGTTCCCCCGCCAGAACTGAAATTATAAATAAAATTACCTGTGGATCCCTGATCTCCTGCCGCCAAAAATTGATTATCTCGCCACTTGAGGCCTCTGAAGAATTTTGTTTCTGATGCTGTTGCCGTCAAAGTAAGCGTTCCAGAACCTGAGTTCCAGGTGTAGACCTTCAATTGATTGCTTCCACCAACACTCACGGCTAAATATAATCCGTTTGGACTCCATCGACATGTCCCAAACGTTCCTGACGTTTGAGCTGTTGCAACTTCAGTCAAGGTTGACCCATTAAACGAAAGAACCTTAAGTGGAGTGGCTGCCACAGCTATATAAGTTCCCAAAGGGTTCCATTGCGCATCTTGAGGTGCACTGCCATAGGCAAATGTGGTCACCAATGAAAATGTTCCTGATCCAGAGCTATAACTATAAACCTCAACATCAGTTCCTCCTGATCGAGGAAGTGCAACATATTGCCCTGTTGGATCCCAACTAAATCCACCTTGAATGGAACTGGTTCCTGCCCCACCGGTGAAACTAAATACATAATTATTCAAATTAACTTCATAAACTCGTGATGAAACATTAGAGACTCGATCGCCTCCAATGGCATAATGTTCTTGGTCAGGATGAATGGAAACAAACATAACATGATTATTAGCATGATTTTTCTGTTGTGTTGTGTCTTCAGTCAAGGTAGCAGTACCGTCAAATCCAAATACACGTGTGGTAACACCGCCACTTGCCAAATATGCAACAACCAAGTGTCGTCCATCATGAGCCCAATCAAGGCTTTGTGCTGACAATCCAGCAGTCAAAACACTTGCTACCAAGGTCAGAGTTGAACCGTTAAAACTCAACATGGCAAGATGTCGATTATTGGTTCCGCTATATTGAGCAACTGCTACAAATGCGCCATTTGGCGACCATCGACTTGCAAAAGATGTTGAACTGTTTGCATCAGAAAATGATGAAGTAACCGCTCCAATTGTTTTGCTGCCATAATTCCACGGAAAGACTTTTACAGGATTTCCTGTACCGGCACCAGCAGTTAAAATAAATGCACCATCAGAACGCC